>JAUWQW010000095.1 GCA_030610885.1 Candidatus Aminicenantota bacterium | reverse complement strand
TATCAATGTTCTCAGAGTATTTATTCCAAAATTTTTCTCAAAATAAAATATTATAACTATTTGTGACTTTTGAGACAGCCTCCCCAGTTCTTCCTGTTATTTTCATGACTGCTTACAGCTCCGTAGAGAAAGCTGTAAGGCTTTTAAAACAGGGGGCATACAATTATCTGACCAAACCGGTTGAGATAGATGAACTGAATCATAATATAGATAATATCATTGAAAAATTAAAACTGGTCAAAGAGAATGAAAAATTTAAAGAAGGAATTGCAGATAAGAAAGATTTTGATAATATGATATTCGGGTCCGAACAGATGCAGAAAGTAGTTAATTTGGCCCTGAGAGTCTCCGAATCAGATGCAAATATCCTGATCACAGGTGAAAGCGGAACAGGAAAGGAAGTAATTGCAAATCTTATTCACAGGAATTCCCGCAGGAAAAATAATGCTTTTGTTAAGGTTAATATTGCAGCTATTCCGGAAACATTAATTGAGGCCGAGCTTTTCGGAGCCGTCAGGGGCGCATATGCCGGGTCAGTGGAAGACAGGAAAGGTAAATTCGAGGAAGCTGACAATGGAAGCTTGTTTCTTGATGAAATCGGTGATCTCTCTCCTGAAATGCAAGTAAAATTACTCAGTGCCATACAAGACAAGAAAATAACCAGGCTGGGTTCAAACAAGGTAATAAAAACTGATATCAGGCTTATTACTGCAACCAATAAAGATCTGAACAAACTCATTGAAGAGGGAAAATTCAGGGAGGACCTCTATTTCAGGTTTAATGTTATCAACATAGAACTCCCTCCCCTAAAAAAAAGGAAAGAGGATATACCCCGCCTGATCGACCTGTTCATAAAAAAATTCGGAGAAAGAGAAAGAAAAAAGATCACATCAATCTCAAAAGATGCAATGTCCGCATTGATCAAGTATAATTATCGGGGGAATATAAGGGAACTTGAAAATATTATTGAGAGGGCAGTTGTCCTTACCCGGGGAAATATCCTGACCCTGAAGGACCTGCCGGTTTTCATAAATACGGTTGATGAAAAAGATACATTCTTTTATAAAATTGATGAATCTCTCCCTCTCCCTGAACGGCTCAACATAATAGAAAAAAATATAATAGAAAAAAGCCTGAAAAAATTTAATTTCAATCAGACAAAAGCAGCCGATGAGCTTGGTATTTCCGAGTCGGGCATCCGTTATAAAATTAAGAGCCTGAATATAATTAATAAGTAGATGAAAAGAATATTATATCCCAGCTCACCTCCTGATTCGCAAAATATTGCGTAAACAAGCAGGGATTAACGCTTGTTTTTTTGTTCAAAATCCCATGTTTTCAGGAAACCATAAAAAATGATGCTATATAGGCAACATACAACTTCGTGCTGTTTTGACTTAAAGTTGGCAAGAAGATTGCTATATAAATATTATTAAAATAGGAGGTTAAAAATGACAAAGAAATTAATGGTATTGTTTTTATCGTTAATGGTAATAAGCGTAATTTCCTTATCAGCAGGAAACGGTCCAGGAGACGGAACCGGAAAATGTATTTTTATTGATGAGAACGGAGATGGAATTAATGATAATTTCAGAGATCACGATGGTGACGGTATTCCCAATCATTCGGATCCCGACTGGGTTAAACCGCAGGATGGAAAAGGATACGGAGCAGGTAAAGGTAATATGAACAGAATGAGGCACCAGAGGAACATCAATGGCACGAGCAGTTTTAACTCTTTCCGGAACATGAATAATTTCGGTGGAAATTACGGATCCGGTGTTTGCGATGGTACCGGGACCGGTGGAAGCAATGGTAAAGGGAGAAAAGGCGGAAGAGGTTAAAACTCTTTTAATAATATCCTAATACTAATAAAAATTTTTAAGGGGAATGAAGAGATTCATTCTCCTTTTTTTTTAACTAAAACTTTATATTGACATTTAATTAAAGTTGACATAAAAAAATTAAATAAATGGTCTCTGTCCCTATTTTCTTACCTGAACAAATTATTTTGTTTATAATTTATTTTCATGTTATCATTATGAACTGATGAAAAAAAAAGTTGGACTTGTTTATCTTCTCCCCATCATAATGGTGATCTCCTGTACTTCAACCAAACAGAGCGGGAAGGCCAGAATGACTTTGAATTATTTCGAATACAACCGGGGAAAATCCTTCCCTGTCACTACTGATATCGGATTACGGTATGAGTCAAATTCTCTTGATTTTTATCATGCTCATCTGGATGATGATTCATTTTTTCCTGATAATTCCATTATCCCCAATGCTTTCTTAAAACCACTCTTCGAATTGAGACTCGGGGCTGCTCTAGCTGCTTTTACCGAACCCTATTACTGCTATCGATTTATACACTTTTTCAAAAAAAATCCCCGGTTCGGTATTGGTATAGAATTTATCCACCACAAATTATTTTTGAACGATAAAGATCAAAATCTTCGAATCAGCGGAATTTATCAGGGTAATGTAATAGATGAAATCGCTCCGATAAAAAAATACATAGACTATTTCAGTGTCTCCCACGGGATCAATCATGTTGGCTTGTCTTTTGTCTACCGGTTGCTTCTGTTAACCAGCTATAAGATTCCAGATGGCAGGCTCCAGCCCTTTGTTTCGATTTCCATCGGCCCGACCTTGCCCCACCTTGAACTCAAGCTAACCGAAAGTCTTCCCAATTGGGCTGCCTATTCCTTTCAACCTGGATTTGGCAATCTTGGCTTCGCAATCGGATCGGGGCTGCGTTATAAACCCTGGCGTCATTTCGGGTTCAACTTTGAATACAAATTCACCTATTCCCACCTTCATGGCATGCACATGGATAACCAGGACAGTGAAGTTATAATGAATTTTTTCACCCACCATTTGCAGTGGGGTGTATCCATTATGTTCTAAATTGGAAAATAAAATTGATCTTTAAAAAAACATTATTTTTTTTATGTCTTTTGTTATTTCTTCTATCAGCCCAGACATTTCCCATACAAAATTTAAAACTATCTGATTTAGTTGATTTGAAACTGGATATTGATTTCAGATCCTACGCCATCAATGACCAAAGAATTTACTGGAGTGGGCTTGAATTCAGTTTCGGAGCAGAAGCTGCTATCCGGGCCCTAATAAAACAGCGGTTTAAAGGAGGATCAATAGAGGTGGAAAATGAATTTTTTATTACCCAGCCTTTCGGGGAAAACATCCTGGTTGATAACAACAGGGAAGATTATCTAGCCAATTTTCAAATAGAGACCTTTTCCATTTCCAAGTTGAATATCCAATTCCGGGTGGGGAATTTCAGCTGCAAACTGGGAAAAGCCCTTACTCCTTTTGGTCGAGTCCATTTTTATTCATTCTCAAACAATCTTAATTTCGGCTCGCCCTTTATCCGCTCAGAGGCTATCTTGTGGCGAGAAACCGGGATCTTCCTCCATTACAAGCTTGCCTTTTTATCTATTGATGTGGCAGCTGTAAACGGAGAAAAAAATCGGGATACAAATTCCGGAAAAGCCGGGATCTTCCGGTTAGGGGCTGAGGGAGAAAACTGGGCCTTTGGTATTTCGCACAAAGTTCACGATGGCTTCGGTTCAGAGGATCAAAAAATTTATAAAAGCCATACCGGATTTGACTTTTTCCTGAGAATCAATAAATTTGTTCTTTCCGGCGAATGGATCTACGATAAATACGGATTTCATCGGCCATTCGATGAAGAGTGTATATTCTGGCCCAGAAGTTTGTACTTCAGGGATATATTTTATGCCTACAACACTCCCATTACCGGTAAGGGAGGTTATATCAATTTAATGGTTGAATCGGAGCAAATAATCATTAATCTCAATTACGGTGAATATTATCCCCAAAAAATCGGAAACCCCCTGCACGATCCACCTATTAAGAGACTGGTAGCCAAGCTTGCCATCACTTTGTCCAAAAAAGCCAGGATTTACCTTACAGCTCTTATCGAAAACCAGAGAGACGAAGAAGCCTGGAGCTCCGGGGCCAAACCCTTTGCCGGATTGGTTGGAGTGGAATATAAACTGTAAGAGTGCAAAGACAAAGGGGCCATCCATTAGAAATTGATTGCCCTGCTCATAAAAAATAATAAAAAAATATTGAAGATTGGGTTCTTAATGCAATAGTTAAATAGAAACTTTATATTGACATTTAATTAAAATTGTATTAGAAATATAGATTGTAAGATATAGATTTAATAGCAAAAAAAATGAAAAATAATAAATTTAAGATATACCTTGCCTCTGACCATGCTGGTTTTGAATTAAAGGAAGAAGTGAAAATACACCTTATAAAAAACAAGTACGAAATAGAGGATCTGGGTACACACACAACAAAACCTGCAAACTGGGCTAAATATGGTGCGAAAGCTGCTTTTAAAATATCTGAAGACCCAGAAAATTCAAGAGCAATAAGCATTTGTGGTTCTGGGCTTGGCATGTCAATAGTCTCAAATAAATTTAAAAATGTAAGAGCAACCTTATGCAATAATGAATTTCTGGCAGAAATGAGCAGAAAACACAACGATTCAAATGTTCTAAATTTGGGAGCAAGAACCATTGATTTGAAAACTGCATTAAAAATTGTAAGTGTTTGGTTGAATACAGAATTTGAAGGAGGCAGACATCAGACAAGGCTTGATTATTTACAAAATAAAATAGAAAATAATAATTTCAAATAAGGAGTATAATATGTTAGAAAAAGATCTATATGAGTTGGACCCAGAAGTAGCTGAAGCTGTTTTGAACGAAACTATAAGGCAAAATGAAAATTTAGAATTAATTGCTTCCGAAAATTTTGTTCCAAATGGAATCATGGAAGCTATGAGCTCTGTTCTCACAAATAAATATGCTGAAGGATACCCAAAAAGACGATACTATGGAGGATGCGAAAATGTAGACATAACAGAAAAGCTTGCAATGGATAGAGCAAAAGAGCTATTCAGTGCTGAATATGCTAATGTACAACCACATTCCGGAACTCAAGCAAATATGGGAGTTTATATGACAGTACTCCAACCAGGTGACACTATGTTTGGGATGAACCTTTCACATGGTGGGCATCTATCCCATGGTCATCCATTAAATTTTACCGGGAAATTATACAATGTTGTGTTTTATGGAGTTGATAAAAAAACTGAAAAAATTGATTATGATGAACTTGAAAAATTAGCTTTGGAACATAGACCAAAATTGATAATGGCGGGAGCATCTGCATATCCAAGATTCTTTGATTTTGACAGATTTAGAAAAATTGCAGATAAAGTAGGAGCAGTTCTTGTTGTTGATATGGCTCATATTGCTGGACTAATTGCTGCAGGTGTTCACCCCTCACCTATTCCATATGCAGATTATGTAACTTCAACAACACATAAAACATTAAGAGGACCAAGAGGTGGTTTTATTCTTTGTAAAAAGGAGTTCCGAAAAGAACTAAAAAAAGTCGTATTTCCTGGAATTCAAGGAGGCCCTTTAGAACATATAATAGCTGCAAAAGCAGTATGTTTTAAACTTGCAATGGAAGATGAATTTAAGGAATATCAAAAACAGGTAGTTAAAAATGCGAAAGTTCTTGCACACGAACTAAATAATAAGGATCTAAGGATTGTATCTGGCGGAACTGATAACCATTTAATGCTTGTTGATGTAACACCTTTAAACATAACTGGAAAGGATGCTGAAAATGCACTTGATATAGCAGGTATTACTGTAAACAAAAATACAATTCCATTTGATCAGAATCCACCTTTTATCTGCTCAGGGATCAGGGTTGGAACCCCTTCTATCACAACTAGAGGAATGAAAGAAGATGAAATGAAAGTAATAGCAGAACTTATTTTTGAAGCATTGAAAAATCATAACAATGAAGAAACTCTAAGATCAATCAAGTCCAAAGTGATTGAACTTACCTCTTCTTTCCCAATATATAAGGATATTATTGAAAAATACTCTATAAAATTCAAAAAATAGTAAAACTTATTTCTGCAAATATACTGATTAATATAGAATTCTATTTAAAGTCCCCCTATTCCTTCTAAAAATTTATTGATGCTGTTTTTTAGCTTATCAGCCCTTTCTCTAGCTGATTCTGAAGTAAGTTTCTCCTTTAGCTCTTCTAGTTTTTCCTTAACCAGTTTAACTTTATCTATAGCATCATCCAAATCTGCTGTAGTATCCATACCACTTATGCCAGCACTACGTTCTGCTTGGTGAAAATCCTTTATTGCGGAATTGAATTCATCTTCCAATACCTTAACCTTCTGTTCCTCTTCCGAAAGTGGGGTAATGAAATGATTATAAACAACAATTCCAATAACCACTATAATTATTAACCAGATTAATTTCTTCATGTTTATCTCCTTTAGATAGATAATATCATATATTAAAATCATATGTAAATAATCGCTTTTCTGCTTTGAAAATTATATAAAAATTGCTTATAATTTAATTTTAATATTTTTTACTTAGGCTAAACACAACTAGTAATATTTATTTATAAAGGAGATAAAATGAATTCAAAAGTAATTTGGAAAGACGGACTATCCTTTGAAGCGACTCTAGATGGATTTAAGTTTATGATTGATGCAAAAGAGGATGTTGGAGGCAAAAACAGGGGGCCAAGTCCAAAAGGTTTTATTCTTATTGCACTTGCTGGATGTACTGGAATTGATGTAATATCAATCTTAAAAAAGATGAGAGTGAATATTGATTCTTTTGAAGTTAAAACTGAGGCAGTTCTTTCAAAGGAACATCCAAAAAAGTATTTAGCAATTCTTATCAAATATGTATTTGAAGGAAAAGACCTTTCTCTTGAAAAAATTAAAAAAGCAATCTTACTTTCAGAAGAAAAATATTGTGGAGTTTCAGCAACTCTAAAGCTGTCTGTTAAAATTGCAAATGAAATAATTATAAATGGAAAAAGAATTGAAGGGAAATAACCCTGTAAAAACTTTAAAAAAAATTGAAGAATTTATAATTCCATTCAATCCACCAGTTCAAGCTTTTGAAAAAAGTATTAGAAATACTCCATTCAGGATACTTATTTCCATTCTATTAAGCTCAAGAACAAAAGATACAGTAACAAAGGGTGCATCTAAAAAATTATTTAATATTGCAGATACTCCAGAAAAAATGTTAAAAATCGGAGAACAAAAAATTAAAGAATTAATCTATCCTGTTGGTTTTTATAAAAGGAAAGCGAAAAATATATATGAAATTTGTAAAAAACTCATTCAAATAAAAAAAGTCCCGGATAATTTTATAGAACTAACAAATCTGCCTGGAGTAGGAAGAAAAACAGCAAATCTTGTACTTTCACTTGCTTTTAATAAACCTTCAATTGCAGTGGACACACATGTTTTCAGGATATCAAAAAGGCTCGGCTGGGCAAATGGTAAAAAACCTGAAATTATTGAGCAAGAGTTAAAAAAAATGTTTCCAGAGATATTTTGGAATAAAATCAACCAAACTCTTGTGGGCTTTGGACAAACAGTATGTAAACCCCAAAAACCATTATGTAATATATGCATCTTAAAAAAAGATTGCCCATATAACATCCAAAAAAAAGATAAGTAAGAAAACAATTTGCACACATTTTATTCAAAAAATATGTGCTTAAAGTAATATGTGTGTAATTAGTATACACTTATATGTGTGTTTGCTCGCCAATAATTTATAAATTTTCTTGATTAAACTAAAAATATATATTCTAAAGAACTTCATATAATGTATTTAGTTGTTGATATTTTTAAATAAATCTTTTTAAAACAATATGTTTAATAAATTGGAAAACATATTGCATACAAATATTATAGAAAAGAAAGTTTTATTTGGAGGCAAAATGGGAAACAAAAGAGATAAAAGATATAATAAAAAATTTATTATAAACATAGATCACAATGGAACTGAACAGGTTGGAATAACATCAAATATATCTGAAAACGGTATTTATATTGAATTAAATGAAAACATCCCTAACAATTCTATTATAATTTTATTACTTGCTATTGATGATGAACTTTATGAAATGAGGGGGGAAGTAAAATGGTCAAAACGAGTCTCTGAAAAAGATGCCCCACATGTGCTTAAAGGTATGGGAGTTAAAATAGTAGAAGCTAATCCTGGATATATCAATTATGTAAAATGCTTAAAATATGATAATTCTGAGAATTATATCAGTAAAAAAGGGTTCGATAAAGATATTTTCCTGAAATCAGATTAATAGATCAAATTCTTAAAGTTAAATAAAATATTTCCTAAAATAGATTTATACCAAAATTGTAAACTTTTTTGTCATTAATTCTTTTTTGAGTTTTTTTGCAATATTAAGAGCCTCAAAAGAAAGCCCTGCCTATTGCCTCATTTAAGAATCTATACGAAGTATAGATCGTTGACGCACGAAAAAATCTATATGAAAAATTTATCAGGAAGTGGTACCTTTTTTGATG
>JAUWQW010000063.1 GCA_030610885.1 Candidatus Aminicenantota bacterium | reverse complement strand
CCTAGCTCATATGGCATGATGTCATTGACCACTATATTACCTGATATATGTAAGTCTGGTTTAACTGTTGTTTCTGGAATGGCTTATGGTATTGATTCAATGTCTCACAAAATAGCAATTGAACAAAATGGGAAAACAATTGGAATAAATGCTGGGGGATTACTTCATATATACCCTGCTGGAAAAAGATATTTGATTGATAAAATTATTGAAAATGGTTGTGTTATCTCTGAATTTCCTGTTGATATAACACCAAGACCATTTTATTTCCCTATAAGAAATAGACTTATATCTGGAATTTCAAAGTCTGTTCTCATTGTAGAAGCAGCATTTAAAAGTGGATCACTTATTACAGCAAGATTAGCTATTGAACAAAATAGAGATGTTTATGCAATTCCCGGAAGAATCGATTCCCATTTGAGTAAAGGTACAAATTATTTAATTCAGCAAGGAGCAAAATTAATTACCTCTCCCAAAGATATTTTTGATGATTATGGAATAGAATATAAAGAAGAAAGAAAAGAAGAATTAAAAAATTTATCATTAAAAGAAAAAAAAATACTTGACTTAATTAAGGAAAATGATGTAAAAGATATAGATTATTTTGTTGAAAATCTGGACATCTCAGTTTCTGAGATAATCTCATTGTTAATGGGAATGATTTTAAAGAATATTATTACTGAAGAAGCAGGAGGTTACAGAAAATTAATATGAAAGAAAAAACACTTATCATTGTGGAATCACCAGCAAAGTCGAATACTATATCAAAGTATCTTGGTATTAATTATATTGTCAGTTCTTCTATGGGGCATGTAATGGATTTGAACCCTCATGTTCTAAGTATTGATGTTGATAACCATTATAAGCCTCACTACGAAGAGTTGAAAGATAAAAAAAGTATAATTAATGAGTTGAAGAAACTTTCAAAAAAATGTAAGGATATACTATTGGCTCCAGATTCTGACAGAGAAGGTGAAGCAATTGCCTTTCATTTAAAAGAGTTATTAAAAAATATTAATAGCAATATTTATCGGATATCGTTTAATGAAATAACAAAAAAATCAATAATTCAAGCTATTGAGCAACCCGGGGATATTGATATAAACAAAGTGAATTCTCAACAAATGAGACGTTTACTTGACAGGCTTGCTGGTTATAAAATTAGCCCAATTTTACAGAAAAAGATAGGAGGTCCTTTATCAGCAGGAAGGGTTCAATCTGTTGCACTTAAATTAATAGTGGAAAGAGAGAAAGAAATTCAAAGCTTTAAACCCGAAGAGTACTGGATGATTGGTGCCGAATTTAAAGGCTCAAAAGATCCCTCATTTGTTGCAAAATTAGAGAAATACAATGAGAAAAAGTTGAAAATTACTACAAAAGAACAAACTGATAAAATTTTAAATGATTTAAAGCAAAATGAATTCATACTAAATAAAATTAATAAGAAATTAAAAAAGAGAAAAACTTTTGCACCATTAATTACTTCAACTTTACAGCAAGAAGCTTTTAAAAGGTTTAGATTTCCTGTAAAGAAGACAATGAGAATAGCTCAACAATTGTATGAAGGGGTCAACTTAAAGGGTATTGAACGTACAGGTTTGGTAACGTATATGCGAACTGATTCATATAGAATTTCAAATGAAGCAAAAAACGCTGCACAAAAGTTTATTATTTCAAATTATGGAAAAGAATACTGTCCTGAGAAACCTAATTTTTTCAGTACAAAGAAAAAAATTCAAGATGCTCATGAAGCAATAAGGCCGACATTACCTTTTCATAATCCTGAAGAATTAAAAACATTTCTTAAAAATGACCAATATAAAATTTATAAGCTAATATGGGATAGATTTTTAGCTTCTCAGATGAAGGAAGCAAGAATTGAGGAAACAATATTTGAGATTTATAATGGAAAATATCTGTTCATAATAAAGGGTGAAATTATAAAATTTCTTGGTTATCTGAAAATTCTCAAGCTTCAGAATAAACTCGAAGAATTACCTGAATTAAACGAAGGAGAGGTTCTAAAGCTAATAGAAATTATTCATAAACAGAACTTCACAAAACCACCTGCAAGATATACTGAGGCAAGCCTTGTTAAGATACTCGAAGAAAAGGGAATAGGAAGACCTTCAACATATGCAAAAATTGTAGATACTCTTGGAAAACGCGATTATATTTACAAAGAAGAAGGGAAATTTATTCCAACCTTTTTAGGTATAAAGGTTAATGGATATCTTGAGGAGAATTTTAAAGATATAATAAACTATGATTTCACATCAGAACTTGAGAAGCAGCTTGACCTTGTTTCAGAGGGAAAACTTGAATGGACTAAAGGTATCGATGAGTTTTATAAGAAACTTAAAAATGATTTAGAAAAGATAGAAAAATCCGGAAAAGTAAATTTATTAATAGACAGAAAGTGCCCTAAGTGTAATAAAGAACTTGCAAGAAAATATTCCTATAAGACAAAATCATGGTTTATTGGATGTACCGCTTTTCCAGAGTGTAAATATACTGAAAGAATAGATGAAAACAATAATCAAACAGATGATCAAATTTTAGAAGAAAAATGCCCAAAATGTGGGAAATTTCTTGTTAAAAGATATTCAAGGAAAACAAGGCAATTCTTTATTGGGTGTAAAGGTTACCCTGAATGTGATTATATTAAGACATTAAAAGAAGATTTTGGCAAGTGTCCAAAATGTGGAAAACCTTTAATAAAGAGGTTTTCCAGAAAAACTAAAAGATATTTCATTGCATGTCCCGGTTATCCTGAATGTAAATATATATATAGAAAAAGTAGGTGATGGAAAAAAAGGTTATTATTATTGGTGGGGGACTTGCAGGAGTTGAAGCAGCATATCAGGTTTCTAAAAGGGGAATTAGAGTAGATTTATATGAAATGAGACCACAAATAATGACAGAAGCTCACAAAACAGGATTTTTAGGAGAAATGGTTTGTTCAAATTCTCTTGGTTCATTTTCAATTTCTTCAAGCTCAGGACTATTAAAAAAAGAATTAGAAATGCTTGACTCATTCTTTTTAAAAGTTGCTAAAAGAAACAGAGTACCTGCTGGAAATAGTTTTGCTGTTGATAGAATGAAATTAGCAGAACAAATCACTTATGAACTTAAATCTATGCCTAATGTAAATTTGATAAATGAAGAGATCAAAAAATTCCCAAAAGCAACTATACCAGTTATAATAGCCACAGGTCCACTTACAAGTCAAAACTTTTCTGATAATTTGACAAAAATAACTATGAGGAAAAATTTGTTTTTTTATGATGCAACAAGCCCCATAATAAATGCTGAATCAATTGATTATAATAAAGTTTTCCATGCATCAAGGTATAATAAAGGAGAAGCTGATTTTATAAATATACCTTTAAATGAAGAGCAGTACAGTAATTTTGTAAATGATTTAATAAATGCCGAAAAAGTTGAAATAAAAAATTGCGAAAAAAACCTCTTTTTTGAAGCCTGTCTACCTGTTGAAGAAATTGCACAAAGGGGAGAAAAATCTCTATCTTTTGGACCTATGAAACCTATTGGACTTATAGACCCTAAAACCAATAAAATGCTTTATGCTGTAGTCCAATTAAGGCAGGATGATGTAAAGAAGAATTTTTATCAACTTATCGGGTTTCAGACAAGATTAAAATGGGGAGAGCAGAAACGTGTGTTAAGAAAACTTCCAGGTCTTGAAAATGCAATATTTGAAAGATATGGGAGAATGCATAGGAATACTTATATAAATGCTCCTTTGTTAATAGATAAATTTTATCAATCAAAATTAAGGAAAAATTTGTTCTTTGCAGGCCAGATTTGTGGTGTAGAAGGGTATGTTGAATCAATAAATTCAGGTTTAATTGCTGGAATCTTTGCTTCAAAAAAGATATTAGGTAAACCTTTATATAGTTTGCCTAAACAAACTGCAACTGGTGCTTTGATAAACTATATTTCTCAAGCAAATTGGAAAGATTTCAAACCAACAAAATTTACTTTTGGGTTATTACCTGATATAAGAGTAAAAAAGGCAAATAAAAAAATAAAAAAGGAATTAAAGGCAAAAATTGCGATTGAGAGTTTGGATAAATGGATAAAGAAAGCAAATATTTAAAAGAGTATATTGAATATCTAAGAGATATAAAAAAATTTTCTCTTAACACAATAAAAGCTTATAGACAGGATATTGAGCAATTTTATAATTACTTAAAAGAAAACAAATTAAAGATTGGAAGAGATGTTATTAAAGATTTTATTTCGATAATTTTTTTAAGAACAAAAAATAAAGCAACAGTTTCAAGAAAAATTTATGCTATAAGATCCTTTTTTTCATTTCTTATGAAAAAGGGAAAATTAAAAGAGAACCCATTTGATTTTATAAATACCCCAAAAATTGACAAAAAAATCCCTCAGATTCTGACTGAAAAGGAAATGATTATGTTTCTGGATAGTTTATCTCAAGAAAATTTTTTCAAATTAAGAAATAAAGCATGTTTTGAACTACTATATGCAACGGGCTTGAGAGTATCTGAATTAACTAACCTTAAAGTTCAGGATATTGATTTCACAGAATGTGTGCTAAGAGTAATGGGTAAGGGGAAGAAAGAGAGAATTGTACCGTTTAATGATAAAGCAAGGGATATATTATTGAAATACTTAGATGAAGCTGAAATAAAATTTAAAGTCAAAAATGAATTTATATTTTTAAACTCAAGAGGAGAAAAAATAACAGAAAGGTCTGTTGAAAGGATAGTACAAAAATCTTATAAAGAGGTTATGAAATCAAATAAAAGGATTTATCCTCATCTTTTTCGCCATTCATTTGCAACTCATTTGCTTCAAAGAGGTGCAAATTTAAGAGTTATTCAGGAGCTTTTAGGGCATGAAAACCTTTCGACTACTGAAAAATACACAACATTAAACTATTCTGATCTTTTAAAAGTCTATAAAAAATTTCACCCAAGGGCTGATTAATGAGAAAAAAGTTATTGTTTTTCTTAAAGTTGATTTTTGGGTTGTCTTTACTGGTCTATTTAGTTTTTTTTAAAGCAAATCCTAAAGAGATCGTTGAAGTATTAAAAAGAGCCTATTTTCCCTATATTATTTTTGCTTTTAGTCTTCATTCAATAGGAATTTTGATTTCAGCTGTAAGGTGGAAGTTATTACTCAAGAATCAGTCCTCAAAATATTCTATTCTTGATCTATCAAAATCATATCTTGTTGCATGTTTTTTTAACCATTTTTTACCTACAAGATTTGGGGGTGATATAGTAAGAATTTCAGATACAAAAAAGATTGAAAAGGGAGTTTCTGCATCTACAGCCATTATAGTTATAGAAAGAATGAGCGGTATTATCGTTCTTCTCTTTTTTGCATTAATATCATCAGTTATTAAAATAAATTTTATACAAGAATCACTTATAATTTTGGTTGCATTATTTGCAGGTGTTATTGGAATTGCTCTTTTTTTGGTTTTATGGAAAGTATTACCTTTAGGTTTTTTTAGCAAATTCAAATTTAAGAAAAATTTCCTGAACAAACTTTTTATAAAATTAGATGAATTTCTGTTTGTAATAAAGAATTCATTAAAACAAAAAGGATTGATGAAAAGAGTCTTTTTATTGTCTTTTTTGCTTCAATTAAATGTGATAATACATTACTATTTTATTGGAATATCAATTGGCGTTAATATACCTTTTTTTGATTACTTTTTTACAATTCCCATCTTATTGCTTGTTTTATCTATACCTATATCAATAAATGGAATTGGAATCAGAGAACTTGTTCTTATTAAATTTTTTGTATTTTATTCTTTTTCCCCTGAATATGCAATAAGTTTTTCTTTTTTGGATATAATTTTTAACCTTATTTTGGGAATAATTGGTGGTATTATTTATATTTCAAGAAAAAAATAGGATCAAAAGTTTTATTTAATACATACATTCTATTCTAAAATATTATAAAATAAATTTAATTAATAGATAATTATTAGTTGAAAAATCACTTAAAAATATATATTACTTTAATGAGGGGAAAGTATGGAAAAAAGGAAAGAAAAAAGAGTAAATAAAAAACTAATGGTTAATTTTAGTTTAGATGGGTTGGAAAACTTGGGAATAACTTCAAATATCTCTAAAAAAGGGATGTCCATTGCTCTAACTGAAATGTTCTCTTCAAACAAAGATATATCTATATTTATTGCATTGCCCAAAGATGTTCTTAATATCAAAGGTAAGGTGAAGTGGAGTAAAAAATTTCACAATAGATTTTCAGGAGATATTGTGGGAGATATGGGAGTTAGGATTACAGAAAGTCCTCCAGAATATTTAGATTATTTAGAAACAATTTATGTATGAAAAAATGTAATCTTAATCATTTTTTTATTGATTCCTCTTATTATAAGGTTGTAGGAGAAGAATTTTCTTTACTTTTTATCAGAGTTCAACAAACGATTACATTTATGACCCTTTATTGACTTTTTATGCGGTTTGCTATATTTATTGATATTGTGTATGTTATTTGAGATTATAAATCACACATCAAACAGGGGTAGTAACTTATGGAAGAGAAATTAAATCAATCTGAATCAAGTTCAATTCGTTTTAAGGCTCTGGTAAACGCATCATTTTTAGCAATAGGTGCGGATATATTTCTCGTATTACTTAAATATTTTTTGTCAAGTATAACTGGGAGTACTTTATTAGTTGCTGATGCTTTACATTCAGGAGGAGATTTAGCAATAACTCTTACAGTTTTAATTTCAATAATAGTAAATCATAGTTTTAAAAAAAATAGATGGGCAAAACATGCAGAAGGTATTGTTGCATTATTGATCTCATTTGTATTGATTTTTGGGAGTTTCAAAGTTATTTTTGATGTTTTTGTAAAAGAGGGTACCAGGTATAGTTTAATCCCTGGTATTCCTCTGGTTATTGCATTTCTTGGTATAAGTATAGCTTGTTTTATTGCTATAAAAATGTCGCATTTTAAAAGAAAGATTGGAGAAAAGCATAATTCTATTGCATTTATAGCAGAGGGAATGCATACATATTCAGATTTTTTCACCTCTCTTGGTGTATGGTTAACACTTTTTTTAGGATATTTTTCAATTCATATAGAGAGGGTGATGACTTTTATAGTGGGTGTTTTTATCCTACGTATTGGCATTAATATGTTTGTTAAAGCTATCTCATTTTTTAATCTCCCTGAAGTGTTGAGTTCTTACTTTAAAAAGAAATTCTCAGAAGAGGCTCAGAGAAATATAAAAAGAATATGGGAAAGATTCGTTCAAGTATTTAAAAGGATTGGATCTATATTAACACAAAAAATACTTTTCCCTGATGATTGGATCTTAAAAAACAAAAAAAAACTTATTCTTTCAAACATATTACTTGTTATTATGCTTTATACAGGAACCGGTTTTTATAATATTTTACCTTATCAAACAGGAGTGAAGCTTTTATTTGGAGAAGTTGTTGATATGAACCCTCCTGGACTTCATTTTCATTTACCAAAACCATTTGGCAATGTAATTAAGGTTGATACTCAAGTCATTGCCAGAGTAGAGAGTGGTTTTAGAACTAACTGGAATTATAAAGGAGTTGAACCTGAAGCATATTTATGGGAATTTACACACACTGAGGGTAGATTTTTAAAAGTGCCTGATGAAGCTATTACTTTAACTGGAGATGAAAATTTAGTTGATACAAATTTCTTATGTTATTATAGAATTATAGATCCTGTAAAGTATGGATTTAACTGTGAAAACAGTCATGAGATTATAAGAAGCCTATTTTGTTATGAAGTACATACTGTATTGGCACATTATAATTTAGACGCACTTCTGACTTTAGATAGGGGTAAAGTTCAGAGGGAATTAATAAAGAATATGAAAAAAGCAGTACAAAGGATCCCTGTTGGAGTAGAGATTCTTAATGTTTATATGAGGGAAGCTCACCCGCCAATTGAGGTTGTACCTGAGTACCGTGCAGTAGCATCTGCAAGAGAGCAGAAGAATGAGATTATTCATAAGGCAAATGCTTATGCAAATGATTTGCTCCCTCGCTCACGTGGGAAAGCAGAAACTAAAATTTTAGAGTCATATGCTTTTGCTGTAGAAAAAGTTGATATTGCAAATGGAAAAACACAAAGTTTCCTTTTAAAGAATAAAAATTTTGGTAAATATAAAAGTGTTAATAAAATAAGGCTCTGGTGGGAAGCAGTGGAGAAAGCATTTAAAGATAAATTTATTTATATTTTACCAATAAAAACAAAGCGCAGGATTTATTCATCTGAAACAAAAAACAAGATAAAAGATGTTAAATCTGAAAAATATGAAAATAGTTTGGGAGAATGAAGACAATGAAAAAAAGATATATTTATTTAATGGTTTTTATTTTAGTTGTGATATTATTTTATATACTTTGCACTACTGTGGTTTATCAAGGAAGGATGTCTATTTTAATGAGTTTTGGTAAACCAGTAAAAATTATAACCAATTCAGGAATTTATCTTAAATTTCCTTATCCGTTCAACAATGTTGAAAAGATAGATGCTCGTTTAACTATGCTTCAGCCCAGTCCTTCAGAATTTTTAACAGCTGATAAAAAAAATCTTATTCTGGGAAGTGCTGTATGTTATAAAATATCAGATCCTATTCTTTTTATAAAAACTGTAAGAAATAAAAAGGGGCTTGAAATGAGAATAACTGATCTGTTAGCTTCTCATACTGGTTTGTTACTGGGAGTCAGAGAACTATCTGACATTATAAATGTTGATCCGAATAAAATCAAATTCAGGGAAATGAATGCAGAATTAACAAAACTTATACAGAAAGATGGAAAAGATTTCGGGATTCATGTAAGCCAGGTATTTATAAAACGAGTTATGCTACCATATGAAAATACACTTGCAGTTTATAAAAGAATGAGAGCTGAACGTGATAGGATTGCTAAAAAGTATATTGCTGAAGGTGAAGAGCAAGCGTTGAAGATAAAAGCTGAGGCAGATAAAGAATCAAGAATTATTCTTGCTAAAGCAAAGAGTCAGGCTTCAATAATTAAGGGTAAAGCAGAGGCTGAAGCAATGAGAATATATGGAGATTCCTATCAAAAGAATATTGGGTTTTACCGTTATTTAAGAACATTACAAGCTTATGAAGAGATGTTTGGTAAAAAAACAATGATTGTACTTGATGAGAAATCAGCAATTTTAAAAGCCCTATTTTCAGGAAATAAGAATGAAAAAAAATAGAATAAGCAAGAAAATTTTAATCTCCATAACTGTAGTTCTAACAATATACCTTGCAACTGGAATTTACACTCTTCAAAGTGGCCAAAGTGCTTTAGTAATCAGATTTGGTAAGGTTGTAAAAGAGGTTACAGGATCTGGCATTCACTATCACCTTCCTTTACCTTTCGAAAAGACAATTAAAGTTCGCGTAAGTGAGGTAAAGAAGGTCTTGATTCAAAAATCAAATGAAGAAGAGGAATTTGTTGATATCGAAAACTTTACTGGCGATGAAAACTTGATCCTTGTAAGAGCAGCAATAAGTTATGATGTTAGAAATCTCTCTGATTATCTATTTAATTCAGAAAATGTAAACTCAATAGTAAAAACAACTGGGGAGATGCATTTAAATCACGAACTTGCAAAAATGAAGGTAGACGATGTAATGACTACAGGTAAATCTCTTTTACGTTTTAAAATTAAAGAAGAGGTTCAGAAAACATTAGATGACTTAAAAATCGGAATTAGAATAATTTCAATTGAATTAACTGATATATCACCTCCAATGAGTGTGTCTCCATCATTTAAAGCAGTATCTGATGCAAAAGAAAAAAAACAGGAGATTATCAAAGAGGCTGAAGGTTATGCTAATTCTATTATTCCAAATGCAAGGGGTAAATCCAATTCGATCATTTTAGAGGCTCAAGCTTATTCAAATGAGGTATTAAATTCTGCAAAAGGAAGTGCTAAAGCTTTTAATGACATTTTAGTTGAATATAATAGAAGTCCTGAAATAACTTATAGACTTAAATATTTAGAGACAATCCAGAAGATATTTAAAAAATGTAATGTGAGTATAGATTCAAATCCATCTAATAGTACTTATTATATAGAAAAACCAGAACAAAAATAGAATTTTTTTTATTTATATTTAGATCATTTACTTATTTTTAAGTTTGCCTATTGGCATCATATAAAGAGGTTCTTCTCCTTTTTCAGGAATGTGTTCATCATTTTTCCTAAATCTATTGACAACGAACAATAATTCTCCTAATATTTCATTGAGATGAAAAAAAAGTTTTCATTCACCAAAGTTTTTTTAATATTATCCATTTTTGTAATTTTAATAAAGCCCGGTTATGCTGAACTAGAGAATGTAAAAATTTCCGACAACACCATGAAGTTTATGGGCTCTGGTGATGGAGAACCAGAAGAATGTACAGCGTTGATTGCTGGGAAAAAAACAACGGTGGATGGTTCAATCATTTTTGCAAAGTCTGAGGATGACAGTTCAAAAGATATCGACTATTTTTGGTATATCCCCAGAAAGAAATTTAATCCAGGATCGGTTGTTAAACTTAAAGCTGGCGGTACTATTCCCCAGGTTGAAGAGACCTATGCATATTTCTGGGATGAGTGCCCCGGTACATCTTACTCGAATGGAATTATAAATGAATGGGGGGTAGCTTTTGGGAGTAATGGTTGTACATCGAAAGAAGATCCTGTGGAGAAAGTTGAGGAACGAGGAGATTTATGTAACGGTGGTCTGGGTTTTAAATTTAGAATGATTCTTGCAGAAAGATCAAAAACAGCAAGAGAAGCCGTACTGCTTGCTGCTAAACTTCTTGATAAATATGGTTACAATGCTTCGGGAAGAAATTTGAATATAGTAGGACCAAAAGAAGCGTGGCAGCTTCAAATTGTTCGTGGGAAAAACTATGTGGCCCGGAGAGTACAGGATGATGAGGTGGCAATAATCGGAAACACTTTTAGTATTCGGGAAGTTGACATGAATGACAAGGAAAATTTTATATGTTCTCCCAGTTTGATAGACTATGCAAAAGAAAGGGGATGGTATGACTCATCAAGTGAAGAAAAATTCGATTTTTCGAAAGCGTATGCTCCCCAAAGATCTCATTGCAATCCAGCAAATACTCACCGACAGTGGTACATGGCACAGCGATTGAACAAAAACTTTCCAATAACATGGCGTGAAGCACAAACTGGTATTATGCCTGTTTCAGTCAAACCTGACCGTAAACTTTCTCTGAAAGACATAATGGGGATTTTCAGGAGTCATTACGAAGGTACAGAACTTGATAAGTCCGATAACTATGAAAAAAACCCTCACAAATCTCCTTTCTTTACTATCTGTAACTATGGAAGTCATCGGGCTACAATCGTGCAGCAGAGGGAATGGTTGCCGGTCGAGATAGGTACAGTTACTTGGAGAGTACTTGAAAGACCCTGCAGTAACGTATTTATCCCATGGTATCTAGGTATTACTAGGATCCCTGATATTTTTCATAAAGCTCCCGAGAGCCTCTATACAACCAAAAAAGATTTATTAGACTATCATTTTAATATGCCGAAGAAAGCCTGGTGGAATTTGGATTTAGAATCATCTGCCACTATTTTTAAGATACTTGCAAAATTGGTGGATGCAAATTACAAAAGAAAAATAAAGAAGATACAGAAAACATGGAAAGAATTTGAAGAAAGAGAATTTGCGATGCAACCTGTTATTGAAGAGAGTGCTCTCAAACTTTATAAAAAGGATAAGTCTTTGGCAAAAGAATTCCTTACTTTCTACTCAAGCTCCCAGGCTTTGAAATCTTTAGAGGTAGCCAAAAATTTAATAGGACAAAACTATCTAAAAAAAATAAAGGGATTAAAATTTGCTACTATTCCAGAAGCGATTATTGATACTATAGAGAAAAAAAATATTGAATCGGCAATAAAACTGTATTGGGAATTAAAAAAAAGTCACCCCCATTTCTACGATTTTTCAGAATCTATGCTCAATCGTTTGGGATATAAGTTAATACAAGATAATAAACTCAAGGAGGCGGTTGAGATTTTCAATTTGAATATTGAAATATACCCTCAATCTTCAAATGTTTACGACAGTTATGCCGAAGGATTAATAAATCAGGGTAAATATAAGCTGGCAATTAAAAATTACCAAAAATCATTAGAGCTAAATCCCAATAATGGAAATGCCACAAAGATGATTAAAAAAATGAAAGAGTATCTATCAAAAAAATGAAGGGTACCAAACCATTTGGGGAGCGTATAAATGTGGCTGTCCCAAAACTCAATCAATAACAGCTTTAAATATAAGCCAAAGTGATTGAGAAAAATGTTTCAATAATATTGATATAATTGATAAAAAGGGTGTTTTTTAGGATTGAGAGATGGTATAATAAAGGCATGAAAAATGAAATAAAAACCGATTATAGTAAACGTTTTTTATTACCCCCGTCAATTGAGGAATGAATTCCCACAGACCACCCATCACGGTTTATTAGGGAATTTGTAGATAAATTAAATTTATCTAAATTGGGATTCAAAGAGCGCAAGGTTGAGGAAGGGCGTCCCAATTATTCCAATAAACTACTTCTTAAGATTTGGTTATATGGATACTTTGAGAAGATTTATAGTACCAGGGAATTAGAAAGAGCCTGCAAAGACAGAATGGCACTTGTATGGTTGACCGGGATGAACTATCCGGATCATAATACCATATGGAGATTCTTTAGGAAGAATAGAGAGTGTATAAAGAATGTATTCAAAAAAACTGTACATATAGCCATAGACAATGACCTAGTAGGTTTTGCCCTGCAAGAATCACAAAGATTGCCAATATAGATATGATTGCTCTAAAGATAAAGGTGGTAGAAAGATAGACAGAACCCCTTTTGATGATTCAATATACAGGCAAATTAAAAAGAATAATCTTGAAAATAATAAAGAAATTTATAAAAAAAGAAAACAGATAATAGAACCTTTGTTTGGCTGGATCAAACATAATAATAGTTTTAATAGATGGCTTTACAGAGGGTTAAAGAATGTTGATGCTCAGTGAAATCTGATATGTACCGGTATCAATTTACATAAGCTTTTTAAGGTCTGGAAGTAAAATGATCTGGAGTTTGGATAAAAAAAGTAATGAATAAGTATAAAAAGTAAGCTAATTTCGTAATAACAAGTAAAGATATTGATTTAATTTACTTAATATAGTGATTTTTAAAAAAAGCGGGTATAGTGTTCAAAAAAAATGGCCTAAAACACTGGTTTTAAAAGGGTTATGAGACAGCCACCTTCGTTTGACTTTTATTTTGATCATTCACTTATTTTTTAACTTACCAATTGGCATTATATAAAGAGGTTCTTCTCCTTTTTCAGGAATATGTTCATCATTTTTCCGCATTTTTTATAACTCTATTTAAGATTTCACTGAGTTCCTGAATTTTATAGGGTTTTGAAATAACTCCTGAAAAACCATATTCTCTGAAGTTGGACATTATCGGAGAATCCGAATATCCACTGGAAACTATCACTTTAACTTCCGGGTTTATCTCGAACAGTTTTTTTATCGTCTCTTCGCCTCCCATTCCACCGGGTACTGTTAAATCTAAAATGACAGCATCGAATGACTGGCCGGTTTTTTCAGCCTCCTTATATAACTCTACAGCCTTCCCTCCCTCTTCAGCATATTTTACGGTATAACCCATATATTCGAGTATTTCGCCGGAAACATCCCGTACAACCTTCTCATCATCCATCATCAGAATCTTCCCTTTCCCTTTGATCAACTCCTCTTTCATGTTGTTTTCTATCTCTACTGGTGCTTCTTTTTCCGATGCCGGAAGATAGATGGTAAAGTTCTTTATCAGATCACCGGTGTGGGTTGTTCTCTTGATCGGAGTCCCCCCTCTGGCAAAAGTAAGCAATTGAAGGGTTAATTTTTGAGCCTGCATTGAACTCTTCTCTGCCTTTTCCAGGGGTCTAAAGACCCTGTCTTCGGGTTTTGAGTATAATTTTGCAAGAGATATATTGCCGATCACTGATGTCAGAATATTATTAAAATCATGAGCGATGCCTCCGGCAAGAATGCCAATTGACTCAAGTTTGCTTGATTTCAACTGGTCTTCCTGGATCTTTTTTTGCTCTGTAATATCCCTTCCGAAACTGATGGTTCCCACAACTTTCCCGTTCTTTATTATCGGGGCAGTATTGACTGATAAAAATAGTATTTTGTTTTCGAAATCAAAAATTCTCGTTTCATAACTCTGTGATTTTCCCTCCATTGTTTCCATGAAGATCTTTCTGATTTTATCCAAATCTTCAGGGAATATTATTGTAGAAAATGATTTCCCGATCTCGTCTTCAAGTTTATGGCCTGTTGCCTCCATCAATTTCCTGTTAAAGTAGAGGAAATTACCCTTTTCATCCAGAGCCCAGATCATATCATTTGAATGTTCGATCATTGTTCTGAATTTTTCTTCAGAATCTTGTAACTCTTTGGTTCTTTTTTTTATCTTTTGTTCAAGTAATTCAGCACGGCACCTTATTTGAGAGGTTTTCAGGAGGAACAGTGTATAGATCACTATTATTGTCAACATTAAAACAATTAATATAAACCACCAGGTTTTCCAGAAAGGAGGGAGTATTAAAAAAGATATTCCGGCAGGATTTTCCGACCAGTAGCCATCTCCGTTTCGGGCTGTTACTTTAAAAGTATAATTCCCATTATTTAAATTTGTATATCTGACTTCGGTTTTTTTTGTGACCTCTGACCATTTCCGGTCATACCCTTCCAGCTTGTATTTGTAACACACATCATCCTCGTCTTTAAAAGAGAGGCCTGTATAAAAAAATCTTGCCGTGTTTTTTCCATATTCAAACTCAAGATCCTGCCAATTACTGATCATGGAATCATCTATAAAAAACTTTTCAATATAGACTGGAGGCGATACTTTATTTGGAATATCATTCTCGGGAATATATTTTGTTAACCCCATTGTAGTCCCGATCCAGATATGATCATTGCTGGCGGGAAATATTGAGTTTGATGATGATGCCTCATTCCCGATCAATCCAGAGTTTTCCGTTAAACACACTGAGTGCCCACACTTGCTTATATCTAAGTAGACCATTTTTTTGATTACAAGTTGTGATCTTTTCATCTTCTATTTTTATCAAACCATTTTCAAATGTCCCTACCCATATTGCGCCTTTATATTCACATATGGATAGAACCGCTTTCCCATTTAAATATCCTTTAAATTTGTGAGAAATAATTTTACTGATCCCTTTATTTGTTGTAACCCATATTGAATTTTCCTTATCGATCAATATTGAATAAACCAGATTATTTATTAGGCCGTTAGTTGAAGTATATCTTACTGGTTTGTTCTTATAATAAATGAGGCCATTACCACGAGTTCCAAAAAAGAGGTTCTCCCCTTTTGCTGCAGATGAATAAATATAATCAGTAGGGAAATAATTTGTTGATTTTATAAATTTGCCGTTTTTATAAATATATTTAAATATTCCTTTCTTTTTTGTTCCCACCCATAAAGCAGAGTCTGCAATAATTAAATTTGTCAATACCTTATTTTCAAGATTAAAATCCTTTGTATAATTTATAATACTTTTACCATCATATCTGTATAATCCCGAACGGGAATTAGCAATCCACAGATAGCTGTTATCTGAGGCTAAAGAGAATATACTTGTGAGGGGTAAGCCATCTTTCTCTGAATAATTTACAAATCCATTATTTGTACCCCCGGCTTTAGCAGGATTAAATTTAAATAATCCCTGCTTTTTTGTCCCGAACCATATGGAATCCTTAAATCTTGTTATGCACCAGACTATCCCGAAATTATTATCTTTATATGATATATAATTTATGAAATCCTTCCCGTTATACCGACTTATCCCGTTATCAGTGGCAATCCAGATATCGTCTTTATATTCAAGCAAAGATAAGACAACACTGCTTACAAGTCCGTCTGAAACCTTGTAAGTGAAAAATTCTTTACCATTATATTTCACAAGGCCATTGCTTGTACCGAACCATATATATCCTTTGCTGTCCTGTAAAGAACACCATACCTGAGTTGATGGCAGACCGTCATCTATTGTATAGTTTTTAATATGAAGTAACTGCGAAGATAAGTTTGCAGCAAAAAAGATAAAAAAATGATCAATAGCTTTTTCATACTATTTTTCTTATATTATCAAAATAGTATATTTCGGATGATTTTTCAACTTTTCAACATAGAATGGATGAAGAGAAAACGACAATTCTTATTGTAGATGATGACCCTTATATCCTTGAGTAGTGAGTAGTGAGTAGAGAGACGATAGGTTTTGTCAAAACTTTTTTAGTTTGACTTTTATAGCTTAGCTATTCCTAGAAAAACTGGGTAATAATTCTTACTTCTGTATGGACAATAAAGGTATTTTGTACTAAAATAAGGATGATGATGAAAAAGGATTTTCCTATCAGTCATATTAATCGGGTGTTAGGTTCAAGACAAATGCTAAAATGAAATATCTGACCCCATTTTTTTATATTTTATATTAGAGATGTATGCAAACAGAAAGCGAAAACACGGTTCAACATCGTAAAATTATCCATATTGATATGGATGCCTTTTTTGCTGCGGTTGAAGTAAGAGACAATCCGGATTTAAAGGGAAAACCGGTTGTTGTAGGAGGCAAACCCGATTCCAGGGGAGTGGTCTCTACCTGTTCCTATGAGGCCCGTAAATATGGAATC
>JAUWQW010000083.1 GCA_030610885.1 Candidatus Aminicenantota bacterium | reverse complement strand
ATAGCAACAATAATAAAAAATAGCCAAGATATAAAATAATACTCTTAATAATAAAATTTACACCTACACCATTTATTCCACAGGCAATCAGGAGTATAAGAAATATTGAACTTATTACTTTAACAATACTAACTATATTTATATCCAATTTTAATCTTCTTTTTATAAAGCTATATGTCATGGTTGCCACAACACCTGCCGAGATAGTTGTAGAAATAGCGCCGCCAATCATTCCAATTCTTGGAACAAAAATTATATTTAGAATAATAGCGGCTATAATACCTATTAATGAATATTTTATCATTAGTTTTTCCCGATTAATTCCTATCATAATATGTGAAAATATTGAAATTAAGCCGAGACCCATTAAACCGAAAATAAGTATTTTCAAAACATTACCGGCAGATTGATAATTTGAACCGTAAATTAAACAAACAACATTATCTGCATAAAAACAAAATAAAACTACAACAGGCAAGATTATCAATAATGAATATCTAATTATTTCATTAATATATTTTTTAGTTTGTAAAATATCGTTTTTATGAAAACTTGATGATACAAAAGGTAAAAGAACAGAACCAAAAGCAAACAAGAACCAATATGAAAGTTTGGATATTGCTGCTGCTGAAGTATAATATCCTGAAAATTTACCTTCTGGTATAAAATGCTTAACAGATAACAGATCAAAATTCATAATTATTGTGATACCGCCAAATATTACCATTATTGGCATGGAACTTTTTAGAATATTACCGACTTTGATGGCATCATATTTCTTGTTACCTAAATTCCGTGTTAAAATAATTCCTAATATAACTGCTGCAATACTTGCGATTAAAAAACCTGTCAAAGCGCCAATTATCTCAAACCCCAGATAAACCAGGAGAATTGCCACAACAGGCCTTACAAATCCATAAGCGCTCAACACCGCATTTTCATATCCAAATTTCTTTAAGCCATTTAAAGCTCCCGTATATATAAAATATAAACTTTGGGTGATGATTATTATTCCCGATAAATAAAGTGGTGTTATTAAATCATTATCATTAAATAAGTATGCAATATTTTTGGAAAAAATAATTACAATTAATCCTAAAGTTGCTGAAATTGCTAATTGAGCAGTTACGCCTTTTGTTTGAAAATATTTAGCGCTCTCTGGATACTTTGCTGAAAATTTGGAGACTACTTGCCTGACTCCATTATTAAGAAACACATAACAGATAGTAATTATAGCAATACAAACTCCAAATATTCCATACTTTTCAGGACCTAACAGACGGGCAAGATAAATATGAATTGCATAAGCGCCAGTAATAAATATCAGGCGGGAAAACAGGTTGTATATTATACCTTTAGACATAACTACAGTATCGCACTATTCGTTTTTAGGTTGTAGAACATATAAAATAGTATTAGCGAATAAGTTAGGCATAATCCTATTTAAGTTAAATATTTGTATCCCTCCTATGCTTTGCATCTTTACTACATTAAATCCTAAATATTCAGCCCAGTATAGAAAATCCTTAACTGACCAAAGGGACAAATGTTTTCTAATATGAAAAACAGTTGAAATTGGAAATTTTCCCCAAACAAATAACCTTAATCAAAATAATATAAATGCAATGTTGGGTGTAGTAATAATTATTTTCTTCCTAGTAATTTTTTTCACATCTAAAATTACTTTTTCAGGATTTGGTAGGTGTTCTATTATTTCACTCATAATAATATAATCAAAATTACCCAGTTCGCTTAAATTATCTTGTGTAATGTTGACCTTACTCGCTCGAAATCCTTTCATTTTTGTTTTTGTTATAGCATCAGAAGAGATATCAATTCCCAATAATTTACAATTTGGTTTTTTTTTTATGAACAATAGAAAACAAATCACCATTTCCACATCCAATATCAAGAACATTAGAATTATCTTCAACTTCTTCTGCAATTAAGTGCATTCTTTTATATACTCTTGATTTTCTTCTTAGTATCTGTTCATCAGCCTTTTCCCTATTTATCCAATACTTTTCGTATTCACTATCCGGTATAATATTCTTGAGTGGCATATCACCAGCCAATAAATTGTATATCCTTTTTAACTCTTTAAACATATTATAATCCCTTAATAAACTTATTTTATTGTTTTAATATAATCAAAAATATAATCAGTAGCTTTCATAGATAAATCTTTTATAACCTTATTCTTTTCTTTCAGTTTTGTAACAATTTCGTCTCGTTTTTTGATTGTTTTATCAACAAGATATTTTATCTTATTATAATCAATTCTTTCCCCCAAGTTTTCAGCCCGTAAAACAAAATCACTCATACCTATTTGATCCATATAAGCTCTATGTTTTGATGCATAACTAATAGCAATAACTGGAACATTTTCTGAACCTGCAAGTATCAAAGAATGCAAAGGTACTCCGATCACTAATGCGGACTTTGACAAAATTCCTTTAATAATGCTGCAAGAATCTTCAATAATCAATTCAGAATTGTTATTCATTCTATTCATAATTGCCTTAGAAAAATCATCATCATTAGCAGAAAATTGTTTGCCAACATAAGCAGGAATAAAAACAACTTTGTATTTATACTTTTCACAAATATAATCTCCAATTCTAGCAATAACGGTTTTAAAATTATCAATTTCTTTTAAATATTGTTTAGTAATAAATCCTAATTTCTTTCTGATACTAAAAGGGAGCAAATTATGAGACCTATGGTATACGCTTCTCATTGAGAATACTACATATCTTGCATTGTTTTTAATATTGTGGTTTTCTAAAACTTTAATAATCTCTTCATCTTCTGCTTTTTCTAAGGTATTGGCAATATCAGCTGTTATATATATTTTAGGTTTCATAATATTCATATTTTTTAACATATAATAAGATTTTTTATCTCTTACTGTTATAATATCAAATTTATTCAGAGCAAAATGAGTTTGCCATTTACCAAACTTTGTTATTTCGTCATCTTCTCCTATACCAATACCCTGCGCAATAATTATCTTGCCTAAAAGTTTTCCGATCATTGGTCTTAAAAGGATATAAGGTATCATAACCAAAGATGACTTATCTTGAATTAGTTCTCCCCCTCCAACAACAATGTAATCTGATTTGTATATTTCATGAATAGACTTAAAGAAATTTTCCAACCCACCTAATCTTATACCTTCAATGTTATAATCACTTTTTGTTTTCTTCGGATTACTTGATAGTACTTTAATTTCTACATTTGGTATACTTTTTTTATATCTTTTTAGGACTTCTTCAAATATTGCTTTCTCACCTAAATTTGTACTTTCAGCTTCAAACTGAGCTTGAGAAGAAAAAAATATCTTTATTTTATTTTTCATAAACCAACTCTTTTAATTTTTATTGCTTTTTGTGGACATTCTTCAACACATTTCAAGCATCTTAATTGTGAACATAATTTTTTATTAATATAAATCTCATTGTTAATAATACTTATTGCTTTTACAGGACAACTTTCAACACATTGACCACATAGGTTGCACTTTTTTTTATCTATTACAGGTTTAATCCCAAATTTATAATTTATAAGGGGAATAATAGATTTTCGATTAGTAAATAGTTTATAAAGATAATCAGCACCATGCATAATCCTATATTTTAGATTTCCAAATCGCTTCATTGTAATTAAAAGTTCTCTATTGCAATCTTCAATACCATCTTTTTGATATTCGGAAGGATCTATTTTCTTTCTGATCACATAATCATTTAAATATTTTATACGATAAAATGGAAAATTTAGATAATCACAAATAAATAAATCCATGCCAATATTAGTTTGTGATAAAAGTATCTTATTTATTTCTAAAGATCTCCCATAAACAGCGGCGTTCATTACTATTGTAAGAGCATCCATAATTACTAAATCTGGTTTTATAATTTCATTTATTACTATAATTCCCTCATTTAAATTTATAATATGAATCTTTTGTCGTTGTTTTTTACTATATAGCCCAAATAAATTTTTCATTGCTAAGCTTAAAGTTGAAACCTTATGCATTTTTAACTTAGGCATATTAATAATTTTGTCAGACTCAAAAATTTTCTCAGACAATTCAACCTTTTTAAATATGTTACTCTTAGTTTCTATTAGAGAAAATTTATAATTATCTAGATTCAAAATTTTCAAATTATATTGTTTAAGTCTTTCATCAATTCTTAAGTATTTAAATACCTCTTCAGTTGCAAATTCATATCCAGAGGATTCCCCGATGACCGGAATTGCACCGTAATCCTTTATTATTTCAACAACTAAACAAATAAGATCTAAATTAGTAGTTGCATGTTGAAAAGGAGCAACAAAATTCGGTTTTATGAATACTATATCATTAAAATTTATAATTTTATTTTTAGAAATATAAGATTCTATTTTTTCTTTCAATTCATAAATTTTCTGATGTAAACAACTAAGCAAAGAAATTGTATTATTCAATCTACTTTCCCTATTACATAAAAAATATGAGCATAAATATATTTCATAAACAAAGGTAAAGGTAATCTCTCAATGAAATACACATAACTAAACCACTTCGGAAAATTACCATTTTTCAAGTAATCTACATAAGGAACTTGCCATTCTACATTATCAAAAGTGATATTATTTTTATGTAACCTTATATCTCTAAAACCAACCGAATCAGGCCAAACAGGACAATCGACCACACCTGTTTTGATATTTTTTAATCCATTTGTTTTAAAAAAGTTCTTTAAATAAGATGGACTGTTAAAATTCATATCTCCATGTGTCCAAGGTATTTTAGTTCTCCAATGCGCAAACCTATGCAAAGGAAATCCTACGTTCCTTTTATTAACAGAAAAGACTGCTACATGTCTTTTTGATATTCTTTTCATCTCATTTGCCAGTGCAGGTTTATCTTTGTATGCAGGGATAAATGCAAAATTCCAGACAAAATCAAAACTGTTATTCTCAAGACCTGTTTTTGAAATATTGTCCACCTTTATTATTTCAACATTTTTCTCAATTCCTAACTCTTTATAAAACTTTAATGATTCTTCTACCCCATTTACTAATGTTACCTTAACACCAGCTAACGCAAAATCAAGAGAATAAAGAGATGGGGCTGCTTTAGCTCCATGTGCTGGTAATTCACAAACAGATTTAATATTATATTTTTTTATAAATCTATGTATTTGTCTTCCTAAAGAAAATCGTTCATAGTTAACACCGAAAACTTCAACTTCGGTTCTTCTTTTAACATTCATATAATTCCCTTATTTTTATAGTACCTAATCGTATTCTCTATTCCTTTTTTTATACTATATTTTGGCTTATAATTTAATTCTCTTTTAGCTTTATTTATATTATATCCAAAATCCTTGCACATCATATTCGCTCTTGATAATGACAATATTGGATTGATTTTAAAAAGTTTACTTAAAAACTCCATTATATAAGCAATTAAATATGCCAGCCATTGAGGAATATTTACTTTTTTTGTTTTTCTATCTAATATGGTTGCAATAGTTTCTTGAAACTCTTTTTTTGTTATCGGCCTTTCACCACCAATTATATATACTTGGTTGTTTCCTCCCTTTTCCACAGCAAGAATAATCCCCTTTATAAGATCATCAATGTAGACTGGTTGATTTACACTATTCCCACCACCAAAAGTAAGTATCAAGCCTTTATTTACTAATTTAAACAAGTCTACTTTATGTGGGTCTCCTGGACCATATGTAAATGTAGGTCTTATTATTGTATATGGAATATTATATTTATCACAGTAATTTTGAACATTTATTTCACCTAAATATTTTGTTTTTTCGTATAAAGTAAATGGTTTGCATATATAGTTTTCATCTGATGGATGTCCATAAACAGGTCCAGTAACTCCACCTGCACTAATTTGAATAAAATGTTTTATCCCTTTATCGGACAAATTCCGTATTAAATTAATTGGTGCATAAGTATTTATTGCTTTTAATTCATTTTCTGTTGAGTTCCATTTTGCTAACAGACCAACAACATTAATAATACAATCAATTTTTTCATTAACACCCTTCAATGTTTCCGGCTTTGTAACATCACCAAGAACAAATTCAATGTCTTTATAATCTTTAAATATCTCTTTTGCCTTTTCATTATTTCGCACCAGGCATCTGCAGTGGTAGCCCTGTCTGCAAAGTTCTTTAGTTAGATGGTTGCCAATAAATCCTGTTGCGCCGGTTATCAGAACATTCATTGTGCAAAACTCTCAATTTTGTTTACAAGCAGATCCCAGGAAAATCTGTAGTTTTCCTTCTTAATGTTTTCGGCAATTTCATCCTCATCATAGTTCTGGTAATAGTCAATGATGCTATCAGCGATTCCCTGTGGATCTTCAGGTTGCACCAGAAATCCTGTTTTTTTATCAATAACAATTTGGGATAATGCTCCGATGTTGGAGACTACTACTGGCTTATTGAATCCATAGGCAAGCTGTACCAATCCACTGCCTGTAACTGAAGTATAGGGTAAAACTACGATATCGGATGCATAAAAGTAAGAAGGTATCTCTTCATTCGGGATATATTCGTCTTTTATTTTGACATTATCGTTGATATTTAAATTGTCGATCAGATCAATATAATCCTGCTTATCATCCCAGAATTCACCGGCAATCAATAGTTTGACTTTTACTGCTTTTAAAATAGCTGGCATAGCTTCTAATAAATATTTTAAACCTTTATATTCACGTACAAAACCGAAGAATAAGATAATCTTTTCATCACTTATCCCGATTTTTTCTTTTGCTATATATTTTGGAATTTCTTTAGTATTAAAAACATCATAGCTTGGATGAAAAGTTTCTGCAATCGGTCTTTCGCCAATAAGATTTATCAAATTCTGTTTTTCTTCAGCAGAATGCACAATGAAATAATCACCCTTTGAAAGCACTATTTTTGAAAGAAATACTTTAATGAAATTTGCTTCGTGTTCAGCCACATTATGACATATAAAGAGTATTTTGGTTTTTGAAAATATTTTCAAAAAAAGAATTATAGTTAAAAATTGTGATGTCCAGAAAATCACCCACCAGGGAATAATAGTAAGGTCAGGCTTATCTACTATAATTTTAATAGCAACTCTTATCCAGGTCAAGGGATTAAGAGAGTCTAAAATTGGTTTTGCATCATCGTCCTTCAAAGTAAAATTGCTGTAGTCTTTATCTGTTTTACCCGGAAACAAAAATTTGGGGTATTGTCTTTTAAATGAATAAAAATTCGTTTTATGCTTTTTCTTTAGATTTTTAAAAAGAAGGGTCGTATAGTGGCTAAGTCCACCTCTGAAAGGATAAGAAGGACCTATCAGATCAATCTTCATAATTTTTATCCAACTTTTCCAACTCTATTTTTTTTATCTTATATAAGGCTTTTTCAATCAGTTTTCTATTACTGCTAATCAAATCAGCAATGATTCCAAACATAAAAACAAGGAATCCAACATTTATAAGAACGGTAGAAAAAATCAGGGATTGGATATGGCCTTCTCCGCCTACAGTAAAATAATAATAAAGAAAACGGATAAAGCCCAATAATCCAGGCATTATTATGATCAATCCAATGAATGTGAATACTTTTAATGCTTTATATGTCGCATAAACTCTTAAAATCGTAGTGATTTGATTTCTAATAAAGGATGGTGTACTTTTAAATAAACGTGATTCCCTTAATTTTTCGTTTGTTTGTATTGGAACCGAAATAATTTTCATTTTTTGATGACCAAGCTGTATAATATTTTCTATTGTATAAGAGAATTCTGTTAGGGTATTTATTTTCATTGCTGCTTCTCTAGAAAAAGCACGAAAACCACTTACACTGTCTGGCACTTCGGTATTTGATAATTTTCTTACAAGTGCGCTTCCTGATTTTTGAAGTTTCCTTTTGAACCAAGAGAAATGTTTAATTTTATCAGTTTGTCTATCACCTATAACCACATCTGCTACACTTTCTAAAATGGGTTTAACCAATTTAGGAATATCTTTACCATTATATTGATTATCAGCATCTGTATTTACAATTATATCTGCACCTAATTCTAAACATTTTTCTATACCAGCACTAAATCCTCTGGCAAGTCCTCTGTTTTTATTAAAATTAATTATATGATTAACACCAATCTTTTTTGCTACTTCCAAAGTATTATCAATACTTCCATCGTTTATTATTAGTGTTTCAATTTTGTCTATGCCATCAATTTTTGTAGGTAAATCTGCATAAGTTATTGGTAAAACCTCTTCTTCATTAAAGCATGGTATCTGAATAATTAGTTTCATTCACCCTCCTTATTGAATGCTGACATTACCAAATAATCCAGTAAAGAAAGTTAAGACAGTGGAAGTGTAAGTTTAAGTCTAACTGCTTGTTACTTTTGCCTTTTTTACTAAATAATGCATATAATTCTTCTTTAGGAAATTTTTTCGTTATTTTATATATCTCTAAAGTTAATTTATGTGATCTTTTGAATACCTCATATTCACCAATATTTCTCATAAAATTTTCATCCCATTCTTATTATTTTTTAGCTGAAGCTGAAAGCTGATGGCTGGAGCTTAATAAAGCTCCGCCATTGCCCTTTTTTGGACATTTGCATAAAAAATAAATAAATCCCATATTAACAAATTCTTTTAGGATACCTTTCAGTCAAATTATATGAATTTATTGTAGAAAATTCATATAATTTTGTCAAGTAAAATTATACATTTTTTAAATTCTATAATTTAATTTGGCTGATTGGGTGAATGGACTAATAGTTGACTGGTTGAATGGACTAATGGTTAAATAGTTAAATAGTTGAATAGTACTTTTTTCTTTCATCACTTTTTTTTCAACTAAAAACCTAAAACTTAACACTGACTTTGGGCAGGGGTAAACCCAGCCCCTACACATTACTCATCTACCCATTTACTCATTCACTCATCTACCCATTTACCCATTCACCCATAACTTTTTAATTTCTTCTCTATTTCTTTTACAAAATGTTCTCTTATATCTGCTAATGATACAATGTATTTTGGATTCAAATGCTGGTTGATTCCTTTTTCCTGAATATCATCAATATATACAAGCTGCTGTGAAAATAATTTAAATGTGCCCATATGAAGAACATCTTTTGAAATCGCATACATTTCATCAATAGAAAAAAGTTCTATGTTTAGAACATAAAGGTCATAATAATCTCTAAATTTACTCCTCAGAGATAAGGTGTAAACCTTCATTGCTGTAATCAATTCAATGGAAGCGATTTCAATATTTTTATATTTATTATTTTTTTTATTTTTCAAACAATCAAAACCTGTTGCGAAAAAACTGACCTTTACATTATTTATGAGAAAATCAATCTGCTCGGATGAAGGCTCAGCTAATATTTCATATTTTATTCCATTCTTTCTGAAAAAATAGAATAATTTTGCCTTATCCAGATTAATTCCATTTTTAAAAAAATCCAGGTCTTCACTCATTCTATGTTTTAGATAAATCGAAAGTGCAGTTCCCCCTACTAAAGTATACTCTGATAATATTTTTTTAAGATATTTAGCTCTGGCTAAGGTTTCAAATACCCCTTTTGTGCTTTGGAGCATACTATCTTTTAAATTTATCCCTTCCATAAAGTATCTCCAAAACTGAGTTTAATTTTTTAAACCTTTTTTTATTCCTTATGTTTTTTTCCCAAAGATTTTTTATCAAATTCTCACCCACAATTTTTTCAAGCATAAATATTTCTTCAAAATCACCATATATTAATACTCTTTCTATAACAATTTCTTCTGGTAGATCTGCATTCTTTTTATAAGTCCAGAAATAATTAACCTTAAACGGTAGTTTATCTATTCTCATTTATCGTTAGTGAGTGGAAGTAGCTTTCGGCGTTCAGCGTTCAGCGCCAGCTTTTTTATAATACTTCATCATTCCTTGTTCATTATTCGATACTCAGCTTTCAGCGTTCAGCGTTCAGCGCCAGCTAAAAATCATTTGTCTTTTTTACTAAATAATGCATATAACATTTTACGTATCTAGTTTTTTATTTCGGGTACTGGCCGCAGCTTTCAGCATTCAGCCATCAGCTTTCAGCCGTCAGCTATCATTTAAATCCTTATTCTCTTTTTTATTTAATAGAGAATACAGCATTTTTCGTATTTCTACTATTTCAACATGTAAATTTTATATTTATCTTCAGTATATTTATTAATATTTCTCATAAAATTTTCATCCCATTCTTATTATTTTTTAGCTGAAGCTGAATGCTGATGGCTGGAGCTGAACTCAGTAATCCCAAATCCCAGATCCTACTTTCCTCAACTTAAAACCTAAAACTTAACACTCAACACTGACTTTGGGCTTTCAGCATTCAGCATTTAGCCGTCAGCTTTTTTCACCAAATCCTAATCCCCAAATCCTACATCTCGCCTCTAACCTCTTTCCTTTTTCCTTCTTGCTTCCTGGGCATCAGTTAAGGTTCGGAAACGGAATATTCCTCGACGGCAATATATAGGATTCAGGCGGAAAGCAGCCTTCCATAATAAAGAAACGCGTCGGAAATAACTTTCATCAGGATGAAACTCCCATAAAGCTGTTTCAGCCTCAGAAAATGTCCGAAATTTTTGAACCGACATTATTCCCTCCTGTCATTCTTATTACGAATCAACTCTGCCAAAAACTGAGCATCCCTTTTGTCCTCAGGTCTTACTGTATCAATCTTCATTTTATAGAGTGCCTCTGGAGTGGCCAGTCGTACAGGGATACCTTTGATGGTTCTTATCTCGAAGTTTATATCCTCGTATATAAACATTTGGCCGATTTTTGATAGAATATCTATATATAAACCGTTTTCTGTACCATAACGGATTACTGAATATTCCTGTAAATCTTTTAGAGAAATTGTATCTATTTCTTTATCATTGGGAAAGATTTTTTTCAGGGCTCTTTTTAGCCTTTCAAGGTTTTTTGCTTCAGGTTTAAGGAAAATATCAATATCTGATGTTAACCGTGGAAACCCGTGAATAATAACAGCAAATCCGCCAATCAAAATGTATTCTACTCCATTTTTGGCAAAAGCATTCAATATTTCTAAAAAATCAGAAAATAAATCAGGATCTTTTTTTTCATTCATCAGATTACCCTTTTTTTACTTTTAAATTTTGCCTTTTGCCTTTGGGTTTGATAAATCAAACCCCTACTCATCCACCCATTCACCCATCACTCATTC
>JAUWQW010000025.1 GCA_030610885.1 Candidatus Aminicenantota bacterium | reverse complement strand
AAATATTTTTTATAACAAAAATGTCAAATTGTCAAGCACCGTAACCCTACATTTTCAGTCAAGCACCGTAACCCTACATTTTCAAAATCAAACATTTTGAGTTCTTGGGAAATGATCAAAAAATTATCATCCATTTTCACTAATCTTGGGAATGAGCTAAAAAATAGAGAAAATGAATTTGACATTATAATCGATATTTTAATCGAAATGCTTGAGTATATAACTTCAGATAACAACATTCTTAGTAAAATATTTATTATAGAGATAGATAAATTAAATAAAATTATTGATAAATTATTAAAAAAAATTGTTGAAGCTGAAAACAGGTTGGAAATGTTTAAAAAACCCGCTATAAATTTTAGAAATATCGATGTTGAAGTTTCATCGGTACTTAAGGCTATAGACCATATTAATAATAAAAACGATAAATTAAAAGATAAATGTGAGCATTTTCTAAAGAGATTCAATTAATTTTATATAATGTGGGGTGACGTGCTTGACATTTTGACAATTTCATTTCTACTCTCTTGTCTGGCATTATTTTGGGCAACCGCAAGGATTGCCCCTACGTCTGAAAACAGATATTCTCTGTTGGAATGAACGTATCGTCACAAAATATGCCCCTGTGATCGTAAAAAAATGTTTGTTTTTCAGGCTTTTAACTCCTTCACAAAAGGTACTAAACCTTCAAAGCTCCCATTTGAAATAATAACAATTAAATTATCTTTTTCTAAATCAATCTCTAACAAAAATTCTTTAAACTCTCCGTAATTATCAAATATTAACACCCTTTTTCCAGTTTTTTCCAGTTCACATTTTATTTTTTTTACATCCAATCTTTCATTAATTGGAATTTTCTCTTTATTGTAAACATCCTTAATTATTAGTTCATCTGAATCTAAAAAACTATCTACCAACCTGTCTTGAAAAAAATTTCTCCTTAAACTCCAGCTTCTTGGTTCAAACAGGCAAATTATCTGCTTTTCTGGATACAATTCTTTTAAAGATTCCAGGCTATTCTTTATTGAAGTTGGATGGTGAGCAAAATCCTCTAAAAACAAGGTGTTTTTAACCTTATTTATTATTCTCAGTCTTCTATCAACCCCCTTAAATGTCTCTACAGCTTCTCTTATTACCTTTTCTTGAATACCTAAATGGAGACCCAGGGTTATACCTGAGCTTAGATTCCATATATTATATTTACCCAAAAGACTGGTTCTAAATTTCATCTCATTTGATCGATTTTTTAATACGAATTGGTATTGATTATTTTTTAATTCAATATTTTTTATTAGATAATCTGCATTTTTTGATCCATAAGTAATAACTGGTGTAAAAGATTTTTCAACTACTTTGTTATTCATTTCAAAATCCCCATTCATAATAATTATACCATGTGAAGGAACCTGATTGACAAGGTTCTTGAAGCTTTTTATATAAGAACCTTCATCTGGGAAAAAATCAATATGATCATATTCTAATGAAGTTAAAATCAAATAAAAAGGGTGGTATTTCAGAAATTTCGAAGAACGATCAAAAAATGAAGTCTCATATTCATCACCTTCTACTACAAAGTAACCTCCTCCAGATCCAACAGAACAATTCGATTCAAAATTTAGAGGTTTTCCTCCAATAAAAAAACCTGGTTTTAAACCAGCATAATCAAAAAGATGTGAAATAAAAGAAGAAATCGTAGTTTTTCCGTGAGTACCTGCAACCACAACTGATCTCCTTCCCTTTATAAAGAATTTATAAAGAGCTTCAGCCATTGAATAGTACTCAATATTAGTATTTAAAATATATTCAGCCTCTGGATTCCCCCTTGAAACAATATTTCCTATAACACAAAAATCAATATCATCAGGAATATTCTTTTCATCATAAGAATTGAAAATTTTAGCATTCATCTTTTTTAGAATTTTATCAACTGGAGGGTAATAATTTGTGTCAGAGCCATAGATTTTATATCCATTTTGATAGAACAATCCTGCAATTGAACTCATCCCTACTCCACCTATCCCTACAAGAAAAACCTTCATTATATGACTCCTTTCTCTCGTATTACAATCCCTTCAAAGTTTGAAGTATCTATTTCAATTTCCACACCAAGTGGCAATGTATGAATATTATTAGAATGCCCTACAGGAAGGTTGTAAATTACTGGAATATTAAGACCTTTTAAATATTCTACAACATGGAATAAAAAAATATTTCTTTCTATATTATCTTTAAAGCAAAATGGGAATTCTCCCAATAAAAGGCCCTTGATCTTATTAAAGATTCCAGCTTCAGAAATTTGCCATAGCATACGGTCTAATTTATAAGGTCTCTCATTCAAATCTTCTAAAAGCAATATTCTCCCATTTACTTCCGGAAGGTAACCTGTGCCAATAAGAGAGACAAAATTAGAAAGACACCCGCCTGTTACCATACCTCTGGATACTCCTGCTTTTAAAATTTTTCCTGATACTTTAATTTCATTATAATCACCCTCAAGAATCTTTACTAAATTATCAGTATTAACTCTGTTTTCAGCTAAAGATGAATAAACCATTGGACCATAAAACACGACCATATTAAAATGATCCATTATATGCCATAACAAATAACTTACATCAGATGCACCAATAATAATCTTAGGCTCTTTAAATTTTATTTTAGATAAAAATGGCAACAAATAATTTGAACCATAACCCCCTCTTGCAGCCCAAATAGCTTTTATCTCATTATTATCAAAAAATTTCTGAATATCATTTATATTTTCATTAGAAAATTTTGCTCTAAAATCTATATTTGATAGAATATTATTGGCTTCAATTGGTACATATCCCATATCTTTTATTTTATTCAATCCCTTATTTCTGAAAGAATTTTTTATAGGAGAAGATGGGACAATAATTCCAATTTTATCACCTTTTTTCAATTTCTTAGGTTTTAAAATCATTCTTTTGCAAATTTAAAATAACCTTTGTTCCCTTATTTTTTTCAGAAAATATTTCAACATTCCCATTATGCGATTCAACTATTCTTTTAGTAACATACAATCCAATTCCAGTCCCGCCTTCCTTAGTTGAATAATCTTCATCAAATATCAAATCTATCTCTTCTCTGGTCATTCCAACACCATTATCAATAATATTAATAATAACACGATTTTTATCTTCTTTTAACTCCAGTTGAATGATTCCTTTTTTTTCACCAATCGCTTCAATCGAATTTGTTAAAATATTTTTTATAGCCTGTTTTATCTTTATTTTATCTAAAACAACTTCAATGCTCTCTGACTCAGAAATTACAATAAAATTAATCTGAGGATAAACCTGTTCAAAATTAGATACTTCCTCTTTAACCAAATCATATAAATTAAACTCCTCTAAATTTATTTCATCTAAATGAGTAAAATCTAAAAACCCATATGATACCTTCTTTAAATGTTCTGCCTCTTCTATTATAAAATTTATAGATTTTTCAATTGTTTCTTCATAATCCTCTCTTTTATCTTTTAAAGATTTCAATACTTGTTCTGCAGATAACCTGATTGGAGTTAAAGGGTTTTTAACCTCATGAGCAACTCTCCGTCCAAGTTTTATTAAAGTCTTCATTCTTGAGATTTCAGATATACTCTTTTTCTGTTCTTTTATGCCTTCAACCATTGAATTAAAACCTAAATAAAGATTCCTTAACTCCACCTCTGAAGGTAATTTTTTCAAACTCTTTAAATTCCCTTTTTCAACTTCGGACATACCTTTATTTAAGACATTAATTGGAGCAAGAATCTTATTTCTGAAGAAAAAAGCAGATGAAAATCCTGTTATTAAAAGTATAAAAAAGAGAGTAATTATAAAATCTGAATAATTCTCTCTACCTGACAAAATATAGCTACCCTTATATGAAAAATCTATATTGAAGATATAATCAGAAATTTTAAAAAATAGATTAAAAGAATTTCCATTAGTTTCAATAGAAAATTCCTGGTTTTTTTTATTTAGTAAATCTAAAATATTTGAACTCAAATATTCGGGTATCTTGGACTCAATAATTTTTTTGTAATTTGAGGTATATAGTAAATTGCCGTTTTGATAAACACTAACATCATTATCAACAATCTTTGAAAGTAAAAATAAGTTATCTCGACTTAATTCTCCCTTATCCTTAACAATATTATTTATAATATTTTGAGCTGTTTTCCCCTTATCATAAATAAACTCTCTTAAATGTCTTTTTGATAATTGATTGTTAAAATTTAAAGAAAATATAGAAAAAATTATTGCAGTAAATAGAGAAATTAAAATTAAAATAATAAAGACACGAATTGAAAACGAAAAATAAATCAATTTCCATTCAATTTTTTTAAGCTCATTAAGATTGAAAAAGATAAAAAACAACATGAAAAAAAGATAGATTTTAATGATTTCAGAAAAATTCTTTACAACACTATTTTTTGGGTAAAATATAACAAAATGATTCTCGTTGTTCTTGAAAATAAATCCTTTAAATTCAAAACCCATATGTTTGAAGTTTATCCATTTGTCATTATATTTCACAATTCCTGAAATATTTTTCAAATTTATATTTGAAGGGTTCTCCAATATCTGGTTATTTTCATTGAATTTTATATAACTCAAATCACTTCCTTTAATTTTCCTATCAATATTAAATATATTAATATTTTCCCTGTTTCTAAGTACTAATTCTGGAGAATTTAAAACCTCTACAATTATATATCCAAGGTGCTTTGACTTATCAAATACACTTATAGATGCAATTGCAAGAGGGATTTCTTTTCCATATAAAAAAGCTTTCACATCTTCAATTGCCCAAAATGGGAAAAAATCCCTTTCCTTAACTCTGATATATGGTATCTGCAATGAAAAATAGTTATCAATTTCTTCATTATTGGAAAGAATAAATATTCCAGAAGCGACATTCTCCTTAGAAGCCAGACTATTTTTCCATATAGTTTCAAGTTTTGGAACTGATCCCTCCTGAAAAAACTCTTTAAAATTATTACTTGCGGAATTTATTTCATGAACTATTTCTCTGGCAATAAATTTTGCATAATTCCCTTTATTAAAAAATATGTTTTTCAAATTATTACTTATAAATTCCCTTTTATTGTAAGTAGAATTACTTAACGATAAAACAAAAACAGAAACTGTTATTATAAATAGAACAAGAAGCCCTGAAATAAAATTTCTTTTTAAAAAGAATAGTATGAATAGAATTATTGAAAAAATAAGAAAATTTATATAAAATTTTCTAATTACTAAAGCAAAAAAAACAAAAAATCCAAATTGTATTATAAAAAAAAGACTTATATTAAAGACAGACACTTTAATTCTATTTTTATAAGAAAATAGTAATGGGAACATATGAAGCAAAAATACAACAAAAATGAGAGTTAAGTAATTAAGTTTTAAAATAAAATCAGAATAAAAGAAATCAACAGATTTAAAAATCATATCAGAGAAAATAACTACCAGACATGCTGAAATATTAAAGAAAATATAAGAGAATAATTTATTTTTAAAGTTCTTCAATAATAAAAAAAATAAATAATTTAAAAAAATTACCATTACTAAAATTTCATAAATAGAATTAAGCTTAAAATTAAAGATATTTAAAAACAGATTTTTTTCATAAATCAAAGAAACTAAATAACATAAAACTATAAATACACATGAACTGATAATAAAAGAAAAGATTCTTTGCTTTAATCTCTTTTTTCTATATATAATATAAATTATCAGTAAAAAAAAGGCCAAAATAGATAAGTATAAAAATAATTTCTGTTTCATTTTAAAATAATTTAAGACATCTTTATTTGAAAATTTTAAATGTAAAATAAGCTGATCATTTGAATCTTTTAGGGTATGTTCAAAAAGATACATGTCCTTTACTTTATCATATTGATACTTGTTCTCCATTGAACTCATATTGTTATCAATAAATTTTAGATCAATAACAGGAAACAAATATTTTGCTGTTTTATAAATAAAATTGTCCTTTAAATCAAAGAAATACCTTATGAAAAAAATATTTTTGTCCATTTTTTGAATGAAATATAGCTCGGAATGCTCCTTTATTAAAAACCATTTTCCAACATTAATATCTTCAAATTTAAAACAATAAATTTCACCATAATAATCAAAAATCACTCCCCTTTTCTCTATTACAAGAGCTTCCTTTTGATTCATTTCGGAATGTTCAAGCTTATTTATTTTATATTTTTTAAATAAAGACTCAGCTCTTTTCTTATAGCTTATGACCTTATTTTCAAGATTTCTTTCAAAAATTCTAATATCTTTTAATACATTTTTATTGATTTTATCTCTATTTATTTTTAAGCTATTTGAAACAAACAAAAAAATAAAAAGAAACAAAAAAGAAATTAGTACAAAAATAAATACTAAATTCTTAGTCCTCTTAGATAATAAAGTTTCCATTCTTTGTCTCTAGTCATAAAAAATATTAGTTTGTATAAAACTATCCTACCTGATTTTTTATTCTTTAAAGCTATATTAAGTGACTGGATCGCAAAATCAACTTCAATCTGTTTTGATGACCATTCTATCCTCTGTGTTTTATATTCGGAAAATTTTATAGAAAAATCATCAATAAATTTTTCTGAATAAAAATAACCATTCATAAGAAATGGCTTTTCTAAATTTATAGATATTTTTTCCTTACAAATAGTTTTAAAACCAGAAAAATCACCATTTTTAACAGCATTTCGAATTGGCTGCATTAACAGAAAATGCTGAGCATTAACGAATAAAGTCAATAAAATTATAAATATCTTCATTTTATATAAAAACCTAAAAGTTTCTCCATTAATATTCTAATATTTTAAAATTTTATATATTATATTAATAAAATATATAACTATTTATATTATAATCTTTTAACTTTTCCCTACCATTCAAGAAACCAAGTTCAATTAGAAATTCTAAACCAATTATTTTCCCATTTAATCTTTCAACCAATTTTGCGACAGCAACACCAGTGCCTCCTGTTGCTAATAAATCATCAACAATAATGATATTTTCTCCCTTTTTTATTGAATCAGTATGAATTTCAATAGAATTCACACCATATTCAAGTGTATAATCTTGCTTAATTTTTTCAAAAGGCAGCTTTCCAGGTTTTCTTGCAATAACCAATCCACATCCTAATCTATATGCAACAATTCCTCCAAACACAAAACCTCTTGATTCTATTCCCACAACTTTATCGATCTTTTTATCAATATATTTTTCATACATAAGATCAACTGCATATTTGAAAGCATTTTTATCTTTTAAAAGAGTTGTAATATCTTTAAAAATAATTCCCTTTTCAGGAAAATCAGGAACATCTCTAATAAACTTTTTTAAATCCATAAAACCTCCCTTATTATCTAATTCCTTATATTCTATTATAATCATCTTCATATCTGATAATATCATCTTCCCCCAGATATGAGCCTGTTTGGATTTCAACAAAAACTACTTCTGAATTTCCATTGTTTTCAATTCTATGTTTTGCTTTTTTATGAATAAATACACTCTGGTTAGGTGCAAGGAACATTTTTTTCTCATCTAATTGAACAACTGCATTACCCTGTAAAATAATCCAATTTTCAGATCTATGCTCATGACTTTGAAGCGATAGCTTTTGGCCTGATTTTACAATTATTCTCTTTACCTTAAGACTCTTCTCTTCATACAAAATTTCAAAAGAGCCCCAGGGTCTTTCTTCTTTATATATCATAAATTATACTTTTGTTTAACAACTTCAATATCAGATTTAACCATCATTTTAATCAAATCTTCAAAATTTACTTCTGGTTTCCATCCAAGCTTCTGTTTTGCTTTGCTATAATCTCCTATTAAAAGATCAACATCAGCTGGTCTTTTAAAACTCTCATCAACTCTTACAAAATCTCTGTAATCCATATCAAGACAGGAAAATGCAATTTCAACCAATTCTCTTACTGAATGTGTCTCCCCAGTTGCAACTAAATAATCATCAGGTTTATCTTGCTGCAACATCAACCACATAGCTTTAACATAATCACCTGCAAATCCCCAATCTCTTTTAGAATTTAAATTCCCCATCCTTAGCTCTTTTGACAAACCCAGCTTTATTTTTGCAGCATTATACGTTACTTTTCTTGTCACAAATTCTATGCCTCTCCTTGGCGACTCATGATTAAAAAGAATACCAGAAACACCAAAAATATCATAACTCTCTCTATAATTTACAGTTATATAGTGACCATAAACCTTTGCAACACCATACGGACTTCTTGGATGAAAAGGAGTTGTCTCTTTCTGAGGAATCTCTTTCACCTTACCAAACATCTCTGAGGAAGAGGCTTGATAAAACTTTATCCTCGGGTTTACAACCCTTATAGCTTCAAGGACTCTTGTTACTCCAATTGCAGTAAATTCAGCAGTTAATACTGGCTGATTCCATGAAGTCGGAACAAAACTCATAGCAGCCAGATTGTATATTTCATCTGGCTGTGCTTCCTCTATTAACCTAATTATAGAGTATTGATCCAATAGATCCGCCTGCCTTATGTTAATTCTATCTTTAATATGATCAATTCTATCAAAATTTTCCACACTGGATCTTCTTACCATTCCAAAAACTTCATAACCTTTTTCAAGTAAAAGTTCTGCCAAATATGAACCATCCTGCCCTGTGATCCCGGTTATTATTGCTCTTTTACTCATTTATTGCTCCTTATAGTCAATTATTCTATATTAAATGATTTATTTAGTCAAACCTTTGAAAGAGTCATATAAGGAGTCAGGGGTTATAAAAACAACTTACCTGAATTTAGGTTATAAGTTTTATCAACTTTTTTTGCTAATTTTTCATTATGAGTTACTATAATTGCAGTTAAGCCTTTTTTATTCACCAGATCTTTAAAAATATTAAATACCTTCTCCCCTGTTTTCCAATCAACATTACCAGTTGGTTCATCCGCCAATAAAAGCTTTGGAGAATTAATCAAACTCCTTGCAATTGCAGCCCTCTGCCTCTCTCCACCTGAAAGCTGATAAGTCATATAATCAGATTTATCAGCTAATCCTACATCTTCAATAAGCATTTTTGCTCTTTCAAAAGCTTTTTCTTTATCAAAATTTTTCATCAAAAATGGGAAAGATACATTTTCTATAACATTTAATTCTGGCATTAAATAATGAAATTGAAATATAAAACCTATACTCTGATTTCTATATTCTGATTTTTTTTTCTTATCAAACTCTAAAATATTTTCTCCCTGAAACATTATTTCACCTTCATCAGGATTATCAAGTCCACCAATAAGATGAAGCAAAGTACTTTTTCCTGAACCTGAAGCGCCTGTTACTGCAATAATAGTACCTTTTTCCAATTTAAAAGATAAATCCTCAATTACAGTTAATGTTGATTTATCTGGTAGTTGAAAACTTTTTTTTATTTTATTTACATCTAAAATAACATGTGTCATTACTTTTATTTAACTTTTTTATCAAAGCACGTAAAAAAACTACTCTTCTTCCTCTTTTTTTACCCTACCCTCTTTTACTGCATCATCAATTATCTTTTTCTGCAACTGGTGTGGTACTTGCTCGTAATTGGAAAGTTCCATAAAATATGTCCCTCTTCCTCCAGTAATTGAGGTTAAAGTTGGATTGAAATCAAGCATTTCAGCCATTGGTACTAAAGCAGTAATAACATGATTTTTTCCTTTTTGTTCCATTCCCTGAATTTTTCCTCTTCTTCCACTTAAATTGCCATTTATGTCACCCATAAACTCTTCAGGAACTATTACCTGTACTTTCATTATTGGCTCTAACAATGTTGGCTTAGCCTGTTTTATACCCATTTTAAACGCCATTGAAGCAGCGATCTTAAAAGCCATATCAGAAGAATCAACTTCATGAAAACTCCCATCATAAAGATTAACCTTAAAATCCACAACAAGATAACCAGCTAAACCCCCAGTTACTTTTGCTTCTCTTATACCCTTTTCAACAGCAGGAATATAATTCTTTGGAATTGAACCACCAAAAATAGTATTTTCAAATACAAACCCCTTACCCCTTGGTAATGCTTCAATTTTCAATAAAACATGCCCGTACTGACCTCTACCTCCACTCTGTTTCTTGTACTTTTTTTCTACATCAGCTTTACCAGTAATTGTTTCTAAATATGGAATCTTTGGAGGTTTCATTGTGACTTCAACATCATATCTCCTCTTTAACCTATTTACAACTAATTCAACATGAAGTTGACCATTCCCTGAAATAATTAATTCTTTTGTCTGAAAATCCCTTTCAGTCTTAACTGTCGGATCTTCTTCCATAATTTTACTTAGAGAAGTTGATATTTTATTTTCATCAGACCTCGATTTCGGTTCAATTGCAAAAGATATTGATGGAATAGGAAATTTGAATTCCGGGAATTGAACCTTTTCACCCTTAATACACAATGTATCACCAGTTTGAGTTTCTTTCAATTTAGCAACAGCAACTATTTCTCCAGGTTTTACCTCTCCGCAAGGTTCCTGATTTTTACCCTGAAGAAAAAATAAACCCCCTATTCTCTCTTCTTTTGATTTATTATTATTATAATATGTTGAATCTGGTTTTAGAATTCCAGAAAAAACCTTTATAATTGATATTTTACCTGTAAAAGGATCAGATATGGTTTTAAATACAAGGCCTGAAAATTTTGCTGATTTATCAGGCAAAATTTTTCCTTCAAGAGTTTCTATTTCTCCAATATCAAGTATAGATGGAGTATACTTCAAAATAAAATCAATCAGGTGATTCACACCAATGTTTGAATAAGCATCAGTAACCAATACAGGGAATATATCTCTTTTCAAGATGCCTGATTTCAAACCTGAGGCAATTTCCTCAGAATTCAAATCACCCTTTTCAAAATATATTTCCATTAATTTTTCATCATTTTCTGCTATCTTTTCGATTAGTTCTTCCCTCTTTGCTTGAAGCTCATCTTTTATGTCAGACGGTATTTCAACCTCTTTATAATCTCCTTTTTCATCCTTTCCATACTCATAAGCTTTCATCTCTATCAAATCAACAATTCCTGAAAAGCTATTACCTTTGCCAATAGGATACTGAACTGCAATTGAGTTTTTTCCAAATGATTCTATAATTGAATCGTAAGCATTATTAAAATCTGAAAGATCTTTTCCCATTTTATTTAAAACTAAAACTAAAGGCTTTTTCAATTCAGTCATTGAATCAAAAATCTTTTCAGATTGGACTTCAACACCTTCATAAGCACTTACAGTCATAACTCCCGTTTCAACAGCCCTTAAACCTAACCTTACTTCCCATACAAAATTAGCATACCCCGGAGTATCAATAATATTAATCTTATATTTATCTTTTAAAGCATATGCTAATGAGGCTTGGATTGAGATCTTTTTCTCAATCTCTGCTTCATCATAATCAGTAACAGTATTACCCTGTTCAATCCTACCTAATCTACTTACCATACCTGTATTAAATAGAATCGCTGAAACCAGGCTTGTTTTCCCAGTCTGACCATGACCGACTATTGCAATATTTCTTAAATTTTCACTTAAAATATCCTTCATCCTTTTTCCTCCTGAAATAATTAATAAATGTTATAAAGATTTATAGCAAATCATAAAAGATTACACTTTCTTTGTCAAGATATTTATCGAGAAACAATTGGTCAAATCTTAACGTGTGGTTAAAGTTACCTTAGTTGAATATTCTTTGTCCTTTCTCAAATAAATCATTGTAGTAGTATCACCCGGGTTAAAGGATTTTAAGACACTGGAGTATTCTCTAAGGTTAGCAACTTCAATTACACCTATTTTGATAATCACATCTCCTTTTTTTAAGCTTGCTTTTTCAGCAGGGGAGCCAGGGGAGATCATCCCTATTTTAACTCCTTTACCCGGAAAAGAAAAATCCGGAATAATACCAGTCCTTACACTGCGACCTCCTTTTGTAGGAGCTGATGTTGTTTTAGATGAAAGTTTGGAAGAACCTTTGAATGTTAATGGTTCTTTTCGTTCAGAGAGGAATAGAATAGCCTCTTTTGCAATGATTGCCACTTTTACCAATCCGGAGGGATCGATCTTATCGATAGTGTCAGTAGGACAGTGATAATCTGAATGTGGACCTGAGAACAATTGAATAGCAGGAATTCCTCTTTTAATAAAACTTATCTGATCACTGGCATCAAGTTCTTGGGTGATCAGCTGGTTTTCAATTCCCACGGTATAGCTGATCCCCATAAAGATGAATTTCCACTCTCTGGCAGAAGAACCACCTATAACCATTAATTTATTTTTACCTGTTAATCGTCCCACTGTGTCGAGATTGATAGCAGCCATAATATTTTTAAACTTGCTTTCATATTTAGTTTTTAAATTTTTTAAATAATAGGAGGAACCCATAAGTCCATTCTCTTCACCAGTAAATGCAATAAAAACAATAGAACGTCCGGGTTTCATACTCTTACCCAGAATACGGGCCAATTCCAGCATCACTGATACTCCACTGGCATTATCATCTGCACCGTAGTGAATTTTTCCTTTGTTTCCTTTACGCACATCCGGCCATCCCCTTCCCAGATGGTCGTAATGTGCACAGAGTACAATTGATTGATCGACCCAGTCCTGAGTATTACCTTGAATAATGCCAATTACATTTTGAAGCTGGATCTTTTTATTCTGGGGGCCGCTTACTTCCTCCCATGTTTGAAAGAAGGTGTTATTATCACCCCCGGGTTTCAAACCTGCTTTTTTAAAGGCATCTGCAATATACTGCCCTGCTTTCTTTAATCCAATAGATCCCAACCCCCTCCCCTCCAAACTGTCGGAAGCCAGGTATTCGATGTGCTCCATCATCCCTTTTGAGGAGAATATGGGCGCTAACCTGGCCAGGGGTTCTTGGCATGGAAGTTTTATGTTTAATGCACCTTTGGAAATGGCTGGCTTCAGACTGGCGAACATTGGGGAATTTATGGTTGGCCATTGCCCCTTAAAAATATTTGTGGGTTCATCCCCTTCAAATGCAAGGTAACTGTATTTGCCATAATGAGGTAGCTTTCTCCCCAGACCTGGTAAAGCTTTCACCCGATCTGCAATCACTAATGCCACATTATTGGATGGATTCTTACTGTTTTTTACAGCTAAAATAATGGTGTTTGCATTAAATAGGAATTTTTTCTTGTTTATCTTTATAAAGCTCTTATTTAACTCTACTTTATAATTAGAGATACCTCTTTTAATGGTTTCTATGTGAAGGTTTTCAATTCCAAATAGCCATACAGCTCTATTATCTGGAAGTGATAGTACTTCATTATCCATTTTAACCTCAATTTTATCTTTGCCATCTTTTGCCCATGTTTCAGCTAATTCCCTGTATCCCCTTAAAAATTCCTCTGGAGCCTTTGATGGTATTATCATCAATGTTGATCTGGATCCGAAGATGTTGGATAATGTTGCTGGTATCTCATTGTCATGAAGTTTGCGAAATACATCAAAATGAGGATCCACATTTATAAACAGAGGTTGCTGGTCAAAATAATATGTGAAATTCACCTCCCTCTCATTACATTCCAGGTGCTTAATTAGTGCCTCTTTTTCCCCTTCCAGAAAGATAGCTACTGGCACATTTAATTTATAGAGTCTGTTATTCTGGATCTGATCTATAGAAAATTGTAATAGATATCTCTTACCTTTTTTCTCTACTGATACATTCGAAAGCTGAATTTTAGGTGCACCTGTAGAGGAGACCCATTGTTTGAAAAAATGTTCAAGATCTTTACTTGTGATCTCTTCAAAGGATTTTCTTATATCAGTAAAAGTTGCTCTTTTAAATTTATTCTCTTTATAAAAATGCTGGATAGATTTTTTAAATAATTTATCCCCCACTAACTTCCTGAGCATGTGGAAAAGCATCATAGATTTGCCATAGCCGATAGAGGATGAGAGTGCATTATATCGTGCTTTGAACTTTGTTAAAGGAAATTCCTCTTTTTTACCTGCTGCATAATGGGTATAACTCTGCAAAGTAGTTTTGCGATATGCAATACCCTGTCCCCTCTGTTGTTTTATCAGGTGGTCTGCCATATATACTGTTATACCCTCGCACCAATTACCTGCATCATAATCCACAAAAACACTGTTACCCCACCAGTTATGTAATAACTCGTGTGGATATGAAGAGTGAAGGATAAATGGAAACCGTATAACCTTTGAACCCAGCAATGTAAAAGAGGGCATTCCGTAACCTGTCTCCCAGAAATTCTCAACCAAAGCGAACTTAGAGTATGGGTAGGGACCGATTAATTTTTCGAACATTTCAAGGTACTGCCCCGTTGTTTCCAGATACTTGCTGGCAAGACCATCATCTTTAGAACGGAGAAAGGCCATCACATTCACGTTTCCTACTTTTAGAATATATTTTTTGAATTTTGCAGCCACTAAGTACACCTCATCCATAGGCTCTATAGAATCCCATATAGTTATCTGTCTTTCACCTTTTTTCTCATGATAGACTCGTGTCCCCTGAGAAATAACGTCCCATTTTTCAGGCACCTTTACATTAAGTTTGAAGGTTACAAGGTCGTCATTAAACCATGGAATCCAGAAAGAAGACCCTGCCAGAAAGACTCCTTTATCACTGACAATCCCCGGTGTTTCACTAAATCCTCTGGCATATTCACTACCAATTTGTTTGATTGGATGGTGAATTATTCCTTCGTATACAATATTAAAAGTTTCATGTTTTTTTAATTTATCAGAAAATCGGATGGAATAATGATTTAAAGGGATTTTCTTTTTGATTTCAAATTTCGCTGTATTGATACCGAAAAATTCTGATTTTAGTTCACCTTTCTCTTTATTTATTATAATATGTTTTGATTTTGATATTATTTTTAGGTTACCATGTAGTAAAAAATGGATTTTTTCTACTTTAAAAGTTTTATTAATTTTAATGGTATCATTTACCCGGATAAATTTATTTTCTGGCTCAATGGTTACTTTTAAATCGTGATGAATATATTCCTCTTTAGCATAACCAATAGAGATAAAAGATAAAATTATAATTATAGATAATATTCTATATATCATTGATAACCTCCTTAAGGGGTCGTGTCTTAACATTATACATTTAATTACATATTTTTTACTTCAGCATTAAATCTCTCAAGTAACATCTTTATATATTCATCTTTTTCAGCTTTCAATAAAAATCTACGAACCATCTGCGAGACTGCAACATAATCCATTGAAAATATCTCTCCAATCTCATTTAAACTTAACTCAGTAAACATCTTCAATCCATATAAATATAATTTGCGGTAGATATTCCCTTTTCGCTTTGAAATTAACTCATTTTCTTTCACATTAAACGTCTCTATAATTAACTTTTTTATATCTTCTGATTCTAATCTACTTAAATGTTTTATTACAGGTATCTCCCGAACAGTCAAATCCTTAACATTGTATCCAACCTGATTTAAAATACCTTTACGAAATTTTTCACTTCCCAATATGGAGTACTTACCATAGATACTCTCTTTACTATATTTCTTATCCAGTCGACTATAAACAAAATCTCTATAAGCAGCAATATGCCTGTTTGAAAATAACCCTTTAATCTCATTAGTACATATATACGAAAACTTTTTACTTTCTTCAACATAATCTCTAAAACTACTCCATCTGTAATCTTCCGGTTTATTAACAAGCCCAGCACGTACAGGATTAAGATGGATATAACAGCTTAATAATAAAAGATATTCTTCCTTCTCTACTAAAATTGACTTGTATCGCCCCTGAAATAAAGAACCACGTAAATCATATTTCGACTTAAACCAATTTGAGTAACTTGTATTTAAATAATGCATTGATTTAGATAGATTCCCTAATGGGGTTGAAAGGAGAAAATGATAGTGAGTATCCATAAGAACATAACAATATAACTGTAATTTATATTTTTTAATGGTTTCAACCATTTTTCCTATAAATTTAATCTTATCACTCTCTTTTGTAAAAATGTTTTCTTCACGGTTACCACGAGATATAATATGATAAATCGCACCCTCATACTCTATTCTTAATTGCCTAGCCATAAAATTATTTTATAATATCCCAAATCAATTGTCAAATGTTAAGACGCGACCCCTCATTTGGGATTAAAATTTGATTTTTGATGTAAAAAATTATAGAATGTTTTTTTTTAGATTTATAATAAAGGTGTAATAAAGGTGTAATAAAGGTGTAATAAAGGTGTAAAATGAAAGATAAAATTAAAAGCTTACAAAAACTAAGAAAAGAGAGGGATATTGGTGGTGGAATTGATAAAACAGACAAAAGACATACACAGGGTAAAATGACTGCAAGAGAGAGAATTGAATACTTTTTTGATCCTGGTACTTTTGTTGAACTTCAAGGTTATATAAAACATAGGTCAAGTAATTTTGGTCTTGAAAAAAAAAAATTTTTGGGAGATGGTGTTGTAACTGGATTTGGCAAAGTAAATGATAAGCTTGTATATATTTACTCTCAAGATTTTACAGTACTTGGAGGCTCTCTTGGGGAAATGCATGCAAAAAAGATCTTGAATGTAATGGACCTTGCTTTAAAAGTAGGAGCACCAATTGTGGGAATAAATGATTCAGGTGGAGCTAGAATTCAAGAGGGAATTAATAGTCTTGCAGGCTATGGAGATATATTTTATAGAAACACAATAAGCTCAGGTGTTATTCCTCAAATCTCTGTAATAATGGGACCCTGTGCTGGAGGTGCAGTATATTCACCGGGTATTACTGATTTTGTATTTATGGTTAATAATGCATCATATATGTTTGTTACAGGTCCTGAAGTAATAAAAGCAGTAAATAAGGAAGAGGTAACATTTGAGGCTTTAGGAGGAGCTGAATCCCATTCTACAATATCAGGAGTAGCACACTTTGTTGGAAGTGATGAGAAAAACACACTGGATATGGTAAAAGAATTATTAGGCTATATACCTTCTTCAAATATTGAAGAATCTCCTATAACAGAAACAAATGATCCTTTTGACAGAATGGAAGATGATTTGAATGAAATTGTTCCTGTAAACCCAAATAAACCATATGATATGAAGAAATTAATTACTCTTATTGTGGATGATTACAAATACTTTGAAGTTCACCAGAATTATGCTAAGAATTTAATTGTTGGTTTTGCAAGGCTTGGAGGAAAAACTGTTGGAATTGTTGCAAACAACCCAGATATATATGCTGGAACTCTTGATGTAAGCGCTTCTCTAAAAGGTTCAAGATTTATAAGATTCTGTGATGCTTTTAATATACCTTTAATAAGCTTTGTCGATGTTCCTGGATTTTTACCAGGAAAAGACCAAGAAGAGTTAGGTATAATTAAACATGGTGCAAAAATGCTCTATGCTTACTCAGAGGCAACTGTTCCAAAATTAACTGTAATTACAAGAAAATCATATGGAGGAGCATATATTGTTATGAGCTCAAAACATTTAGGAGCTGATATAGTTTATGCCTGGCCCACAGCAGAGATAGCTGTTATGGGACCTCAAGGAGCAATAAATATAATATTTAAAAAGGATATTTCAGGTGCAAAGCATCCTGAAACTTTAAGAGAAAAACTTATCCAGGAATATAAAGAAAAATTTGCAAATCCAAAAACACCTGCTTCCTTTGGATACATTGATGATATAATTATGCCAACTGAAACACGCCCCCTATTAATAAAAGCACTTGAATCTTTACAAAATAAAAACATAAAGAATCCTCCCAAAAAACATGGAAACATTCCTCTTTAAGGAGAAAAAATGAAAGGAACTCCGGAATCAAAAGAAAAAGTACTTATTCCAAATAGAGGTGTTATTGCTCTTGATATTCTATATTCTTTAAAGAGTATAGGCCTTGAAACAATATTACTTTACTCACCTGCTGATTCTCTATCATTACCAGTTAAACTTGCTGATAGAAGCTATAAATTTTATTCTTCTAAATTAGAAGACAGTTACATGGATTTAGATACAATCATTGAAAAGGCAATTGAATTAGGAGTAGATTATATACATCCTGGATATGGTTTTCTCTCAGATAATCCAGAATTCTCAAAATTATGTAGAGGCAATAATATAGGCTTTATAGGTCCTGAATATGAAGTTTTGGAAATCGTTGAAAATAAAATAGAACTAAAAAAAATTGCAGAGAATCTCGGTATTAAAACTCTTCTACACTCAAATCCAATAACAAGTCCTTTAGAGAGCGAATCAATTTCAGATGATTTAAAATTCCCTTTAATAATTAAACCTTTAAAAGGCTCCGGTGGGGAGGGAATTGTAATAGCTGAATATAGAAAAGATGCTCAGGATAAAATAATTGAACTAATGAAAAGAGAAAAATATCAGAAAAATGGAATATTTGTGGAAGAGTTTCTACCTTATTCTCATGAAATAGAAATTCCATTCATGAGAGATATTAAAGGGAATATCCTTTTTCTTCCTGAGATTGAATCTTCAACTCAGAGGAGGTTTCAAAAAATATTTCAAGAATCCCCCTCTGTAAATGTTTCAGAAAACATAAGACAATCTATATATGAGCACTCAAAAAATATAATCGAAAAGATCAATTATATTGGGCTTGGCTATATTGAATTTATAGTAGAAGATGATAGCGCTTATTTTTCAGAAATAAACCCTACATTTCAGATAAACACGATGATTCCTGAGATCCATACAAAATCAAATTTTATAAAAAAACAATTTGCAATTTCAAAGGGTGAACTTTTACACAATGTTAATGGAGTCAAAATAGTAAAACCTGATCATAATATCTTACTTGTGTCCCTTATGGCAGAAAATCCAAATAATAATTTCCAACCATCTTCAGGCACTATAACTGAATTCTTCCATTATTCAACTTTAAGAGATGTTTTTAAAACCCATCTTTACACTGGATCAAAAGTTCCCCCAATTTATGACCCATACATTGGAAAAATCCTAACTTTCGCACAAAAAAGAGAAACCGCTATAAGTAATATGAGGCACTTTCTTGATAATATTATAATAAGAGGAATCAGAACAAACCTAAATTTTTTGAAAAATTTACTTGATAATGAGAGTCTAAAACAGGGAAAGACGATTGTTGACTTCATTAACCTTAAACATGAAATCTTGAAAAAATCCAAAACAGAAAAAGAGATTTTAATTGCAGGTGCTTTACTTTCAGCTGAATTTCATATACAAAATAGAAAGGAGAATTACAAAGCTAAACTTGAAAAAATGAAACAACCGGGATTTTTCAAAAAAATTATTAAGCGGATATTGAGGTGAGACATGAAATATAAATTTCAGTTAGATAAAAGAATTTTCAGAGTTGAAATTGCAAATAACTCAACATTTCATTCTGAAACTAACATAAAAATAAATAAAGAAAACTTAAATTTATTAATTGGCGAATATAATGAAGAAGAGATAAAATCCCTCTTTATAGATAACAAACTCTATCAGATTGAAATTATAAAAAACAGTGAAGGTTATCCTTCTGGAATATATGTAAATGACGAATACTTTTCCGCTTCTTTGCTAAAAATTGATTCTTTGTTTTATTACAAACATAAACCCATTAGCTCTCAAAAATCAGGAATAGTAAAAAGTTTTATTCCTGGAAACATAAAAAAGATTTTTTATGATATAAATGATAAAATTAATGAAGGAGATATTATCTTAATACATGAAGCAATGAAAATGGAAAATGAAATAAGAGCACCTAAATCAGGTATTATTAAAAAAATCAATGTAAATGAAGGGGAAAATATACTTGCAAACCGCATTCTATTTGAAATAGAATAACAACCAATTCCAGATGTTATTTCCATCAAAAAGGCTAAATTTAAAATTTATACATAGTAAATAAAAAGTGAATTTATTTCTATGAAAGGAATAAAAAACTCTCAAACAATTGAAAACAAAGAATTATATCGATCCTTTTTTTTAATTATATACTTTTTTCTAGGGTTTTTCTCCATTATCACACAGACAATAGTGTTAAGAGAATTGGTTGTTGTGGTCCATGGAAATGAAACCATATTAGGTATCTCCCTTGCTCACTGGTTGGTAGGTGTTTTTGTGGGTGCTTTATTAGGTGGATATATTTCTGACAGGATTAAAAATGTACTGAGAATATTTATCTGTTCAGTCATAGCCATGTGCCTGATATCTCCATTAACAATTACAATTATAAGAAACCTCTATTACATAAGTGGCACTTCTGCAGGTACATATATCAGTTTTTTTAAGGTATTTGTCTATTCTGGGTTAATTATCTTTCCATTCAGTTTTTTTATTGGTTTCACATTTCCACACGCAGCAAAGTTGCAAACAACTAAAACATTTAGAAATATCAAAAAAGTGGCCAATATATCAAATGTTTACATTTTTGAAGCACTGGGCTCACTTTTTGGAGGCATACTTATAAGCTTCTTTTTGATCGGGAGATTTAACTCCTACTTAATTATCTCATTTTCAGTAATTCCCTTACTTATCATTCTTGAAATTGCAACTATAAAGTTAAAATATCCTTTCATATCTTCATTTATTGCTGTGCTTATTATCATTTACATTTTTTCTCTAACTCCCTATGGAAATGCTAAATTAGATAAAACCACGGTTAAAAAGAGATGGGAAAGTTTTTCAAATTCACATCTTATATGCTCAACTGATTCAATATATCAAAATATTGAACTTGGAAAAATTTATGAGCAATTTAATTTATACACAAATGGACAGCTTTCATCTATATTTCCTGAGGAAAACGACAATTCAATCTTAGCATCTCATATAATTTCTCAACACACAAATCCTAAAAAAATTTTGGTTATTGGAGAAACAATTAGTGGACTTGCCAAACATCTATTAAAATTTAGAATTGAAAATCTCACATCAATAGAAATTGACACATTATTAATTAAAACAATAAAAAAATACCTTCCAGAGTCTTATAAAAATGTCTTTTCAGACAATAGATTTTCAATCCATATCCAGGATGGAAGAAGATTTGTAAAAAATATTATTAAAAAGAAATCTATAACATCTTTCTTTGATATTGTATTTATAAATATGCCTGAGCCATGTACAATCCTCTTAAATAGATACTATACATTAGAATTTTTTCAGGATATATCAAAAATATTGACAAAAAATGGGATTCTTGCTTTAAGGATTACATCATCTGAGAACTATGCTTATGGAATAGTAAGTGATTACACAGCTTCAATATACAATACTTTAAAAAAGGTTTATCCTTATATTATCATAGCACCTGGAACAAAAAACTTCTTTTTTGTTTCAAAATCTCCTGTTAATATTACTGATTCGCCTGAAATCCTTGCAACCCGTTATATAAAAACTGGGATTCAACCTCAAAAACTCAGTTTAATCTTCAGATCAATTTACCCTGAAGAAAAAACAAAATTTATAAAAAATAGACTCAATGCTAATATAAATAGAGAAATAAACACTGACAATCGGCCAATTTCAACATTTTACTTCAATAAAATCTTAGGATGGATTACAGGAATCAATACTGAAAAATTTTTTACTATTTTTGAAAATTTAAAATTAAACAATTTAATATTAATTCTTTCAATTTTGCTTTTAATATCATTATTATTTATGAAATTCAATTCTTTCAAAAAAAAATACCACACACGTTTTCATATTATAGTATCAGTTATTAATGGTGGAATTGCTGGAATGTCTATTGAATTTTTAATAATTTACTCTTTTCAGAAGAGTTTTGGATATATTTACCAATTAATCGGATTTATTATTGCTTTATTTATGCTTGGATTGCCCATTGGAGCTTTTATTTCAAATTATATCTTAAATAAAAAGAGAATCTCAAAAAAAATACAAGTAACAATTCTTTGCCTTATTCAAATTACAATTGCTTTAATCTCATTATTATTCCCCTATCTGACAGAATTATTCGACAAATATTATACAATCAGTAAAATCTTAATCTTTTTATTTACTGTTGGAGTTGGGATATTAATTGGAGCAATATTCCCTTTATCTCTAAATCTCTATTTAGGAACGCGAGGGAAAACAGGTAAAACTGCGGGTATAATTGATGGATATGACCACTTTGGAGGTGCTATAGGAGCATTTTTTTCAGGCTCAATCTTTTTACCCATTTTAGGAATTACTGGAATTTCTACTTTTATAGCAGCTCTATCATTTGCAACTGCTCTTTTACTTATTGTGAATTTATTTTATTCTACACAATATAAATAGAATTTGAATCAATTAAAATAACTAAATAACAGTTCTGGGAAGTAAAGGATTGATCCTGGAAAGGGTTTCATAATTTATTGTCCCAATTAAATCTGATAAATAATCCGCATCAATTTTCTCTCCTCTATCTTTACCAATAAGTATTACTTTGTCTCCTTCTTTGATATTTTTTATATGCGTTACCTCAGCCATGAACATATCCATACAAATTCTACCTCTTACAGGAGCTTTTACTCCATTTACAATGATATTTGAAATATTTGAGAGTTTCCTATCATACCCATCATAATATCCAACTGGAATCACAATAACCTTTGAGTCGTTAAAAGCCTTATAGGATAATCCATATCCAATACACCCTCCCTTAGCTATACTCTTTACCTGAGCTACCTTTGCATACCAGCTTAATACAGGTTTTAACTCTATCTTTCTCTTATTTTGTTCAATAAAAGATATATAGGTCTGTTTTGAAGGCCAATACCCATAAGCTGATATTCCAATCCTTACAATATCATAGTATGTTTCAGGAAAAAGAAGTGTGGATGCTGAACATGAAAAGTGTTTTAATAAATTTTTCTTCTTTATTTTTGAAATCATATTATTAAAAATTCCTAACTGATATTGAGCATAAGAATGGTCAGTTGTATCTTCTATATTTGCAAAATGAGAATAAACACCAATTATTTCAACATTTTCATATTCATACCTTTCAAAAACATTTAACAACTTATCAGGTTCCATTCCAAGCCTTGAAGTCCCAGTTTCCAATTTTAGATGAGCTTTTACTTTAGACTTAACTCTTTTAGAAATCTCATCTATCTTCTTTAAATATTGAATAGAAGGAACTACAAGCTCAATCCCATTCAAAATAAGATCTTCCAATTCTTTATCATCAACCCATCCAATAACTAATATTTTCTTTTTATCATCAATTTTCTTAACTAAAAGTGCTTCATATATAGAATCAACAGCATAATAATCAATAACTGATAAATTCTTTGTTATATTAATAATTTCCCTTAAACCATGTCCATAAGCATTTGCTTTTACAACGAACATTATTTTTTTATTTGTAATTCCCTGAAACAGATTCAAATTATGTATTAAGTTCTTTGAACTAACCTCAATATTTGATTTCATCTAATTTTTACTTTTCTTATGTTTCTATATCTTCCTCTTCATCATATCCAACAAGCTCATCATCATCTTCCACAAATATTCTACCTCCATAATCTTCTTCATATGATAAACAACACATCAATCTTCCACATAAACCTGATATTTTTACTGGATTAGTGTTTATATTCTGCCTCTTTGCCATTTGAAGAGTTATTGGTTCAATAGTATTTAGAAAAACCTTACAGCATAACTGCCTTCCGCATATACCAATTCCTCCGATCATCTTGGCTTCATCCCTGACACCAATTTGTCTCATTTCGATTCTCATCCTGAATTTTTTTGCAAGGTCTTTCACTAAATCTCTGAAATCAATTCTACCTTCAGATGAAAAATAAAAAATAGCCTTTCGTTCTGATGTGTAAAATGTAACTCTTACTAACTTTATTGGAATTTCCCTTTCCTTAATTTTTTTTAAACAAAAATCATAGGCTTTTTTCTCATCCACCTCTTTTTTCTCAAAATCCTCAAGATCTTTCTCATTTGCCTTTCTCAAAATTTCTGGAATAGATGAAATGTTTTTTATCTCATTAAAACTATCGCCAAAAAATTTCACTACTTTCCCTAATTCTTCTCCAATTAAAGACTTAATAATTACAAAATCATTTGGTTTTATATCTTTCTCTTCAGTCTTAAAATGAAATACATCTTTACTATTTCCTATCTGTACAGAAATAACCCTAAACATCTTCAATCTCCCTTTTAGTATAACTCCTTATAAATTCAAGGAGTAAAACTCTTGCATTCAAATTTCTCTTTATATCTCTCAGAAGAATTTCCATTTTCTCTATAAGAAATAAAAGTTTATTTACTGTTATATATTCACTTAAATTCACCAATTCTTCTTTATAATCAATATTTAATATATGCTTATTTTCTTTGTCTAATTTAAGAACAATTATATCTCTTAAGAACAAGGAAATCAAATTTACAAGTTCTCTAAAATAATCTATAAACTTTTCTCTGCTTCCACTTTTACTATAAAGATCAAGCAACACATCTTCAACGCCCCTTTTCCTTATTAATTTATTTAAAACAGTAAATACATTAGACCTCTTTTGCATCAAACTATTAAAATCAAGTTCTAATAGATTATCTATATTAGCTCCACTTAGATTAGATAAAATATTTACCATATCTTGATTATAACCCTTTTTAATTAGATATTTGCTTATCTCAGGTTTTGATGGATACTGAAAATTTAAAATCTGGCATCTTGACTTAACAGTTGGAAGCAATCCGTTTAAATTGTTTGTTAATAATATAAAAATATTTGAAGCTGCGGGTTCTTCAAGAATTTTTAAAAAAGCATTTGAAGAATTTTCACTCAATTTGTGTGAATCTTTTAAAATGTACATCTTTCTTTTACCAATCAATGGCCTCCTGAAATTATCTTCAACAATATAAGTTACCTGTGCTTTCTTGTAATATTGACCTTCAGGAGATAATATTTTTACATCTGGAAAGGTCCCCTTTTCTATATTGAGGCAATTTTTACATATACCGCAAAAATCATCTTTTAAACTGAGACAATTTAAAGATTTTGAAAAAGCCTTTGCAAAACTTAAAATATCTGCTGACCCAGGCCCTGAAAAAATCATACTGTGTGGAATAATATCATTTTTTAAGTAACTGGAAAGAATACTCTTTATCCTATTGTTACTGAACAAATCTGTGATTGGCATTTTTAATCCTCTTTTTTAAATACATAGATGTAATAGAATTTTTACAATCAAGAATTCCATTTAAATCCCCCTGATAAACTATATCCCCTCCCTTATTCCCACCTTCAGGTCCTAGATCAACAATATAATCTGCAGCCCTTATTATCTCCATATTATGTTCAATTACAATAATTGTATTTCCTTTAATTATTAATGAATTAAATACATTTATTAAATTTTGAATATCATCAAAATGCAATCCTATTGTAGGTTCATCAAAAATATACACAGTTGATTTTGAAGAAATGCGGGAAAGCTCTTTTGTTAACTTAATTCTCTGAGATTCCCCACCAGAAAGTGTTGCAGAACTTTGACCTAATTTTAGATACCCAAGACCAACATCTACAAGAATTTTTATCTTTTTTGAGAGAAATGGGATATTTTTAAAGAGTTCATAAGCCTCATCTGCATATAAACCTAAAATACCAGATATTGTAAAACCCTTGTATTTAACCTTTAATGTTTCTGAATTATACCTTTTACCTCCACATACTGGACATTGAACCACAAGCTGAGGTAAAAAACTCATTTCAATTTTTTTATTACCAAGCCCATTACATGCTTCACATCTCCCACCCTTTACATTAAAACTAAACCTGCTCTGATTATAACCCCTTATTTTTGATTCTACTAACCCTGAAAACAACTCCCTTATCAAAGGCATTATATTAATATAAGTGGCTGGACACGAACGAGAGCTTTTCCCAATTGCTGTCTGCTCCACCTTCAATATTCTGCCTACTTTTTCTCTGTTATATAAAATATTCGAATATAGAACATTCTTGTTAGAAATTTCTCCATTTTCAAGGCTACTTTTCATTATTGAATACAATGCATCAATAATAAGAGAACTCTTTCCAGAGCCAGAAACTCCTGTAACTACAGTTAAGGATTTTAATGGAATCTTCAAATCTACATTATTAATATTATTAATTGAAACACCTCTTAACTCTATATAATCTTTGAAATCAGGCTCATATTTTTTATTTAAATCAATCTCTCTTCTGTAAATATAATCTGAAGTTAAAGAGCCAGAAGCCTCTTTGAAATCTTTATACCATCCAGAATACACTACATTTCCTCCCCTTTCTCCAGAATATGGCCCAAGATCAACAATAAAATCAGAGGCTTTTATAGTATTTTCATCATGTTCAACTATAATAATTGTATTATCTTTTTTTTTTAGGTCATTTAAAATTTTTATAAGGTTGCATTGCTCAGATACATGCATACCTATTGAAGGTTCATCAAGAATGTAGATGATTCCAGTTAAAGCAAAACCTATTTGAGAAACCAACCTTGTTCTTTGAAGTTCACCTCCAGAAAGTGTGTTTATCTTCCTGTTCAAAGAGATATATTCAAGATTTAACTTTAGAAAAGACTCTAACCTTTCCATAATATGCGGAAGTATTGGAGATAAAATCTTTTCCTTTTCTTTCTCCAGTTTAATACCATTAAAAAAATCAAATAAATCATATATTTCCATCTCACCTAACTCAAAAATATTCTTCCCTTTGAAATAGAAAGAAAGAGCCTCTCTATTTAAGCCTGAACCCTTACACATTTTGCATGTATGATTATTTTCATTTAAACCAGTTCCATTACAAAAGCTACATGCTCCAAGAGGAGAATTAAAAGAAAAAGTTGCAGGTTGAGGTTCCTTTAAAAATATTTTACAAGATGAGCAAAAAAGTTTTTCTGAGAATAGATATTCCCTTCCATCAGAAATTAAAAGTACCTCTTCATTACTTTGATAGGATGCTATAGAAATATTCTCCTTAATCTGATTTCTGTTCTCTTCTAAAACTTCAACAACATCTATTAAAATAGAAATATTATGCCTGACATTTTTAGTTAAACTCGGGATTGAATCAATATAATAGATATTTCCATCAACCAATACCTTTAAGAACCCTCTTTTTAAAAACTTTTCAAATAGAGCCTTATAAGTACCTTTTCTATTTCTTATCACTGGTGCAAATATATTAATCAATTTCCCATTAAAATTTTCAAAAATATAGTCAATTATCTTTTTATATGAAAATTTTACTATCCTTTTACCACATTCATAACAATGTGGTTCTCCCGCTTTTGAATATAAGAGCCTCAAGTATTGGCTAACCTCAGAAATTGTTCCTACAGTTGAATTAAAATAGTATGAAGAGTGCTTTTGATCAATGGAAATAGTTGGCGATATTCCTTTTATGGATTGAACTTCTGCTTTTTCAAGAGATTTCATAAACTGTCTTGCATAAATTGATAAAGATTCAAGATATTTTCTCTGCCCTTCTTGAAAGATAGTATCATACGCTAAAGTTGATTTGCCAGAGCCTGAGACACCTGTAATTGCTATTAATTTATTCTTAGGAATATTTAAATTTATATTTTTCAAATTATGCTTTTTTGCTCCAACAATACTAATTTCCTGCATTTTTTAATACTATCATAATTCTAAGAACAATACTATTACTGAATATTATCTTTATTAAAACTCTATTAATATGTACATGAGGTCAGACTTGTAGGGAAATTTGAAGTATGGATTTCCTGTTGATGTGTTTTTAACCTGATCAATAAAAAAGAGCTGGGAAACTCCCAATAGCATATAGAGGGTAATTGCATAAATAATCCTGTTTTTGATAATTCAATAAATTAGTTCTTGAAAGAATTATTGGTTTGAATTTTTCTCCATATATCTTCAGGGATGTTTTTCGCCTGCTAACACCCGCTTTTACCTCAAGAGGGAAAATCTGATCCTTATATTGAACAATAAAATCAACCTCTGCTGAACTTTTACTAGACCAGTAATAAAGTTCTTTTTGATACATATTTTTAAATATATCACTAACTATCATTTCCTGTGCAACATAGTTCTCGGTAAAAGCTCCATTAAATTCAGTAAAAAGTTTACCCGGCATTGCTACTACTCTTTGAGGTAAGTTTAACATTGCTGATAAAAGCCCGACATCCAAAATATACAATTTAAAAATATTATTTTCTGCATATCCTTTTAAGGGTAATTTAGGAACTTTGACATTATTGGATTTATATATAAATCCGGCATCAAGAAGCCATTGTATAGATTCATAGTAATCTCTGGATCTTGCATTTTTAAATATTTCCGAATATTTGAATTTTTTATTCTCCCTGGCCAATTGCGAAGGAATCGCGTTCCATGTGGCGGTTATTTTCACTGACTCACTTTTTGAAGAATATTTAGAAAAATCCTGAGCAAAAGAAATCAGGATATTATTCTGAATATATCTAATATCATTAAAACTACCATTTTTTTTATACTGCAGAATTGCTTCCGGCATTCCACCGATATAATAAAAGAGCTTTAACAGATATATTAATTCATTATGAAAATTCTCATTCAGAGATTCAAAATTATCTTTCTCAGCAAGAATTTGTCGATATTTTTCTTTACCAATCCCTTCAAGAAATTCTACAAATGAAAATGGATAGAGATCCAGAAAGTCTACCTTACCCACAGGGAATGGTGATCTATTACCTAATTTTAAGCCCAGCATCGAACCTGCTGAAACAATATGATACTCATTTGAAAACTCAGCAAAATACTTTAATGAGGTTAATGCTCTTGGACATTGTTGAATCTCATCCATAAAAATTAAGTTTTCATTCTTCAGGATATCAATTCCGGAATAGAACGAGAGTTGCTCAATAATTCTTTTCGGCTGAATTCTTCTTTCAAAAAACAATGATAGACCCGGATCTTCTTCAAAATTGAAATATGCTACATCTTTATACTCTTTTTCTCCAAATTCTTTTAAAAGATAAGTTTTACCTACTTGTCTGGCACCCTTTAAAATGAGAGATTTCCTGTTTTCCTGCTTTTTCCAACTCAGGAGATTTTTATATAAATCCCTTTTCATATCATATTACTATCATAAAACATGAATTTTTTCAAGTTTTAAGACTCAAAAAAGTGAAAATATTATTTCAATAAGGCTCTATTTCGTGAAAATTACATTCCATAATTGATCAAAAACGTGAAATTTAAAAGCTAATGAATAAATGACAAAAAATACATAAAAGACTTGAAATATAATTAATATTTTTGTAAAATCTACTTTAAAACAAAGAAGGAGTGAAACATGAAAAAACTTTTTTTTATTGGAGTACTTATCTTATTATTTATTATTCCCATTTTTTCACAAAACTATGAAAATGCAGGAATGGATTACACAAAGGCAATAATGCAAAAAACTATAAAAGCAAGAATTACTGCTTTTAAAGCCTATATACAGCAATATCCAGATACTACAAAGAGATTCACACAACTTGCATACTATCAACTTGCTTTAAATTACTTCCAGAACAAAAATTATTCCCAAGCAGTTAAATATGGAGAAAAAACAGAAAGATTTAAAGATCTCGGACATGGAGAAACAGCAAGAATTTATCTAATACTTGGAAACTCTTACGCAATAAAAAGTCTTTCTTTATACAATAAAGATTTGGCTCTTAAATATACAAATAAAGCAATTTCACTTGCTAGAGCCAATAAATTAAATGATGTGCTTTCTGCAGCAAAAAATTTAAAAGAAAAACTAACAGTTCCTCCTCCCCCATCTGAAACTTCTGAGCAAAAGATCATGAGATTAGTTCATCAGGATGAAGATTATGATTCAGCTATCTCTTTTTACAAAGCCCTGAGTTCAAATGACAAGCAAAAGATTAAAATTCATAAAGCATACACTATTGCACTTCTCAAATCTAATAGACTAGATTCAGCATTAAAAGAATTCATGTCAATGTATGCAAACGAAAAAACAGGTGCAACAGCATACCACATAGGTAATATTTATAAAAAAAGGGCTGAAAGGAATAGAAAATTATATGAGATTGCAGCAAAGTATTATGTTGAATCATATCTTCTTTATAAAAAAGAAGAGAAAAAAACAAATGCAGCATCAGCAAAGTCTTATGCAAAAAATATGATAATTGAAAAATATAATTTACAGGCAAAAATCGACAGATACAATGCACAGCAGAAAAAAAATCAATCCTCAGCTTCTAGAAATGAGAAAGAGATTGCAAGTGTTAAAAGACAGATAAGAAGGGAAAAAAGAAGAATAGATAGAGCATATACTGACATCGAACCCCCAGCATACGAATATGATAAAATAAATAAACTTGAAAAAAAATTAAAAGCACTGAAATCAGGAACCAGTACATATAGTGATAAAGAAGGATTGGCTTTACAAAAAGAGATAAAAAAAGTTGATTTAGAATTGAATGACTTAATTACAAACGCAAAGAAACGCATGGAATTATAAAACCCAAAACATATATATACAGGAAATAGAATTAATAAAATAAAAATTAAAATTCTTATTTTATCTGTTTTCCTTACACTTTTTTTATATACATGTAAACCTAATGAATCCAATAACAACAATCACAATAATAAAAACGCATCAGCAATAATTATTGATCACACTTGTACTGATATAAGCAAAATTCCAAGTAATTGGATAGAAGAATCTAAATCAAAGCATAGAATCGGATATGGTCATACCTCTCATGGTAGCCAAATCGTAACAGGTATAAATGCTATAAAAGGAAATCCCGGTTCATTATACTACTTTACAATTTCTAATTACGGACTTAAT
>JAUWQW010000082.1 GCA_030610885.1 Candidatus Aminicenantota bacterium | reverse complement strand
TATTGGCTTGTGCCCAGCAAGTTGTAGATGTTTTAGTAACATGATAGACACTAAATGTCCTATATGTAATGAGTCAGATGTTGGATCTATTCCAACATAAGCAGTTGTTATCTCTTTTGAAAGCTGTTCTTCCGTTCCAGGCATAATGTTATGTATCATGCCCCGCCATTTTAATTCATTTATTAAAGCCATATATTTTAATTTATCAAATCTCTTCCCAATTTTATGGCTTTTAAATTAAGGTCAACTAGTCCCTCGGGAGCCCATTTTTTTATGTAACAAACCATATTGTCATATCCAATTATATTGGTTAATTTTTGGGTTATTGAGAGTGTAACAACAGATGTTAATATAATATTACCAAGTTGTTTTTTTGTTTCATTTATAATGGGTATTCTATACAATTTCCAATTTTTTGTATCTCCTAAATCTTTTACAAGATTTGAATCAGTAATAACAATTGCATCATCTTTAAGTCTTTCTTTATATAGGTCAAATGGTTTTTGATAAGTACATACAAAGAAATCTATTGCACATGCTTGAGGAAATATGATCCTTTGGTCTGAGATAATTATATCAACTTTTGTTGGACCGCCTCTAACTGTTGCTGTGTATGTGGGGCTTTCTAAGGCGAATTTATTCTCTCTTTTAACAGCAATGTCAACAAGTAAAGCTCCAGCAGTTATGATTCCCTGTCCTCCAACTGCTCCGTACCTTATTTCATACCTATTTTCCATTTTGATTCCTCCTTTGCGGAATTGATGCTTGTGCTTCAGGTACAATATGTTTATAGTAAAGGTCAGAATATTCAAGTCTGTCTTTATCTTCAAATAATACGCCAACTGGATATATGTGGTTTCTCTTATCAGGGGTTAATTTCTCATATTGAGTTTTTGTGACTGTTCTGCTAGCTATCCATTTGGTTATAGAAATTGGGTCCCTCATTTTGTTTTTTCTTCCGAGGTTAATATGACAGTTACTGATCACCTCAACAACAGAGAATCCATTATGTTTAAAGGATTTTTCTATTATTTCCTTTAACTGTCTTGGTCTATTTACTGTTTCGCGAGCAATAAATGAGGCTCTAGCGCCTTTCAATAGTTCAGCTACATTAAATTTTGGTTCAATGTTTCCATATGGTGTGGTTTCAGTTATAAATTTTTGTGGGGTTAGTGGAGATACTTGCCCTCCTGTCATACCATAGGTTCCATTATTCACTAATATCATTTTTATTCCAATATTTCTTCTGGCTGCGTGAATGAGATGATTGCCTCCAATTGCAAGGGCATCTCCATCGCCTGAGATAACCACTATAAACTTATCTGGACGGGCAAGTTTAATTCCAGTTGCAAAGCTTAATGCTCTACCATGTGTTGTATGAAGTGTGTTTGTGTTGAAAAATGTCGGGATTCTCCCTGAGCAACCTATTCCTGAAACAACAACTATATCTTTAGGTTTGATATCAAGTTCTGAAAAACAGATTGCAATTGCTTTTAAAATTATTCCATTACCACATCCCGGGCACCATGGTGTGGGGAATGTTCTATACCTTATGTATTTTTCATAGTTTCTCATTTTAAAACTCCCTTATCTTGTCAAGCACTTCTTTAGGTGTAAATGGAATGCCATTTGCTCTCAATAATGCCTTCTTTTCAACATCATCTGATGATACCCTTTCTATCTCATACTTTGTTTGGCCCATGTTTAATTCTACTGTGAGTACTTTTTTGATCCGCTTGAACCTCTCTTTTAAAGGAATTTTTGGAAAAGGCCAGATAGTTAATGCTTGAAAAAGACCAACCTTAATCCCCTGCTCTCTTGCCATTTTTATAGCAGCAAGGGAAGATCTGGCTGATACTCCAAAACTGAAGATCATAATTTCAGCATCTTCCATATAATATTCTTTAAATTTAACAATCTCATCAAGATAATGATAAATTTTTTGCATTCTTAAAGTTTGCATCTTATTAACTGTTTCTGGATCAGATGTTGGCCAGCCATGTTTATCATGCTCAAGCCCATCAATATGAATTGGGTAACCTTTGAAAAAATCAACTCTTGGTGGATTTTCTCCTATTTCTCTATCATAGATATTTAAATCTTTAATTCTATGAATCTTCTCTTTATAGATATGGATATCATTTTTCCTTGGTAATTCAATATCTTCATGAGCTTTTGCAATAACTTCATCTAAAAGTAGAACCACAGGATTCCAGAATTTTTCGGACAAATTATAGGCTCTGATGGTTTCTGAATAGATCTCGTCTGCAAAAGCAGGGTATAGAGCAATGATAGGATGATCTCCGTGAGTGCCCCACCTTACTTGCATAATGTCTGCCTGGGAGGGTTTTGTTGGTAACCCTGTTGAAGGTCCTCCTCTCATAACATTAACAATAACAAGGGGTATCTCAGCCATTACTGCCATTCCAATGTGTTCCTGCATAAGTGAAAAGCCTGGACCACTTGTAGCAGTTAATACTTTTCTTCCTGAAAGGGATGCACCAATGCAGGCTCCTAAGGATGCGATTTCATCTTCCATTTGAATGAAATCATAACCCATTCTTGGTAATTCTCTTGACATAAATTGAGCAATTTCTGAAGATGGAGTTATTGGATATCCAGCGAAAAAATTACACTTTGCTGCAAGAGCAGCTTTAGCAACAATTATGTTTCCCTGTAATACTTGCTTTCTTCTCATTTTGTTCCTTCTTTTCATTATAATTTACAAAAATTGCAAAGTCAGGGCATCTGGATTCACACAATCCACATCCGATACAGTATTCTTGAGCATCAATTTTCACTGATACTCCGAATTTGCTTTTTTTATTATCTTCAAGTAAAAGTGTTCCTGTAGGACAAATGTCAACGCATAGACCACAGCCCTTGCAATAGATTTTTTTTACTGTTAATTTGTTTTTTTTGGGAGAAGGCTTTCTTATTTCTCTACGAATAAGGGCATCCTCATTTAGTTTAATTTCGAATTTTTCCATTATTCACCTCAGTGATATCTTGGGTAATTATATATTATATTTTTGTTTAATAAAACAAGAGGTATATATTAAGTCATTTACTTGCGGTATTTCCATTTTTTTTTAAAAGAAACCCTTTTATTGACTTTCATTTTTCCTCTAAGATGGGCATTCTATCACAAAAATAATTATAATCAAATCTTTTTTTTATTTTATTTTTTTTTTATTAATATATGTAATTTCACATAAATAAAATATCTTAAAAACAGGTTGGTTTTTTCTTTGTTTCTGAAACATATGGAAGAAACGGGATTAAGAGCATTCCTGGAATAGATATTATAAAACTTGTTCCAAAAAGCCATGCATATCCTAACCAGCCTGCAATAAAACCACTCATTATTCCTGCAAAAAGACTGCTTAAGTTCATTAAGCCGGAACCGATTGCATAGTGAGCAGCTTTGAATTCTTTATGGCATATCCTCATTAAATAGGTCATTAAAACAGCAGTCCCCAAACCACCTGCAAATTGATCAAATGCATGTACTAAAGCCACAAAAGTAAGGTTTACCACTCCTATACTTACAGGCTCTGCTGAGCCTGTATTTATCTTTAGAAATGGAACAAGGTGAATTGCCAGACACATATAAGCTATATTAGTAAAATTCTGAATGAATATAAATGGCCATATAACCTTTTTAAGTGTAAAACGAGAGATCATCCTACCACCAAGTATTGCTCCAATTATTGAAGCAGGAAGTCCTACAAAACCACTTATCCACCAATAATGGATCTTTACCCCTAAATCAACAAGAAAAGGTGAAACCATTACAGATAAAGTCCACTCTCCTGCTCTTAAGAGAATTAAAAAGGCAAGTATTACTCCAATCTTTTCCATGTCTATGAAGTATATAAATGCTTTACTGTAAAAGGAATCAGGGTCTTTCAAAATAAGTGATTTCAATTTTTTTCGAAATACTACCAATAGTATTAAAGATAATAATAATAAAAATGCCACGATGTGAGTGAAACGGATTTTTCCAATTATAGGAAAAAGTTTTTTTAAATTAAAATACAAAGAAGACTGAAAGAAAAACCTGATCAATAAAATAGCAATAACAATGACTATAACAACAAATACTGTTTTTACTCTTAAAAGATCAAAAAAAAGAGAACTCCCCCTTTTTTTTGTTGTTTCAATCTCTTCTAAAAAAAAGAGGTGATATATTAAAAATATTCCAAATATCACTGCAGCAGCTAAGAAAGCAAAGAACCAGCTTACATACGTTCCAACTGCAGCTACTCCTGCAGTTCCAGTTATCCAGGCAACTCTGTAAGCCATAACACGGTAGCCTACAAATTTTGCTTGCCCCTCATTATCAAGCTTTTCCATGTAATAACCGTCAATTGCTATATCATTTGTAGCTGCAAAAAAAGAACCAATAAAAAAGATTATAGCAATTGCCTTTACATTAAAACTAAAAGGAGCAAAAATGGATGCTAATAACATCATTATTAGAAGCATAAATTGCATAGAAAGCATCCATTTTCTTTTAGTGCTGTATTCATCCACTTGCGGTCCCCATAGAAATTTTAATATCCATGGCAATCCAAAAAATGGAGTTAATCCTATTGCCTCTAATGATACACCCATATCTCTAAAAAAAAGTGAGGAAATAGACCTGATAATTGCATAGGGGAATCCTTCAGTAAAATAGGTTGTAAATGTCCATATATAGTCTTTTGAAAATTTACCTTTTTTCATTGTTTAAAATTTAATAGGAAAAATTATATCAGTATTATGAATTTCATTCAATTTTACTAAATCGATTGGATTCAATGATTAGTGTGCTTTTACTTTTAGTGTTGACTTTATAAGGTAATTATAGTATTAATAGACTTCGAGCTTATTGGGCGGTTAGCTCAGCTGGTAGAGCATCGGTTTTACACGCCGGTGGCCAGAGGTTCAAGTCCTCTACCGCCCATATTTAATAGGTTTGGGGTCGTAGTTCAGTTGGTTAGAACGCTGGCCTGTCACGCCAGAGGTCGCGAGTTCGAGTCTCGTCGGCCCCGCCATTACGTCTCTTGGGGGCGAAATGGGTTCGACAGTATTGATGGAGTTAAAATTGCAAGCTGAGCTGAGTAACTCAAAAAAATGCTCAAACAATGAAATGCAGACGATTTTGCACTTGCAGCATAAATGAATGTTGCCGTTCTGATTTCTTTTTCCTGCGGGGAAATTAAGGGCGTCATTTAGCAGGATATTGTCTGAGGAATTTGTCCTTTGTTTCTCAGACATGACACTTTAGAAGGGCAATTTGCAGATGGTTTTGTTTGTTTTTTTACACTGCAAATTTAATAAAAAACAAACTAAGCTTGTAGAAGTTTTAATTGAATCATTATTGGACGCGGGTTCGATTCCCGCCGCCTCCATATAAAATGCTTTTATTTATGAGAAATAGATTAATTTTTTTAATACTTTGTATTTTGCTTAGTTACTGTTTATTCTCTCTTTCCATTAATATACGTTCATTTGATCATCAGGATTTTACAAGGCTTGTTTTTGAGGGAGATAATAGTTTTGGGTTTAAAATAAATAATTTTAATAATAGTATTGACATTGAAATAAATAAGATTGCAAATCTAAAAAATAGAATTACCAGGATAGCTGATTCTAAATTAGTTGATAGGGTTGTTCATTCTACAAAGGATAACAAAAGCACTTTAACTCTATATTTTAAATCTAAATTTAAGATTAAAAGAAATTTTGTTCTTGAGAAACCATTCAGAGTTGTATTTGATATAGTTAAATCAGAGGAATCTGACAGGGATTTAGAGCCTTCAGAAAATAAGAGTAGTAAACAGGAACCAAAAGAGAGTAATATAAAAGACGAGCCTCTAAAGAACAATAAACCTCCCAAGAAAAAGGTAATAGAAACAATTTGTATTGATCCTGGCCATGGTGGTAGTGATCTGGGCGCTGTGGGTAGATCAAAATTAATGGAAAAAGATATAGCCCTGAAAGTTAGTAGAAAAGTAAAAAAAATAATAGAATCAAAACTAGGGCTTCGAGTTATAACCACAAGGGATAAGGATGTGGAGGTATCGTTAGATTCAAGAGCTGCTATGGCTAATAACCAGAAGGCTCAAATTTTTGTGTCTATTCATGTAAATTCTTCCTTCAGAAGATCTGCAAGAGGACCTGAGACATATTATGTGAGTTTAAAGGCAACTGACCAGGAAGCTTTTGAGCTTGCTGAAAAAGAAAATAGTTCCTTTGGGGAAGCATTTAAAACAGCTGAAAATGATGATTTGAAAATGATCTTATGGAATATGGCTCAAACCGAGTATATAAAAGAATCAAGTAAACTTGCTTCATTTATTCAGAGTGAATTGAATATTTTGATGCATACAAAAAATCGAGGAGTTAAACAGGCTCCGTTTAGAGTGCTAATGAGGGCTGGAATGCCTGCTGTTTTAATTGAAATTGCTTTTATATCAAATTTTTATGAAGAAAAAAGCTTAATGGATGACTCTTTTTTGGATAGAGTTGCTAATGCGATTTATACAGGGATCTCTAAATTTATATATTTTTATAATAATACATAAGAGTGAGTAAAAAAAAAAAATATTTTTTGGTAGCAATTGCCTTTGTTTTTTTTATTTTTATACTCATTATCTTTTTTAAGTCTAGTTGCTATTCAGGGGAAAAAGGATTAGAACCTGCCAAAGAAGAAGCTCAGGAGGAAGTAGAGAAAATTGAGCCTATAAAAGTTAAAATATTTTTTTTCAAAAAAGACTCAAGATATATGAAACCTTTTCAATGTGAGATTAGATATTTTAGGATTAGACAAGATGTATATAAAGTTTTTATAAATGAATTGCTCAAAGGTAGAGAAGGTTGTGTGATCCCTATCCCAGAAGGGTTGGAATTAAGAAGCGTTTTTTATGTAAGAAAAAAAAAGATTCTGGTTATTGATTTTAATGAGGCTCTACTAAATAAGTTTCCGGGTGGAACATCATCTGAGCTTGAATTTATATACTATTTTGTTGATAATATCTGTTATAATTTTAAAGAAATAGAGGAAGTAAAATTTTTAATAAGTGGAAATGAATATAAAACTATTTCTGGTCATATTGATATTGAAAACCCATTTTACCCTGATTATAGATATTTGAGAGATGAATAATAAACCAATTGGTGTTTTTGATTCTGGAATAGGTGGTTTAACTGTTTATAAAGCATTAAAGGATAAAATGCCCCATGAAAGTATGATTTATCTTGGGGATACGGCAAGATTGCCCTATGGATCAAAATCAGCTGGAGCAATAATTAAATTTTCTGAGGAAAATGCTCGGTTCTTATTAAATAAAAAGGTTAAATTAATTGTAATCGCATGTAATTCTTCATCTTCATATGGTGTCGCATATCTTCAAAATAAACTTGATATTCCTGTTGTTGGTGTGATTGAGCCAGGAGCGGAAGAAGCTGTAAAGTATAGTAAAGGGAAAATAGGTGTTGTTGGTACAACAGCAACTATTTCATCCAAAGCATATGAAAAGGCAATAATTGAAAAGAATCCTGATATTGAAATTATCACAAGAGATTGCCCTTTATTTGTTCCTCTCGTAGAAGAAGGATGGATAGAACATAAGGTTACAAGACTTGTTATAGAAGAATATTTGCTTCCTTTGAAAGAACAGGGTATAGACAGCCTTGTTCTTGGTTGTACACATTACCCAGTATTAAAGGATGTAATCTCAGATGTAATTGGGAAAGATATTAGACTTATTGATTCAGGAAAAGCAACTGCTGAAAAGGTTTATTCTATTCTTAAGAGCTTTGGATGGTTAAACAATTCTAAAAAACAAGGGGAGGATGAATTTTATGTGTCTGATTTTCCTGAAAGGTTTAGAAAAGTTGGTGAAATATTCTTGAAGAGAAATATAGAAAAAGTAAGTATTGCAAATATTTAGGAGGACATAATGCTTTCAGTTTTAGAAAAAATATTTTTTATTTTAGTTGTTGCAGCTGCTTTATTTTTTGCATTTAAAGAGTTCTTTAGAAAATATAAACTTATAAGTTATGGAAAAAGAGTAAATAGGTTTGATAAGCCTGTGAAAAGATTTTTCTATATGTGTGGGAGAATTATTTTTCAGATATGTTCTTATTCAAGAAGACCAATAACAGGGTTTTTCCATTCTATGATTTTCTGGGGCTTTATAGTATTTATGTTTGTAACAATCAACCATGTTTTTGAAGGCTTTTTTAAAGGTTTGGATCTATTTGGTATTGGATTAATACATAAAATGCTTATTTTTTCTGCAAATTTTTTTGCTGGAATGATCATTATTGCAGTATTTTATTTTTTTATTAGACGCTTTATATTCAAAGCATCATCTCTTGATGTTCCATCTAAAGAATCTTTTATAATTTTATGTTTACTCTTTTCTCTTATGGTGACCTTCATTTTTTTTCAGGCTTATAAAATAGTGAATGGATTATCAGAGCCTGAAACTGCCAATTTTATATCAACATTTGTATTTAAGGATATATTACCTGTTAATGGGATGGGAGCAGATTTTTGGCTGCGTTTTTTCTGGTGGTCCCACATTCTTTTGATTATTGGATTTGGAGTATTTATCCCTTATTCAAAACATCTTCATTTGATTGCAGGACCAATAAATACAGTATTAAAACACAATGGAGTTATGGCGGAAATTCCAGTTGTTAATCTTGAGGAACAGGAAAAGTTTGGAACTCCAAACATAGATGATTTCACAAGAAAGGATTTACTTGATCTATTTGCATGTGCTGAGTGTGGGAGGTGTGATGATGTGTGCCCTGCATTTAATTCTGAAAAGGATCTTTCTCCAAAAATGCTCATGCATAAACTTAAAGAAAATTTGATTGAGTCCGAGGATATTTTAAATGGAAAAGAGGGTGACTTGAAGTTTTTATTTGCAAATGTGATTTCTGAAGAAGAGGTATGGGATTGTACAACATGCGGAGCATGTATGGAGGTGTGTCCAATGATTAATGAGCATATTCCAAAAATTATGGGTATGCGCCAGCATGCTGTATTAATGGAATCAAAATTCCCCGAAGAATTTACAAGTGCTTTTAGAGGCCTTGAAAATCAGGGTAATCCATGGGGAATAAATGCGGATACTAGAGAGGAATGGGCAAAAGATTTGGATATACCTCATATATCTGAAAAGAAAGAGACTGATATACTGCTTTGGGTAGGGTGTGAGGCAAGTTTTGATGATCATTCTCAAAAAAGTGCAAAGATGTTTGTGAAGATATTAAAAAAAGCAGGAGTTGATTTTGCCTTTCTTGGAAATGAAGAAAAATGCTGTGGTGATCCAGCTAGAAGAACAGGTCATGAATATCTATATCAAATAATTGCAATGGAAAATATCGAAACATTAAATAAATATAAGTTTAGCAGGATTGTAACAATGTGCCCACATGGATACCATATTTTAAAAAATGAGTATTCAAAAATGGGTGGAAATTACAATGTGCTTCATTATTCTGAGTTAATTCAAGAATTGATTGAAAACAATAAAATAAAATTAAAGAAAAATTCGGATAAGAGAATTACTTATCATGATCCTTGTTATCTGGGAAGATACAATAAAATATATAATGCTCCTAGAAAAGTCCTTAAGAATATATATGAAGGTAATTTAAAGGAAATGAAAAACAATAAGAAAATTAGTTTCTGTTGTGGTGCTGGTGGGGGAGGTATGTGGAAGGAAGAGAATAGGGGTGAAAGAATAAGTCATTTAAGGTTAAAACATGCTGAACATGTTGGAGCAAATACAATTGTAACAGCATGCCCATATTGTTCAATCATGTTTAAAGATGCTATTAATGATACTGAAAATAAAGATTTAAAAACAGAGGATTTAGCTCAGATTGTTTTTGATAATTTAGATATGTAGATTAGGTAATATTTTTTAAGTTTGTTCTAATAAAAAATCTGAATAAAAGAAGTGGCTCATATTTATATCTAAAAAAAATAAAAAAAGCTTGACAAATGCTAAAATGTTTGATAAAAGTTAGCCTAGCTTAACATTATTTAGTATTTCTAACTCCCATGGGTGGTTAGAAAATTTTTTTTAAATTAAATGTTAGATGAAGCTAAGAATGTTAGCGATAGCTAAGAAAGGAGGAAAAAATGAAAAAAAAACTGTTACTAACTATTTTTACAATGAGTTTATTTCAATTTATTTTTGCCAATACTTATCAGGAATCCATCAAAATCGACAAAGAAAAATATAACAAGACAATCAAAGCATTAGTAGTGGACGAGAATGGCAACGGTGTTGTAGATGCTGAAGTATTTATACCTGAAAAAAATGTTTATGGCAAAACAAATAAAAAAGGATATTTTTTACTTGAATTCACAGGTGGTGGAGCCATGCATGTTGAGATATCTAAAAGAGGATTTTTGCTCTATTCAACCCATTTCTTTAAGCCAGCAAAAAAAGTACATCTCAAATTGAGTACAATTGTGCTTTACAAGAATCCTAAAGAAGAAATTGTTGTTACTGGAACCAGAACAGAACATAGGTTCATAGATGTTCCTGTCAGAACTGAGATGATCGACAGTGCCGAGATTATAGAAACTGGAGCAAAAAATATGTATGAGTTATTAGAAAAAAGAGTTATTCCGGGTATCTGGGTAGAGACCTCATGCACTAATTGCAATTTCTCAAGTATAAGGATGCAGGGGCTTGAGTCCGGATATTGCGGGTTGCTTTTTGATGGGCAGCCAATCTTCAGTACTTTAGCTGGTGTTTATGGACTTCGCCAGATACTACCTGAAAATATCGACCGAATCGAAGTTATCAAGGGAGCCAGTTCTGCTTTATACGGAAGTTCCGCTATTGGTGGTGTGATAAATATCATTACCAAAGAACCCTCTCCAGGTAAACCTCAATTCAATGCGGTTGCTAATTTTGGAAAATATAATACTTTAAATGTGGGCTCATCATTTTCCATGCGTAAAGGAAATTTTGCTGCAATTCTTACTGCTCAGAAGCAGAAGAACGATTATGCTGACGAAACCGGTCCAAAGGGAGTACCGGATGGTTACACAGATAAGGTTGAACAAGATAATAACTATTTTTCTCTTAAGACCCGCTTCTACTTTTTAGAGGATAAACATCGAATTACATTATTTGGTAGATCCTTGCATGCATTTAGGAGGGGAGGTTATATTTCAGGTGGTAATCCTATTGAGGATGAACATGGAAATATTATCGGTTATACCCGTGGTATAGATGATGCTCTGGATCCAGATGCTGAACATATAACAACAGACCGTAGGGAATATGGTATTGGCTACAGAGGAATATTTTCTGAAAAGAATATACTTGAATTAAACTTGATTACTACGGATCATGAAAGAGATGCCACTAACGGAGAAAGGCCTTTTAACTCTAAAGAGGATATATTTTTATTGGATGCTATATACACTCTTCATATTAAAAATAATGCTATTACTGCTGGTATAAACTATAGAGATGTGATGAACGACAATTAGAATTCCCGTTCAGCGACAATTAGAATTCCCGATTTGTAAAAAGTCTGTTAGACTATTTGGACTTCAAAATAAAAGGAGTTCGAATGAAGACAGATCAACAAGTCAGGAGGTTATTTATGCTGA
>JAUWQW010000002.1 GCA_030610885.1 Candidatus Aminicenantota bacterium | reverse complement strand
AACTGGTCCAGAAGAAAAAGGAAAAATATTAATTTTAGAGGGACTTTCTGCTGGAGATGAAATGATCATATCAGAGATCCTATCTTCGAAAGAAGGAATACTTAAAGAAAAGTTTGAGTGTCTAAAAGATAATGTAAAGATAAAAATAATGGTAAAGGATCTTAAAACAGGAAAATTCATAAAGCTAAAACTTAAAAAAGAAGTTAAAAAAGAGGAAATAATTGAAAAACCTGTTGAAAAGCGTATTCGTAAAAATAGCCTGGATCTAGGTGTTGGATTTGGATATTGCTCAATGGTTGATGGAGTATTTAAAGAAGTGTATTCATCAGGGCTTTTCAGTGTTCTATTAAATATTTCATATAATATGAACTATAATTACGAAATATTTCTAAATATAGGATACCTTAATAAAAAGGGAATTATAGAGATTGTAGATGAAGAGTCTACTGTAACAATGATGCCAATTTACATAGGTGGCAAATATCTCTTTAAAACTAATTCAAAAATAAAACCATATATTGGTATTGCTGGGGTGATTTTTAGAGTTAAAGAAGAAAACATATATAATCCAGATGCTTCTTTTGAAAATGAATTCGGGTTATCTTTAATTGGGGGAGTACGCTTGAAAATCAGCGAAAAGATAGATCTATTTGCTGATATGAGATACGATTTTGTGAAGAAGTCTATAGAAAACTTTGATGAAAAAGCTGATCTAGGTGGAGGGAAATTCCATATTGGATTTGTTTATAAGTTTTCTTTTTAAAAAAGGAGGATAAATAATGAAGATTCAGAAAATATTTATAATTATTTTTAGTATTATATTTTTTTCAGTAGTGTTACTTGCTGGTAATTACAATCTTTCAGAATATAAAGCCGGTGATGAGGTTATTTATAAAAATGATGCTGGTCAGATTATAAACCCGGATTGGTCAAAACATTCTGCAATTAAGGTTCTAAAAAATGGGGACATTCTTGTTCTCTGGGGTGAAGGAATGAAAGAATCCCGTTCTAATATTGTTTATAGAATCTTGGATCATGAAACAAAAAAGTGGGGTCCCAAAAAGATGGCAATTAATCGTACATTTGCTGCTCAATTTCCTCATCTAGTTGAAGATCACAATGGTGTACTTCATATGTCTTATCAAGATGGAAATTCTAGATTGAACAGGGATATTGGTTATGCTTACGGTGTTTATGATGAAGACACAAAATCATTTAATTGGACAAAAAGCAGAATGTTTGCAACTATAAGAAAGAATTCTGCCTGGCCAAAAATTTCAATGGATCATGAAACTGAAGATTTGTATATTTCATGGCAGCATCCGAAAGATCCTGATGTTCATGGTGAGGTATATAGCAATATAGTATATAGAAAATATACAAAAGCAAAAGGGGAATGGTCGGATTTGAAAAACTTATCATGTCTGGGAACCACTAAAACAATTCATCAAGCAACTGTTTTTGTTAAAAATAAATTGTTAGGAATCTTTATGGATGGAACAGAAGCTTGTTGGTCCATGATATTTAATTATTCTGATTATGACAAAAGTGAAAAAGGATCATTCGAGGTTGCATATCAAGTGCCGGGAGGCGACCCTTCTTCTTATTGGCCTGAGATGGAGCTAGACTCAGAAAGTAATGTCTATGGTATTTTTACCCGAAGAGATCAAACTTTAAGATTAATATTTCTGCCTTATAATAAAGTTGGTGAAGGTAACTTCTGGAAATATAAATCATTAAATGATAAAAACGGTTATGTTACAATGATTGGTTTATTGATTGCTAAGAATGATGTAGCTTATGCTATTTCTGTACGTGGATATGAGGGCGGGCACCAGCCATATTTCATGAGATTTAATGTTGACACTGAAACTGGTTCCATTATAAAATCAAATTCGTATAGCGTATCTAACTTAACGAAAGAGCCAAGAGTTCCGAAATTGGAAGTAGATAATAATGGGGATGTTCATTGTGTGTGGACTGGCAATGAACAATCCTGGTATCAAAAAATAAATCAACCTGCAGGAGGGCCAAAATTGACATTAACTACTGAAAAAGAAAATGTTATTACTAATACGGATGTTACTTTTTATGGAAACTCGAACTCAAAAATAAGGAATTTACGTTATTACGTACGTACAGCAAGATTTTGGGGTGAGGGGAATTCTAATGGAGGAAAAGATCTGACAATACAATTTCCAGAAGAAGGATATTATAAGGTCCATTTATATGCATCAGATGATAACAATCTTATGGGGCACACTTCTATAACTATACATGCTATTGATTCACCATATCCACCCATAAATGCAAAAGTAGAAGCTAATATTATTAAGGGCTATCTTTTCAGGCAGGGTTTGAATAAATTACAATGGGAAAAGAATTCTGAAAATATTGATAAATTTGATAAATTAGTTAATTTTAGTTTGTATTTTAGGGCAAATGAAGCTGATGAATGGCAATTTTTGACTAAAGTTAATTATAATGAATCAGTTAATAATTATGAATATGTTCATACTATATCAGGATTTAAAAATCAATCTGATGCTGAAAAATATGAATACGCAGTTACAGTTACTGCTGAACATAATGAAAAAGAAGTTGAGAGTGAAAAGAGTATTTTTGAGCGGCAATAATTGAAAGATTTTAAATAGTTTTTTTGTTCTGGCTTTTTTTTCTTTCAAATGAAATATAGAGAAAAGCAAGTAACCCAATAGAATATTCCCATATCTGTGTTGTTATATGAATGACAATACCTGTTAAACGTGGGTCCACATTTCCGGGAATTTCAAGAACTTTAAAAACAAATGCGAATGCAAGTTCCCATGTACCAAAGCCTCCGAGTCCTTGAATGGGTAGGAGTGATGATAACTCTGTTCCTGCAAGCCCAAAGCTGAACATTGAAAGAGATTGAATAGAGCCTGTGATTTTAACAATTCCTACAAATAATATATATGCTGAGATATACTTTATGAATCTGATTATAAAACTCAGAAAAAAAATGTATAGTCTTTCTGAATTTTTTTTGTGTTCAATAAGATATTCATGAATATTTATTAAAATATTTTTAAGTTTAGAAATTTTTTTTATTAATTTTATTTTTAGAAGCAGATTAATTATATTATCAGTAAAGAAAATAATGATTATAGAAACTATAAAAATAAAACATAGCCCTATATATATAACAGTCTGGTTCATTTGAGTTTTAACAAAGAAGAACATAGTTCCTAATAAAAGGGATAAGGCTAATGCATCATAGAACATAGAAACAATAAAGCTTGAAGCTCCTTCCTCTAATGATATCCCTTTCTTTTTTGTTAAATATGAATAGAAGATCAAAGCAGCAGATCTTGCAGGTAAGAGGTCAACTGAGAAATTTCTAACCAGAGTAATTAAAAAAATATCTTTAAACTTGAGTTTTTTTGATATAAGTACATTGTATTTTATAGCTCTTAAAATAGTTCCAATAATATATAGAAGAATAAACAGAAACAAATAGGTAGTTGGAATGTTTGAAAAGGCTTTTTTTATATCATTTATTGAGATGTCCTTAAAAAAAATATATAAGATCCCTATTGTAATAATAAGAGGAATAATTATATTTCTTAATGTTTTTTTCAATCTTTTCCCCAATATGGGAATCTGTCATTAGCTTGAGATGATGTGATTTCCCAGATTTTTCTTGTTGAAATCTCTATAATTTTAATATTGTAATGCTTTGATTTTGTTTTTGGAGCTGATGAATAAACAATGTATCTATCATCAGTAGAAAAAGCAGGGAAATAGTCGGCATTTTCAGAGTCAATTGTTAATCTTATTGGTGAGAATTTGTCAGGAGGTGTTAAAAACAGATCTCCTTTTTTATCAAACTCATGAGACACCAAAACAACTGATTTGCCTGAATGTGAATATTTTGCTCTGCATGCACCATACCCTGTTGCAAATTTATAATGTTCACCTGTTTTGAGATCAACTTTATAAAGATTCCATCCGATGAATCTGTGAGAGGTAATAAGCATATATCTACCAGATGGAGAGACAGCAGGCAAAGCATTTCTTCCTCTATAATTTGTTATTTGCTCTATTTTTTTTGTTGATAAGCTGTATTTAAATACTTGCTCCTTTCCTTTAACAATTCTACAAAAGAATATGTACTTACCATCATATGTCCAGAATGGAGCTTTATCTTCAGTTGGAGATTTAAATAGTTTTTTTATATTTCTATTCATGTCTGTGACATGGATTTCAAATTTTCCGGATCTATCTGATTTAAATACAATATTTTTTCCATCTGGAGAAAAAGATGGGTAACCATCATTAGCTTGAGAATATGTTATCTGCCTTACTCCATCTTTGTCTATAATAAAAATATCTTCATTACCTGCTCTATTTGATTGAAATGCAATTTTTCCTTTAAAGCGGGATGGAAGTTTTTCTTTGTTTCTATGTAATAATTCCAACCCCTTTATATATGGAAGAATATTTTTAAACATAAATTTAGCTATAGATAAATATCCATCTTTATTTGGATGTATTCCGGGCAGTAATTCAGGTTTATTTTTAAAAAAAGTATATATATCTATAATATTAATTTTTTCTTCTTTTGCTATTTTCTTTATTGAAGGAACAATTTCTTTATCAATTCTTGTTTTTGATGTTTCATTAAATGGATTTAAATCAATGTTAAAAATGGGTGGTATTGTAGCTATGAAAATAATAATTTTTGAACCATCTGGATTTTTATGATTTTTTATTATTTTTATGATTGTTTTCATATTGTTGTAGAATTGGTTGGTCGGTGTATTGTCTCTATCTATTCTTACATCATTTGTACCAAGCATTACTATCACATAATTGGGGTTGGTTTTTTCTAACAAGTTTGATCTTTTCAAGTGTTTAAGATATTCTCCAGTTGTGTTTCCGGGTCTTGCGCCTGAATACACTTTTAGTTTAATATCTTTTGTATTAATAAAATCAGCGAGATGTTTTGTGTAATCCCCATAGGGGCTTGTTGTAATGCTATCTCCTATACAGAGTATATCATAATTAGATTCTCTATTTGAGAAAGGTTTAAGAATTAAGTACCCTAAAATGAATATTATGATAGGAATTAATAAAATTATTGTAATTTTTTTTCTTTTCATTGCGAAAAAAGTCTATCATTTTAATTGAAAAAAAGCAATATATATAGAAATAGTAAGATGATCTTGTTAGTTTACATTTTTTTATCAGCAATTACCAATGTTGCATAGCCTGTTTTAAACCATAACAACTTGTCAATTTTTGTTATTAAGTAGATTACCGGGTAAATAAAAGTAGAATAAATTTTCATAAGTTTGCTGTTTTTATTTAAATCCTTTTCAGAGGATGGAGATATTGCTCCGCTTCTTAAATTACTTGTCTTAACTTTATTCATTTTAATATACATTATGTTCAAAGCAGTTTCAAAGAATTCAACAAAGAACTTAGAATAGGTTGAGGAATATATAACTTTAAAACCATTATTTTCAAGCATTTTGTTCAGTTTAGATAAGCTGTAGCCCTCTCTTCTGTGGCCATAAATTTGAGGAGTTAAACCAAATTTTACTTTTATCCAATTTATAGAAAAAAAATTCCCGCTTATTGGGGTTGAAATTATAATCTTCCCATTCTTTTTTAATATTCGACTAATCTCTTTAAGGATCTTTTCATCATTATCAACATGTTCAAGAAAATCCAGGACAAGAGCTATGTCGAATTTGTTGTCTTTTAGAGGCAGTGTGCTTTCAGATGTTTGGAATATGTTGTTAATTAATATTTTTTTAGAATTAAACAAATTTTCTAAGTCAAGATCTGAGTGAATCCAATTTCCTCCATTCTTTTTTAAATAGTATGAGACAATGCCTCCTTTGCACCCAAGGTCAAATACCTCTTTATTTGAGAAATCTATAAGTTTTGAGATTATTCGTACTTTGTCTTTTTTCATAAGACTTATTTTAAAAAGTTTTTCTTGCCAGGATTTCATTTTATATTAATAGAAAATAGATCTGATATTATCTCTTTTTTATAACCTGAGCAGGAACACCAAGTGCTATTGAATATGGGCGAATTCTTTTATGAACAAGAGTCGCTGCACCAATTATAGAGCCCTTTTCAATTTTAACTCCATCAAGTATTGTTGAAGAAGCACCAATCCAGATGTCATCTTCAATTATTATTCCACCTTTTGATACTGATGGCTGGAACCAGATAGGTATATCTCTTTTCTCAAAACTGTGGTTTCCTCCTGCAACTATATATGTTTGCCCTGCTGTAAAAACATAGTTACCTATTTTTAATAGGCTTTCAGAAATCAAATAATTGTTTGGTCCAATGTTTGAAAAGTTTCCGATTTCAATATCACCTCCTTTGCAGCTTATTATTGTATTTCTTCCTATTACAACATTACTTCCAATTTTTATTCCTTTATTGTTGTCACCCTTTGCATCAATTACAGTATTGTCATCAAAAACAACATTGTCTCCTATTTCGATCTTTTTCGGATGCCTGATTGTCATATTTTTTCCGAATACCACACCTCTGCCAGTTTTTTTTAATAATTTTGGGAAAAACATTTTTCTCAGGGCAAACCCCAGAGCCCCTGAGATTGAGGAAAATAGGGTTATAACAAGTTCGTATTTCAAAAAATATAATAGAGAAACATCACCAAGGAATAAATTTTTATATTTTTTAAAGACTCCATTCCTTTTTTCTAATAGCTTTTTCTGTTCACCTATATTTTCTTTTTCGTAGTCATGCATAATATTATTTTATTATAATCTATACATTATTTCAATAGTCCGTTTTTATTGACAATATTGAGGACATTGTGATATAAAAGTAAAAATGAAAAAAAAGATATTTATAACATTATTTATTTTAATTATATGTGTTTCAATATTTTATATTTGTATAAAAAAAAAAGTAGATTTCAAGAGAGTTGAGCTAAACGTATCTAAGTCTGTTAATAGCAATATATTAAAAACCTATAATTTAAAATCTTTTAATGTTAACCAAACAAAATATTATCAAACGGGTGGGCTTACGATCAAAGGTGATCTTCTTGTTTTGGAAGGTAGAGGACAAAAAATTAGTCTTGAACCAAATTTGAAAGGTGATTTCATTTTTAACTTTGAACTATTTGTTAAAATTGATAATAGAATTTTGATTGATGTTTATCGCAATGATATAAAGATTATAAAAAAAAGATTTTATAAAACAGGAAAAAAGACCATAAAAAGGAAATTAAAATTATCCGCAAAAGATAAAATAAATATTGAAATAAATGGAAATGGAGCAGTAATTATAGGAGAGCCAATTTTTTATAAAACAAAACCGATTGAGCAAAGGCAATATGTATTTTTGATTTGTGCTGATACTTTAAGGGCGGATCATCTACCTACATATGGATATAAGAGAAATACAGCTAAAAATATACATAGTTTTTCAAAAGATGGCGTTGTGTTTAAAAATGCATATTCTCAATCACCATGGACATTACCTTCTCATATGTCTTTATTTACTTCCCTTTATGAATTTAATCATGGTATGAAAAGAGGGACAATGCTTTCTTCAGGGATTAATTTTTTAATTGAAGAGATGTCTCAGCAATTTTCAACTAGGAGTTTAAATGGGGGTATTTATATTTCTTCAAGATTTGGCTTTTTCCGTGGATTTGATTATTATAAAAGTATTGGTAATGATCAAGGATCTTCATATGCTTCAAAAAATTTATTTAATTTAGCTATCAAAGATATTGAAAATAATAATTTCCCAAGATCATTTTACTTTTTACATACTTACCAGGTTCATAGTCCTTACAATCCTGAAATAAAGCACTTAAATGTTTTCAATAAAAATCCTAAATATACTAGTTTGTCTGCCCCTACTGTAGGTTCAAACCACAGAAAACAATTTGCTAAACTATCAAAAGATATGAAGTATGCGTATATAGATTTATATGATGCTGAAATATTGCAATTTGATTTGTGGTTTGGTAAATTTATTAATTATTTAAAAAAGAAAAAAATTTATTCCAATTCAATGATTATCTTTATCTCTGATCACGGGGAAGAATTCTTTGATCATTCAGGTTGGGGACATTGTCATTCACTCTATAATGAATTAATAAAAGTCCCATTGATTGTTAAATTTCCAAAAGAAGAATTTAGAGGTAAAAATGAAGAAAAAGAAGTTGCATTGATAGATATAATGCCTACGATTTTAAATTATTATAATATTTCTTATGATATAAAAAAAGTTGATGGATTGGATCTGATTCAGGTTTTAAATGGAAAATCAAAAGATAGAATAATTATCTCATCTATTACGAATGGCTTTTATGTTCCAGCTTTGCCTTTTAAAATATCAATTATTGAAAATAATAATAAGATTATTTATAATCTACCATATACTGATAAAACGAAATCGTTTTTTACTCCTCCTCCTCCTGAATATAGTAAATATGAATATTATGATTTATTGAAAGACTCAAGAGAGCTTTATAATAAATACATTGAAAATATGATGAAGGTAAAAAAATTTATAAACCTTTTTAATATAATAGTAAAAAAAGGTAAAATAAATATAAAAAGAGATGGAGAAAAGGTCACAATAGATAAAGATATGATCAATGCTTTTAAATCACTTGGATATCTATAAGAGATAAAATTAGTTTAAAAAAGGTTTGATTATTTTAATTGATGAATCCTTTCTGTGAATAATGATTCTTTCAAGGATTACACCTGTATTTACAAAAATTATATTATCAGCAGAATCCTTTGCACGAAAGAAAGTCTTATACTTTGTGTTTAAAATTAATTTTTCACCGATCTTAACTTTATACTTAATATTGTTTTTTCCATATTTCATATAAAAAGGAGTATTATTAATAAAGATATACTGATTATAGGTGTTTGTCCAAATTGCTGATGCGAAATTAAAAAAAGAGTATAGTTCGAACTCAAGATAATCAATATTATCTTTTAAAATTTTAAATTTTATGTTATTAATTGGAATTCCTCTTCTTAATACATTTTTATTACGTTTTGCAGGATCACCGAATATTAAAGAATCACTTAAATTTGATGTTAGAATTGTTCCTTTGTTTATATCGAATTTCATCACAGATTCACCTAAATAAATTATTGGGATGTTTAAGAAATAAATGTACTTTTTGAATTTTCCGGTTTCAAAGGCCATTCCATCCGGTATAGAGTAACTTGTTTTTTTTAAGGTTATTGGGAAGCTTAGACTGGATTTTTTATTAATTAATACAAACCTGCAGTCTTTGATTGGTTTTTGATCTTCTTTAGATTTAACGCGTGTGACAAAGTCATCAATAGATAAGATAACTTGATTGTTCTTTATTTTAATTTCTGGTTTTTTAGAGAAGGTGTTTTTTATATTTGTATATGAATCTACTATTGTTTTTACAAAATGTGTATTTAATTTCAGAGTAAGAATCGAGTAAAAGTATGGGGATAATTTTTTTGAAAAATTTGAGTAAAGAATATACTTTTTTGAAGGTAAAGTCATTTTTGTAAAATTTATATCAAAATGGTCTAAAAATTCATCTATTGATTTTTCTTTTTTTCTTGTAGAAATGAATGTTTTTTTCTCTTTACTCCATATATCTCCAACCCGTAGATTGTTGAAATGATATTTAGAAAATTTAAACATTCCACTTTTTGAAAAAAAATAAGGTGCAGGAGTAATGATTTTACTCTTATCTAAAAACGGGGAGATTCTGCTAGTATTCCAGTAATTTCCAACAATTATATTATTTTTTATTTTATTTATTGATCTAATATCATTGGTGTTATTTTTATGCGGTTTTTTTAGAAATAGAAGCGAAGCATTTGTTTTAAAGATAGAAAAAATAATGAAACAGACCAAAAATAGTATTTTAAAGCCTTTTTTGTTAAATATATTTATTTTTTTGAAAGATAGAGCAATAATCAAGATAGTAAAAAAAGAATAGCACTTATAATGAATGATAAATCTTGGTGTTGGTGGATATCCTGAGAGAGAAGTTAAAAGAAGAATTGTGAAAAAAATCAAAGGCAAAAAAAGCCATTTAAATGATTTTTCTTTTAAAAACTGATAGATTAAAATCAAAAGTCCTGAAATAAAAAGTATTGATAAAAAAGTTGAGATAATAATATTTGCATCTAAATCTGTTACAGGAATATATATTATCTTAAAAAAAGGGATTCCTTTAAAAAAAGCTGAAATATTAACGTTATCTTTTGGTAAAAAAATTGCCTTTGTATTTATAAATCCATTATTTATTTCAGCAAGAATATGAACAAAATTTCCAAATATAAAACCGAGGAGAATACAGGAAATTGAACTAATAAATAGTTTTATTTTCTTTTGAAAAAGAGAGAATATGGCAATTGATATTAAAGAAATAGATATGATAGAAAGAGATGGCTGGTATATCCAGAACAAGATACCTGCGGTCAATCCAGCTCCAAAAAAGTTGGTTTTTTTATTAGAAATAATTTGATAAACATAAAAAACCAGTAAAATTTCAAGAAATATAATTAATGCATAACCTCTTATATATTCTAAAGAATAAAAAAGCAATATTGTAATTGGAAGTGATAGAATTGAAATAGTGTAGAAATTTTGTGTAGAATTTGTTATCTTATTAATTAAAGATAAACTAAGAAAAACAAATAGAGAAAAAAACAAGATGTTGAAAATAATAACTGACAATTTCAAATTGTTTGTTAAAAAGTAAAAAATAGAAGAAATATAGCTGTTTAAAGAGCCTTGATATAATTGACCATAAAAATATATAGGAAAACTCTCTCCCTTTGAGATATTTTTAATCATAAGGAGTGTTACACAACTGTCTGAATTTAAAAAAGCGTTGTGATAGATGAGGAAAGGAATTCTCGTTAAAACTATCAGAAATAGAATTATAATATAAATTTTTATGTTTTTTTTGAATGTTTTGCTAATTAGATATTTTATGATTTTATTTTTATATTTAATGATATAGATTAATAATATAAATGCAAGGTTTAGAATTAAGAACTTTTTTGGTAAATAAATTATATGTAATTTTGGCAATGAAGGATAAAAAAAAGAATAAATGATAAGAATCAAGTCAACATATAGAATAGAATTCAGTAGTATTCTTGAATTTAAGAGTAGCCTTGTTTTTGATTTTCCATTCATTTAAATTGATTTCTTTTATTTAAAATTTCTTTTAAATTTTTACCTCTATCTTTAAAATGTGTCTCTATATAATTTTTTCCGAATAAGTCAAGTTTAGGTTTAATAAATCCCAATACTTGCTCTTCGCTTGTATTAACTTTTTTGTTTAAAAAGTTTCTTTTCCAATGAATAAGCCAGCCTGAAATACACATTGGTTGGTATCTTTTGTAAAAATCTCTGTTAAATATATTTGTTAATGATTTTGGTTTATCAACATCCAGACTGTTCCAGTCTATTTTAAAGCCAAGATCTAAAAGAAGCTCTCTTCTCTCTTCTCTTGTATTTAATTTATAAACAGGTGAAAAATAGTTTACTTTGTATAAATTTGATAATTCTTTTATCAAATTAAGATAACCAGGAAAATTGTCAGCAGTAACCAGTAAATTCTCCTGGTCGGGTGCTTGTTCCCAGTTTGCTCCATCTGTATAATCAGGAATGTTGTTCTCAAGAGCATATATTATGCTCATTATTGCCATAGATGCTCTGCATGGAATACACCATGAAGTTTCATTTCCATACTTTTTTGAGTTTTTAAAAAAATCTTTAACTGTCATTTTTTTGAAAAGACCCTTCATATCTATAACTTTAGAAATTACATTTTCATTGCCTAATATTTTTTTTAGATTATCTATTTTTGACTTACTGAAATTTAAGCCAAAATGAAGATAACCTTTGTAAAAAGTCAAAAGATGTATTTTATCGTATTTTTGACCAAGGAGGTATGCAGTGTATAATGAATCAATTCCACCTGAAAATTGGACAATCGCTTCTTTTTTTAATTTATTGTTCATTATATAATATATCTCCTTTTTTGATTTCATACTTTACTAATATTATAGGTTTTTGTCAACTTGAATATAATGATTTATACTAGGTATTTAGGCTAAAGTCTAAGATTATAGCCAATTCATTTTTTTATACCATTTGATTGCTTTTTTTATTCCTTCTGAAAATGATATTTCTGACTTTATGTTGAGTTCATTATTCAATTTATCTGAATTTAATGGCTTACCTCTTATAAAAAAAGCCAATTTTGAGGTTGTTAAAGGTGCCTCTTTATTAAAAAAGGAGAAGAGTTTTTCAAGTATGAAAGCAGGCGGATATATTAAAAACAAAGGCATTTTAAAGGGTAAAATTTTCTTTTTAAGTGATCTGACAATTTGATCAACCATTTTTTTTATTTGTATCGGGGTTCCCCCAGCATTATAAATCTCTCCATTTTTTCCATTTAAAGAAATTTTATACGCAGCTTCTATAAGATCATCAATATAAATGGGAGATTGAAGTTTATTACCTTTACCCACAATAAAAAATAGTCCTGAATTTATCTGTTTTATGAGTTTGAATGTTCTTCTGTCACCTTCTCCGTAAGCCCATCCAGGTCTGATAATACTAATATTGAGTTTATCAGTATATGAGGATACAATTTTTTCTCCTTCAAGTTTACTCTTTTCATAAATATCAACAGGGTTCAAAGTATCATATTCCTTTAATGGGGTTAATCCAGATGATTTACCATATACTCCTGCAGAGCTGAAATGTACAACTTTTTCTACTCCTTGTTCTACTGCAATTTTCAGTAAATTTTCTGTTCCATTTTTATTAATATTCAGGAACTCTTCATTTGAAATAATTCTATTTCCTAAAGCTGATGCCAGATGAAACACTATATTAACATTTTTAAGGAATTTTTTAATGATACCTTGATTATTTATTGATCCATAAAATTTTTCTATATCATCTCTTTTCAGGTCAGTTTTATTTATTAATACTCTAACACTAAAGCCTTTATCTTTCATAAAGTTGACAAGGTGACTTCCTATAAAACCTGAAGCACCCGTTATTGCAATTAATTTGTTATTTTCTTTTTTCATGTTTTTTCTATTCAATAATTAAGGTTATTTTTTATACTAAAAAGCTTGAAGTGTCAAATAATTTGATCTAATTTATTTAAAATATAGAAGGTAAAAAAATTGATAATTAATATGCAAATTGTATGAATAAAAAAATTATTTTTCTTAAAAAACATTCACAATCTTTTTTTTATGTGTTAAATAAAAAGTAACTTTAAAAATAATTTAAATTTAAAAGGAAGTTTTATATGAAATCATTAAAATGGGGGGTTAAAAAATGAAAGGAATTAAGTTATTTATTTTAGTTGTTTTTGTATTAAGTTTGTTTCAGTTTAATTTATATTCATTGATTACAAGTAGAGTTGAGGGCACGGTTGTTGATAAAGATACAGGCCAACCAATTAAAGGAGCATGTGTTTATTTATTTGAATGCGATTTCTACAACAATACAGTTGATTACTCAGCTTTTGATATAGTGGAAACAGACACAAAAGGTTATTTTAAAATTGATGATGTAAAAAAAGGTATATATTTTTTATCAATTTTTAAAGAGGGTTATTCCACATTCGGCCCGATTTATGCTTACAACAAGGAAACACTCCAAATCATTGGTGAAGGAGGGAATAGTACTGATACTTTTAAAATCGAGAGAATTTCCGTAAAAGAGGGAGAGATTAAACATTTCAAAATAAAATTAGAAAAGGAAGCCAAACTAATAATAAAAGTTCTTGGGAAAATTCCCAGAGGAATGGAACGATATAATGAGCTGGTCCGCTTTAAGATCAAACACCCCGGATTTATTGATGTGATTAAAGAACACTATATAGATGGAGGTGAGTTTGAAACCTACCTTTTCAAAAAGGGAGTAGTTGATATAGAAATAAAACCTGAGGGTTATAAAACAAAAACCTATAAGGATGTTTTGTTAGAAAGCGGAGAAACAAAAACAATTGAATATGTGGCAGATTTTACTACTGGTCAGGTTCTTCATGGAGTGATAAAATACGCAGATACAAAAGAACCTTTGTATATGGCAGATGTAACTTTTGTAAAAATTGATGAACCGGGCAAGGATTTTGAAGTGATGAATTTATGGACAGATAAAAACGGAGAATTCTGGATTGGGGGATTTGAACCTGGAACATTTGAATTAAGTGTATATGGAAGTGGAGTAAATACAAGGAAAAAATTCAACTTTGATATTTATATCAAAATAAAACCAAATGAAAAAAAAGAGATATATAAGGAATTCTAAAGGTTATTAAAATGAGAGAGTTAAAATATAATAAAATATTATTAATTATACAAGGAAAAAGGGACGGTCTTTTGAAGTATTGAAATATTATATTATAATTATAGTATGAGACATGCACGACTAACATGGGAAGGTGCTTTTCACCATATTATGAACAGGGGAGTCAATGAAGAGAAAATATTCTCAAGTGCAGAACTGAAATCAAAATATATTGAATTACTTGCTGAAAAGTCAGTGATTTACAGAATGCGCATATTGGCATACTGTATTATGGACAACCATTACCATTTATTATTGCAAAATAGTAGTGGTAGGCTCTCTGAGTTTATGAGAAATCTGAATAGCCAGTATGGATTTTACTACAGGAGGGTTATAGGAGGAAAGGGGTATGTGTTCCAGGATCGGTTTAAATCAACATTGATTCAGAATGAGCCATATCTGGTCCAGGCTATAGTATATGTTATTCAAAATCCAGTAAGAGCAAACCTTGTGGATAGATTTGATAACTATTCTTGGTCAAGCGGATCATTATATTTCTCAGGAGACAATAAGAGTTTTATTGATAAGAATTTTGTTGAAGATCTTTTTGGCATAAAAGAAAATTTTTTTATGTCCTTACAAAGTGCTCATAAGCAGAAGTATGTAGTTAAACGATCAAAGTATGGGCAAATATTTGGTGATGAAGAGTTTATAAAGGAAGCAGAAAAGAAGTATGATCGAAGGAAAGAGAGATCAGTGAGAGAGAACAAGCGGACTGATGATCGCTACTTTGAGCCTGTTGAGAAAATAATATTTGAGTTTCAACAGAAGTATGGAATAAAGTTTGAAGATATAGACACCATTACACATGAAGGCAAGAGGATGAGAGGAGAATTTTTAGTATTATTAAAAGATTTAGGTGGATTGACATATAGGGAGGTCATAGAATTTGATTTATTTAGCGATTTGTCTTTTGGTTCTTTAGGGAGTTTGTATTTTCATACAAAGAGAAGAAAGAAACGGTGAGAAAAATCAATACTTCAAAAGACCGTCCCTTATATTTATGAGCCTGTTGAGAAAATAATATTTGAATTTGAACAGAAGTATGGAATAAAGTTAGAAGATATAAACACCATTACACATGAAGGCAAAAGGCTGAGAGGAGAATTTTTGGTATTATTAAAAGATTTAAGTGGATTGACATATGGGGAGGTCATAGAATTTGATTTATTTAGCGATTTGTCTTTTGGTTCTTTAGGGAGTTTGTATTTTCATACAAAGAGAAGAAAGAAACAATGAAAGAAAATCAATACTTCAAAAGACCGTCCCTTTTATTTTTTACGCATAAATATCTTTTATAACAAAAATGTCAAATTGTCATGCACCGTCACCCTGCTGTCACCGTCATGCACCGTCACCCTGCTGTCACCCTGCTCACCCATAAATGGCCTTACTTGATTATTTGGGTTGAATCATTAAAAATCTATATGAAACAGGTATCGTTGCCTCATTAAAAAATCTACACGAAATCATACTAAAATGTAAATTTTGGGATCAGGTTTTGTTTTTTGCAATGTTTTTTATAATAAATTTTATTTTTTAATTGTCAAAGATATAGGCCTAGCACCAAGTTCACTTTAAGCTCTTAAATTTTACTACGCTTTTAATTCACAATAGTATTGACAATAACCGTAATTTGTGATTTAATGTTAATCTTAAAATCAATTTATGAGGTTATTATGAATAAAAGAAGATCAAAGCTTCAAAAAGGAATTCTTAATATTTTAGAAAGAAATAAAGTTAGAACTCAAAAGGGAATAGCTGATTCTTTAAATAAAAGCCCTTCATCTATCAACCGTTCAATAAAATTGTTGATAAAGGAAAATTTAGTAAGAAAGAATGATGCAGGATATTTTTTAACATCTAAATATAAAGAGGAGATAAAAGCATTAGATTTATCAAAAATGACAGGCAATTTTGCAATTTCTTTAGGGGAAAATCTAATGCAGGATCGAAAAAGATTATATCCTTATCATTCAGGAATAGAAAGAATGATAAGAGAAATGAATAAATCTCATATAAAAGAAATGGATGTAATGAGAAGAGCATTAGGGCCTTCTTATGGAGAAATTGCTAAAACCATGAGAATAACATCAGAACCTATTATTAAAATGAAAGAAGAAATGAAAATGGCATTAGAGCCGATGTCTAAATTTTCTTCGATGGCCGAAATTACAAGGAAGATAAAGTCTACACATGATTCTTTCTTAGGTTCAACAAAAAAGCTCAGTGAAACTTTTTCATTATTTAGCAAAAACCTGCAAGCATCTCAGTTGATATCCTCAAAAATTTCGTCTTTGAATTCTTTATCTCTCAATAGTATATTTAAGACTGACATAAAACCTTTGATGAGTAGTGTATTAAATACTACTAAATATTTTCAGGATTATTCTTTTGAGAGAATTCAAAAAATTATGAAAGAAAAGGAACTTTTGATAATAGATAAAAATTTTTTTAAATTGGAAGCTTCTTCTTTAATTTATAAAAATTTATCTTATTCAATTCCATATCCAATAGGAAAAGAACATCCTGAAATAAAAGACTTTGAAATAGATTTTTCTAATGAAGCTGTTAAAAATAGGAAGTTGAAAAAGATATTAATTTCAATAGATCCAAATTTGGATAGAATGCGAGAAGGAGCTTGGGAGACTTTGTATTCAGATAATCCAGATAAATGTCGTCAAAGTGCTACTTCAATGATAGAATTTTTGGATTGGACCCCTCGGAAGCTTGCTCCTGATAATGTAGTGAAAGCACATTTTAACATTGAAGAAAAAGATAAGATTACAAGAAGTCAAAGAATTGAATATATATTAAACTCAAGAAGATCGGATAAAAAAATTATCGAATTTTTCTGTAGAAATGTTAGCGAAATTCATAAATTGTTAAATAACCCTAAGCACTCTCTTGAATATTTTGATGAAAAACACTTAGAAAGTCTTTTTTATATGGTAGAAGGAATAATTTTATTTCTGATAAAAACATATTAATTCTTTTTGTTATTTTACTTTTTTTCACCTTCAACAATCTTTATCTCTTCATCTGTTAAATTATACAATTTATATACTAATTTGTCGATTTTGTTGCCTATATTATCAAACCCCGCCCAGAGAGCTGATTATGTTTCAAGAGAAGAAAGAACAGATGAACCTTCAAAAGACTATCCCCCTATCCTTTATAGCAATTTAATGATTTTATCTATTTCTGAAATAACCTCTGGATCATCTTTTTTAAATTTATTAAGTATTTTGACGAAGATATTTTTTAAGTAATTATATTCATCTTTAATATAATTACTAGATAATGTTGTTTCTTTTTCTTTTTTATGAATTGGATATCTTCCATCAGCAACAATATGATCGGATAGAATAATTAAATAATTTTTTTCTTCCACATTAAATGATAAATCTAATATGTTTAAATAGCTTAATAAATCATGATCATTTACACCTGGTATTTTCTTATAAACCAATTTTTTATTGCCGTTTTTTTCTTCCTCAACAAGTATTTCATTTCCTTTGTCTAACCATAAAGCCTTAAATACTGCTTCAACAACCATTCCCTTTAACATTCTATTAGGTTCAATAGCAAATAAGGATTTTGGATAATTACTTTTATCATCAAACAAAATAGGATAATTATCACTTAATTTTTTTATATTAATATCCAATAAATTAGTTGCACTTAATAATTCCCTAGTTGAAAGTAACCAACAACTAACATTATTGCCTTTTGCTAATCGCCAGATTCTAGTCAAGTCAAGATCAAAATTTTTTTCAACATTCTTATCATTATATTCTTCATCCATTTTAATTAATTTAACTCCCTTTTATACTTTTATATATAATATTATATTGATACAAAAAATTTCTAATGTCAATAAACTTTTGTAAATTTTACAGAAAACATATCCTTTCTATAGAATGTAAATTCACATGCATTTTGAGTGCAGTACTAAAATGAAAGCCATGACCCCAAGAATATCTAATTGTTTTTTACCATTTAACTATTACTCTAATTAACTATTTAACTTCTCTTCAATTCACTCTTTACTCATCCACCCATCTACCCATCTACTCATCAACTTAAAACTTAGAACTAATATTGCCTTTTACATTGAATGTCTAATGTTGAGACCTGACCCCTTTTCACATTTATCGTTCCTTGTGATGTCGGTGAGAATCTATTTGTCGGTCAGCTTATCGAATGCTTTTTGATAGAGATCAGAGGCATTAATGTCAGCAGGCAAAAATGACAAACTTGAGGTTTTGAATGGAAAGTTTGTGCCCCATGTATGCGACAGAGGTTCAGTCAGTTTTCGAACTTTAATCGAAAATGTGAACATTTCGCCGGGCTTATGTCCTATAAAAACCCCGGTGTAATATTGGCTCGTGCCATCCCAGTTTGTTTTGATTGAAACTATATCTCCGACTTTAGAAGAAACTGCTGGATAGCTTAATGTACGAATAGCCGGAAAAACGGCCAACATGAGACGTTCTCTGTGCTCAGTTGGCACGGAATCAAACGCGGCTATAAACTTACGAATCAGGCGGACTCTCCAGTTTTTATCATCCACAGCAACTTTAGCAAGTGCGGCTGGATCCGCCAGCTTTTTAAGGGCAGCACTGTTATGAAAATTACCCTCAAGAGCGATACTTGCTAACGCAGCCTCGTCGGTCAATTTCTCGACTGCAACGAAGCTTACTCCCCAATCTTTATCGCTCATTGCAATGCCGGCTATAATCTTTTGATCAGTCAATTTCTCGCCTGCAACGCAGCGTACTTTACAATCTTTATCGCTCCTTGCAATGTCGGCTAGTTCTGAACAGGCATCATGATCACCTGCAGCACATTCTTCGGCGAGTTCGTTAATTTCATCTTCATCGACTCCACACGCAGAAATAAAAAAAAGAAATACGCAAAAAAGAATCAGTCGTTTTTTCATTTATAATCTCATTTGAATGTTATATTTTGTTTAAAAATAACAACATAGGAAATTCCTTTTTTCATCTCAATGAAATATTAGTGAAATTATTGTTAATTGTCAATAGACCGAATTGGATCATTAAAAATTTTGTACAAATCTTTATGAATAGATAGTTTTTAGTATCGTTTTTTTTAACTCAAAACTAAACACTTGTTTAAATAGTTGAATGAACTAATTGTTGATTGGTTAAATGGTATTTCCTTTATCAGTTTAAGTTTAAGTCTAAGTTCATGTTCAAGTGCAAGTTCATGTGGAAGAAGCATTCAGCTTTTTCACCAAATCCCAACCCCCAAATCCCAGACCCTACTTTTTACTTTTGCCTTTTCACTTGTCATCCACCCATCTACCCATTTACACATCTACCCATCAACTCAAAACTATTTTGCTGAAAGTTTCTTCCACATCCACCCATTTACTCTTTATTGACAATCCATTTATTATTCTCTCTTTTTAAAATAAAACTCTGTTTTGATTCAGGGCTAATAACGACGGTCTTCTCCAAAAAGACTGGATCAACCATCAGGCGAAGTGTATAACTTCCTTCCATTACCTCAATCTCCTTTTCCCCAACATAACCTTTTACCACAATCTTTCCTTTATCATTCAGTAGACGATATTCAAACTGGAGAGTTTTTTCCAGTGATGAAAGCAGTTCCTTTGAATTTTTTGCATCAAGGTATCGTCCGCCAGTGGATTCAGCTATCATCTCCAACTGCTTCCGAGCCTGCCGCCCCTTGATATCAAAACCAACAATATGAACCTTTAAATCGAGTCCTGATTTTTTAAGAATCGATGCCACAGAATTGATATCCCCATTGCAGCTCTCAATTCCATCACTAATTAGAATTACTGTCCCTTTGCCAATGTTTTCAAAATCACCGGGTGTTTGAAGGATTGAATGAACCAATGGAGTTTTTCCTCTCGGGATTATTCGATTAACTATCTGGATCATTTTATCTTTATTCAGTTTTCCAATCTGAACAATAAGTTCTGAGTCCTTACAGGCCCGTCTGTCTTTCAGTTTATATCTGTGTCCATAGACCCTCAAACCAACATTTATTTTATCGGGCAGTCCGCGCACCAGCTTTATCAGAACCTCGCGCGCAATTTCGATTTTACTACGACCCTGAATCTGTCCCCACATTGAATTAGACGCATCCAGAATCAATTCAATATTTTTCTCTATCTCTTTCTCTGCCCCTTTTTCAAATAGCACCTGAATAGACCCTGGTTTTTTCACTTTCGGTTCTTTCTTAACCTCCTCCTTTTTCTCCTCAATTGCTGCTTTTACCAGATACTGGACAGGGGATGTCATCTGTTTAAAAATTCTGTCTACACTCTTTTTAATTAACTCATCCGATGGAGAATGATAAAACTCTCCTCCTGTTGCATAGGCAAACTCACTGAATATTTGATAGTTGGTGTTTCCAAAATATCGTGTTTTTCCGTGCCATCCAGACTGAACACCAATTGTGGAAAAGACTATCCCTGTATCCAGAATAGCATCCCATAGCTCGATATACTGTTGCTTGCATTCACGGGTTTGACAAACCAGCTCATCCAGAATTGCGATAATTGCACGATTTCCGTCTTTTATCTTGATGCTTTCAATGGCAGCCATCAAACCTTTGAAAGTATCTGTATTACCTCTGCCTAGAACTTCACTTTCAACAGCCTTTTTTAAGAGCGCCGGCTCACTGGTAAAATCAGATAGATTAAAAACCTTATTTGTGTATTTTATCAATTTGAGGAATATCCCCTCTTTTAGACTATCCAGATAACCTTTCAAAACCCGTTTAACAACTGGAACGCTCTCTTTCATACTTCCACTATCATCATAAACTATGGTCAGGTAAGTCTCAGGCTGAACCAGTTTCAGAAAATAATCATCTGGTTTTACATCATAAAAATATGTAATTGTATCACCTTCACTCTGGATATTTGATGGAGAAATAGCGGTTCCTTTACCTGTTTCCAGAGTAAATCCTGGTTTAATCATCCCTATTCTTTTGATGGTAACTACCAAAACCACATCTTTTTCATTTTTATTTGACAGAGAGACAAAATAATAATCATCATCCTTCTGAGAAACATCTCCAGTCAGATAAATATTCAGGGGAAGTTTTTGGGCTTCTTTTATGGAATTATTGGGTTCAATTTCTCGAATCCCTGTTTTCTTATACATTTCTTTGGTCTCCCTTAAACGAGAAAGCTCTTTGAAATGACCCTTTACATAAATCTCCGGGACAAAAATCTTCTTGGCATTGTATCCTTCAGTGATCTGAATTTTTAAGTACTTGGCAATTTTTTGAGGGGTTTCGAATTCTTGGTAGCTGTTTGCTTTTGGTTCAAGAGTTATGGTTGTGAGGGGTTTAAACCCCGTTTTGGGAGTTTCGTTGGAAGTAAAAAATTTAATCTCTTTTGGAAAATAATCACCCGCAAGTTTAAATCCTATCTTATGAATTTCAGCAAATCTTCCTTGAGGAAAGCAGAATACTGCTTCTTCGGGAAGTTTGGTTTCTGATAATCTCAGGATATATGCACTTTCTTTATAGTCTCCTTCTGTTAATGAATGATTGATCAACCTCTGCATCTCGTGCCCTGCAGGAGGAGCAGACCTATAAATAACACTGGCTCCCCTTCTAAAAGATAAAAGATCCTGAAAATCCCTCTGTGGATATGTTTCTGAATTCAGAGGGATCATTTTAAAATCCTTGAATAATACAGCGCCTCTTCCCTGCTTATAGGGAGTAGATCCAGAGGTAAAGATACCTGCTTTACCCGATGTATATCGACTCTCATCAATGTCAAAAATAGTCTGATTATCGGCTTTAAAAGCTATTCGACCTGAGAAAAAATCAACCTGGAGTGGCACCAATTTTCCTTTTGGGCCCTTAATCTCTGCAAATGAAAGAAGTTCAAATCCCTGGGGTGAATTGGCTTTAAGCTCAAACCTTTTCAATCTTTTATTGTAGGAAACAATATAAAAATGCTCTGGATCCAAGTAGCCAAATACAATCCCATAATCATGTACATCTCTTCCCTTTCTTGGAGAAAGAGGGAATATATTTGTCTTAAAGGAATAGTTTTTCCATTCCTTTTCTCCATTGATTAGCATGGATGATACAGGAGAAAATCTTAAAACATTCACTCCCCATTCACTTTTAGGTGAATCTGCCTTTGGATCCACCCATACTTCCCATTTGTTTAGGTTTCCTGATAAAAAATCTTCTATAAAATGGATATCTTTGTTTCTGTCCTTTTTATTTTCAACATTTAAAGTATCCACAGATGGTTTATGTTTGACTTTCTGATATCCATAAACAAAGATTTCAGCAATCAGAATTTGCCTCCCCATTTTCTCTATAAATTTCTTTTCCATCTGAGAATCCATGCCAGATGGGCCTGCAGATAGAATTCGAATCTTGAAGAATCTTCCAGTTGTCGGATCTATTGCAAATTCTTGGTAGCCGTTTTTTTCAGGTTTTATTTTAAATACGCCAAGGGATTTAAATCCCTTTTTTGCGCTCTTTTCTGAAATAAGGAACTCAATATTTTTTGGGAAAAAAAAATTGCCCAGCTGGACACCTACTTTGTGCACTTCTGCTTCCATATTGTTGAAAAATGTATAAACTGCCTCTGAAGGGAGTTTATCTTTTTTTAGATTAATAACAAAGCTGCCTTTGGGATTCATTTTTTTGTTTTTTAAGTTTGTTTCATGGTCAATAAGAGTATTAAAAATTCCGTTTGACGGTGAAATGAGCTTTGCTCCCCTCTTGGAAGATAGTAAATCTAAAAAGGATTTTGCAGGCAAATCCTCTGGTTTGATTGATTGAACGCTTAGCTTATCAAAAAGTATTTTATCTGTTTTCATATTGGAAGCACCAAGTCCGAATTTTCCTTTTGAAAAACGGCTATCATACCTATCAATAATAACTTCATCATTAGCCATAAAAATTACCCGGGAGTCTGCAAAGTCAAGCTGAAGGGAGATCTCTTTATTTGGCGGGAATTCTACTTCGAAGGTTTCCAGAACCTGATAACCTTCGGGGGTCTTGCAACTCATCTGAAAGCAATTCTCAGAGGAATTGTACCCTAAAAAATAAAAATGTTTGGAATCCAGATAACCAAAGATGAGACCAGCCAGAAATCCTTTCTCTCCACCCACTCCGATTCTTAGAGCTGTGGTATTTATCCGATAGTTATTCCAATCCTTTTCGCCGGCCAAAAGCATGGTTGCAATTTTTTCTCCACCTATGGATACACCTGAAATCTCAGTTAATCTCATTTCCCACTTCCCCTCATGTTTCTTTTCCTTAATGTTATCCCACACTTCCCATTTTGAGCGGGAGGAGAGCATATTCTCTGCCCCCCCGATAGCAACAGGTATGTTTACTTCCTTTGGTTCCATAATTTTTTCACTTTCTTCTAAACCTTTATCAGAAACAGGAATCTCCTTTTTTTCACTTTTATCTATCTCTGAAACTGTTATTCTGTCCTCTTTAACAGTATCTTGTTTGGTTACTTTTTGTTTTGACAGAACGCCAACAGTATAAACAATTCCAAAAATCATAATCAGGAATGCTGCTGCCAGACCAACCATTTTCCAGATTGCCCCTTTTGATTCAGAAGCCCGGTTCTCCAGAGATTGAATTTCCTGTTTAATAGATTCAATTTCTTTTTCTATGTTCTTTATTTCTGAAAATTCAGATGCAACCATTTTATCTGCAGTACTGGCAGATGAAAGCTGTATTCCCAATTGATAAAAATTCTGTTTTTGCTGCTTGCTTACTTCTTCCTGTTTTTTCCTGCATTCATCAAGTTTTTTTTGTTCTTCGGATATTAGTGTATCAAACTCTCCAATTTCCTCTTTCTGATTTTCTCGGATAATATTGATTTCATTCTCAAACTGGGTTGATTGTTCTTTCAGTGGTTTAATTTTTTCATCCAATAATTTTATTGTTTCAGAAGATTTTTCAATTTTTTCAGAAAGTTGTTTCTTTTCCTTTATTAATTGTGTTTGCTTTTTTTCAAATTCGGTTTTTTCCTCTAAGGTCGCTTGAGCATCAGACATCTTTGTACTTAATTGTTCTTCTTCTTCTTCTTTTTCAATTTGTTTCTGTCTTTTCTGAACTTTTTCTTTTTCCAGTTGGGTATTTTTTAGAGTACTTTGCTCATCATTCAATTTTGAATCCACCTTTGATTTCTTTTCTTCAATTCTTTTTCTTTGGTTATCAAAATCTGAATTCTTAACTTTTTTATTATTCTCATACTCTTGCATTCGTTGATTCATTCCAGTCACTTTTTCATCCAGCTCATCTTGGTTTTTCTGAGTCTTGGATAGTAATTCATAAAGGTCTGGAAAGTTTTTTAAATCCAATTTTGACTCCCAGGCCTTTTTACCCAGAAGTATTAATTTTTCTTTTTTAATATTCTCTTTTTCCTTAAGATTCCTTCTTGCTCTATGAAATTCTGCTTTTCTTTTGATTTCATTTACACCATCTTTAAAAATCTTTTTTATTCCCATTTTACCTCCTAACAATATAATTCAATAGTTTACTTTTTTATTCTAATTCCCAAAAAGTGCTTTGCAAAATTCTCCCCAGATATACCCGATTGTCTGCTTAAGAATAAAATTGGTCCAGTCGGCTTCAATATCCAAAAATGACTCGACAGCGCTGTTTACCTTACTGCAAATCAACTCTAAAACGCACCTGTAAAAGAGATTTCGATTTGCCTTACCGCCTGTCATAAAGGAAGCGGATGACATATAAACACATTTCATGAGATTGGAATAAAACCCAACAATATCCTTCATCTGAATAACAATGTTTACCTCTTCGACATATTCGACCATAGCCTGGCCCCATCCCTTTTCTCCTATAATCAGTGTATCTCCAGTTCTGGGATCTATCCGCCACCATATAACAACCGGTTTACTATTTATAAAAACAACCTTTTCTGGGGCAACAACAACAAATCCTTGATTTAATTGTTTTTTCATACGGGCAACAATATCTTCAGGAAGGTTTGATTCAAGTAAAGATATATTTTTAGAAGAATCTGCTGCCAGCCATATAACGCCATTCCTTTCCATTTCTCTGCACAACTCAGCTAAATTCTCCTTACCCCCATAACGAGACATAACTACTAATTCGGTGATAGAATCACGTATTCCTTGTCTCAATCGAACCTGAAAAAAATTTTCAGGTTTATTATTCAGGATAGGATAGACCTCATTGGACACAATATCAAGTGCATTGTATAAGTTAAAAAATTCATCATGGCTTTCTTTGAGGAAAGAATGAAAACTTAAAATATTCGGAGTAACAATTATGTTATCCTTACTGTATCTTTCAAGAGCCAGCCTATAAAGTTGAATCTGTTTCATCTGTAACTGATTCATTTTATCTATTACAAAATCGATATTTTTTAAATTTTTCTCCTTTAAGATAGAAAGCAAGTTTTTCTTGGTGGATAGAAAGATTCCATTTATCAAATTCCCAACAAAGGTTTTTGACAACTGACAGCACAATGGCAGAATCTCAGTTTGGCCCATGAGAGCCAGATTTCTTTCCATCTGCAATTTTAAAGAGATTACTGGGATAGATATCTCCTTTTTGAAACGGGAACCGGGTCCTATTAAATCAAACACCTCTCTCCGTATTTTCCTGGTTGGCTTTCCCGGCGAGAAAATCTCGTATTCGATCCACTCTGCCGTTAATTGGGATTTTCCTTTATGATCTTTTTTCAAATCCTCCCCAGGCATGGCTCTGCCAGATAGTGAGAATGTCTTTAAAATACTCCTTACATCTTTTTTACGCTTTAAAGCCTTTTTTCTTACTTCTCCTGTATCTGAGAAACTCAAACTCGTTACATTTTTTGATCCCATAACCAATACTGGGGTCCATATTTTCTGATCCAGTATTTTTTTTCTCAAGGCACTTAAAGGCTTTTTCTCTTTAAAGAGATTTATAGACTTTGGCCACTCTGCAGGATGATGTCCCAGCGCAATCCGTTTACCAATCCATTTTGAGGGCTGCAACTCTTGGCTCAGCACCACAAACTCCTTTAACTGTTTATCCTTCCATTGTTCAATGATTACCCTTATTGTAATCCTGTGGAGGAGAGAATCGTTTAGTTCTTCTGGCTGAATATATCTTTCACTTTGAGTTAAACGTTCATCTGGTAAAGAATCTGGTGAGGTTGGATCCAAATCAACCCAGTTGGAGTCCTTTTGAAACTGCACCCACCAGTGATCCTGGATAGATTCAAGCATGGTTCGTCTCATCTTTTTGACATCTGTGTCCTGAAAATTTCTAACAAGATCCAGCAGTTGAGGTGTCAGTTTATTCACCCTTTCAGATATCTTTGCAACTGTTTGCTGTTTTTCTATTTTTTTCTCTTTTATTGTTTTAAATAACTCATCTTGGGGAATACCGTATTCATGAGAACACCTTTTTATGAGCTCCCTGGTCGATTCTAAGATGGGAATGCCATCTATAAAGGAATCTATATCCGGAGGTGGTATTATTTTTTCTATTATTTCTTTTGATTGCTCAGATGTCAATCTCCCATTGGCCAGGCGGGTGTTATATCCAGCCAGTTTTAATAATTTGTGCAGTAAAATCGCTCTGTCCAAGCTATTGCCCAATCTATCTATTAACACCCCTTCAGAGCCTCTCAGAGATCCCTGATATGGAATAAAAAATGTATTATCCCGAACCCATCCAAACAGTTTTTCTGGACTATCTTTCCCAATATCACTCATAATTCTTTGAGCACTTGAAATTTCTTTTTTTGAATTGGAAACAGAATTTTCAAATTCCTGAAATAAATTCTCAAGTTTAAAAGATATCTGGTTTAATCCTTCCAGCGTATGCTCTGATATTTCCAGATCACTCCAATCGATCTGTACATTTTTGTTTATCACTTGCTCCTGAGAATCCTTTGCAAATTCCCTTTTGTTCAATGTTGATTTAATACCTCTCTCCGCTAAAGAAGCCACCTGCCTTTCCTTGATTCTATCTCTCTCTTTACCATTCTCCTGAGGGGATATCATCCTTACCACAAAAACAATCCCAGCGACTAAAACAAATAATAAAACCACAAGGCCCGTCAACTTCCACAATGCCCTCTTTGATTCCGGAGTTCCACTCTCTTCAAGGGATTTAATATCCATTTCCTGATTCTTTATTTCACTGCTTGCATTCCTTACAGTACTCAATTCTGTATTAACCGATTTATTCACAAAATTTGAAGAGAAAAGGGCCTTTCCAAGTTTATGAAAATAACCAATTTTTTCTCTATTTGCCTTTTTTTGCTCCTTCTGACAATCAGAAATCTCTCTTTGTGTTTTTTTCAGTTCCTGGTCATATTTTTCTGATATAGTTTTTTGCTCTTTTCTTATTTCATCAATTTTTGCCTGGAATTTGCTTGACTGATCCTCAAAGGGCATCATACTTTCCAGAAGTTCATCTTTTTTTTTAGATGATTTTTCTGGTTTTAATTCAAGATTATTCCTCTCTTCTTCTATAGACTGTATTTTTTTCTCAATAGGAACTTTTTCTTCATCTGTCGTCTGGTTATCCGAAATCTTTAATTCAAGTTTTTCCTTCTCTCGTTTTATCTGGTTGAGGCGATCTTGAATCCTATCAATTTCTTTCTGTATCTCTCTGGACTCCTTATTCAATTCAACTAATTTTAAATCAATCTCCTTTTTTCGAGCCTCAATTGCATTTAGCTGAGAATTAAAATTATCATTTTCTGATCCTCTTTTCTGTTCAATCCGTACCCTCTGATTCTCTAGTTCCTGCTGTCTTTTAGTAATACTGTCAAGATCATTTTGAGAAGAAATAATATGTTCAGTAATACAACTATATTCACTTAAATCCAATTTTAATTCCCAGGCTTTCTGCCCCAGGAGAGTTAATTCATCTGAAAATATTTTCTCTCTGATTGTCAGTTTTCTTTTTAATCTTTTTATTTTGGAACGCCTCTTGAACTCCCCAAAACCATCTTTAAAAATTTGTTTAAACCCCATTTAACTCCTCTCTTAGTTTTAAAATGTTTTAATTAAAATTTTAATATAAAATATTTTTCACTTTTAAATCCCCTGAAATAAAGCTTTTCTGGAGATATATCAGAAGTATATATAAGTTCAAAACGAACAAAAAATCCTGGAGGAATTACAAAGGGAGAAGGCGGACGAAAAAGACCTGAATTGGTTTCATCATCATTCAAATAAATTTTCTGTTCATTGGCAATCAGAATAAACTGCTGTTTTCTCTGTATCTCCACTCCGCTCTTGGCCAGAGATTGAATCCCAAGATTAAGGATAATCTTATTATCTCTCTTTTCAATCCCATAGACCATTACCTCCATCACATCTCCATCCCGATGTGACTCAATAGGATTGGGAATCTTCTTTTTAAAATCTTTACTAAGATTCAAAACAAACACTTGATTGCGTATCCGGATACCCAGGTTAATATTTTTAATTATATCAGGCAATAGAAAAGCCACGCTCTGTTGCTGATAAACCTCAGGTGTAAAGCGAATAAATCCCTCATCTGTTGTGCTTCCGCCACAGCTATAGTAAAGATAACCCTCTTCAGTACTGACCCAGACATAAGATTCTGGCTTAATCTGAACTATGTCTTTCACCCTTTGTCCTGAGAGGCTCTTTCCTGCCAGATCAACCAGAGCATAATGCCAGCTGTCAGGTGCTTTTTTACCTTTATATTCATTTGAAAATCTGATCTCAAGAGCATTGATATTGACAAAATCACTTTTAATTTCACCAAGAAATTTTCCCTTCAGTTGATCCTTACCTCTTGCAATGAGTGGATCCCCTTTGATTGGAATTAGAATATGTCCGTAATTATAATCAAAAAAATGGAATGCCAAATTCTCATGATCACCTGGAAGCAGGAAAACAAATTTAACTTTTTTTGTATCACCAAATTTTGGAAGGATGAAATCACCTTTGGGATTAATTCCTTCTGGAATCTCAGCTGTGGTTTTATCCATACTGAAACTTTTTCCATCAGCTAATATATAAGCATGATTTACAAATTCTCTTACCATGTATGCTACATCAGCATCTACATATTCCTCTTTTTTCTCTTCTCCACCCTGCATTAATTTTTTCATTCCCATTGTGTGATCTCTTTTTCCTTCTAGCTTGCTTTTCTCAATCTTCTGTTTTGGATGAATATTTTCCCATTTGGTTTCAAGAACCAGAAATATTTTACCTGCAGGAGCTTTAACCTTAGCCACTTCATCTGTAAATGAAAACCGAACTATATTTACACAAACAGCTTTATTAACCGATTTTTCTTGAACTTTCTGTTCCCCTGAGGGTTGAGTTGCTGGTTCTCCTAGTTCTTTTTTTTCATAAATCTTTTCAGAAGAATTTATTTGAGCATCTCTCTTCTCTTCTCCCTTTCCCGAGCATGAATATAAAAACAAAATAATAATAACTGCAACAAAAACAAAAATAACTTTTATTTCTTTTCTCATCCTATAATCTCCTTTCATTTATATGTTTTTAGAAAAATCTGATTCATTTTGATTATTCCGATTTTTTTTTATAAAACTCAGGATACAATTTTTGAGCACACTCCGGACAAATACTATGGCTGAATTCCGCATCTGAATACTCCTTTATATACTCTTCAATCTGATTCCAGTACCCCTTATCATCCCTGATTTTTTTACAATTCGAACAAATGGGTAAAAGCCCTCGAAGTGTTTTAACCTTATTCAATGCATCGGTCAGTTCCCTGATCATTACCTCTCTCTCTTTCTCAAGATTCTTTCGTTCAGTAATATCAAAAATCATTCCATCAATCCATAAAACCTGTCCATCTTCATCAAAAATGCCCTGACCTCTCTCAGATACCCATCGAACCGAACCATCAACATGTAAGATCCTATATTCAACTCTATAGGGTTCTTTTTTATCAATTCCCTTCTGAATGGTTTTCATTAAACATTCATAATCATCTGGATAGACAATGCTTTTAAACGATCTCTTCCGATCCTGATAAAAATCGGATGCCGGATATCCCGAAATTTCTTCAATCTGGTTATTTAAAAACTCTACTGAATCCTCACTACTTAATCTGCTGCGGTATACGGCACCCGGCATATTGGCGATAAGGCTTCTGTACTTCCTCTCACTCTGAATAAGGTTCTGACTGGTCTCTTTTAATAGCTCTTTAACAACCATGCTTTCTGTAATATCAATTCCGGATCCAATAATATATTCAATAGTCCCTCTACCATCTTTCAGTGCAGTTATTGACCATACAATCGATCGTGTCTTGCCTCCTCTGGTAACAATTTTACTCTGATATTCAACGGGGAATTCTCCTGACATTATTTTATCTAATATTCCCTTTATATGTTCCACATCGTCCGGTATTAACAAAACTTCCCAAAATGTTTTGCCAACAATATCAATTATTTCAAAACCTGTGATTCTTTCAAACGCTTCATTGGTTCGAATAAATCTCCCCTGACTATCAAAAAGGACAACCAGTGCACCAGTAGTTTCCAGAATAGCTGAAATAAAATTACGTTCTTTTAGTAACATATCAGTTGCATGTTTCATCTTTTCTGACTTATTTTTATTTTTCATTAAAAATCTCCTGATTCTGTTTAAAAAACCAATATAAAATAAATTTATATCATATTTTTAATAAAACTTAAAATCTTAAAATATCCGCTCCTTGGATATTTAATTTTCTGTTATTATCATCCTTGATAAATATAATCTGTACTGATACATTTAGAAATCAAAAATTTGTGTAAAAATGAAAATTTTGGCAATTTATGACAGCCCCAGAAAAAACAGGTTAACATAGGTAAGATAAATTAACTGTCCCCTTTAGCTTTCCCCTACTGTGGAAAATTCTCCAAAAAGTTCGATTATTACTGCAGATAAGATTTTTAAAACATTTTAAGAAAATAATCACCTAGTTTTATAGCCCTTATTATTCAGTAATTGAGATACACGTTCAGAAATACCAAAAGCCCCATTTATTTGTGAATTTTCATTAACTGATTTTTTTAGTTGCTCTGCCATATCTGGAGTTATTACAGGAAGTTGTTCAAGAAGACTCATGTTAAATATGGCATTGGAATATGAATCAGAATGAACAAAAAGTTGAATTACCGCTAATGCCATTTTAATTCTTGTAGATTCATGTCCGGTCAATGCAGTAAAGATTTCTTTTGAAATTTGGATAGCTTCTTTATCAAAACCAGATAGTCCCTGATACTTTCCTAAGAATCCATGTGGATCCGCACCCATACGGACAGGAACAACTAGTTTTTTTAATCCTATTGCAATTCCAGTCTCTTGATCGCACCAAAAACTACTCTGAAAGTCCTTGGTTATTATTGCAGTAAGTGCCTCCATACTTTGAAGTGCTTCCTCAATTTTTAGTTGCCATTCAGAAGTAGGTTCTATATCATCATGTGCTACAAATGCTGACACCCCATATTTAAGAAGATCTTCTTTTAATTCATGTGCTAATTTCTTTGAAGTTGAAACATGACTAAGAAAGAGTCTAAAATTCCCTTTTTCCCAAAGAGAATCTCCATTAGTTTTATTTATTTTTGATAAAGGAATTCCTGCAGGAGATGTTTCTTTTGATGCATTTATTGTGATTGAACTGATATGCTCGCCTGTATCACCTCTGTTTAATGATTCCAGTTCTTTTTTTAAAAGTTCTTCAATTTTTGAAATTTCAACCTCAATTTCAATAAAAAATTCAATCGGAATTTCAATATATAAATTATTATAATACTGTCCCCGCCCCCAACTGTCGTATTCTACTTCTATAATTTCACTTCTTCCAATTTCAAGTACACGATATTCTTTGTCTAATCCTTTAAGGTCTAATTTCTTTTTTAATAAAGAGATAATTGATTCAGAGTTATCTGACATATAGCTCATTGTATATCACTTTCATACTTATTTTTATTATTTTCCTATTAATTCTATTTTGTTTAAATAATTTTTCGAATGATTTACGTGTTCATTAAATAATTTTCTCTCTTCAGCTAGCTCTATAAATTTTTCAAAATTCTCTTTAGCAAGCTTCATGTCTTCCCTTGACATATACATAAGCAGTCCCAGGCAATAATATAACTGGATTTTATCTGGTTCCTCCTCAATGATTTTATATATAAATTCTTCACATTGAATATACGAATCCAGAACTGACTTCTTTTCAGATGCCCTTCGATATAATTTGTATGCTTCATCTAAATTGCCTACATATCCCTCTATGAATGCCATGCTATAAGCCCATGTATAATCTTTTGTGTTTTTGGCAATTTCAAGTTCTTTTAATGACTTTTTGATATTTCTTCCATTTAGAAAATAATAAATGGCCCTGCTTAGCGCCATCGGTTTATTTTTGGGGTCAATTTCTTTCGCTAAGTCCAATACATCAGACATACCTTCATAATCACCTGTCCTTCTATAATGACTAATAACAAGTTCTATACATTCGCCAATTAGAGCTTTTTTAGAAATATTTTTTATATTTAAAAGTACTGTTTTTTCTAGTTCAGTGGTTACAGGTTTGTTTTCAGATTCATTTAGCACCAACTTATGAATTTTTATTGCCCTTCTATAATCTTGGGAAATATAATCTGCAATTCCAATAAACAACTTCGCCGAAATTCCATATAGTGAAGATACAATTTCAAAGCCTCTTAACTCGTCTTCTATAGGTATTCTAGTTTCTTCTGGTAATGCCAATCTCATATCATGTCCGATCCGTACACTTATAGATTTGTCAATATTTGGGTGAGAGATGACTGCATTTAAAATAAGATTGTAATACTCTTTCCCTGCCATATTCCTTTCTTGAGCAATTCCAAAAATTAATAATTTAGCATTAGATCTTTTAAGATATTTGTTTGTCTCTTTTAATACATCCGATTCATTTTCTGGCTCAATTATTAAAGATGATCGATATTCAGAAAGTATTTCAACAACATATCTATCTGTTGAAATAGAAGCAATCTCTGTTTTCATTCTCCTGATAAAATCTTCTTTGATTATGTTTTTTTTTCTTAGATTTTTTGTGGATATCGCAAAAATTATACCAATTCTATCTTTAGGGATATTTGGGATTTTTCTCTTAAAATACCATATCACAAATATCAATAATGCTATTAAAACATAAATTGCCAGTAAATTTCGAAGCGCAATGTAATTTGTTATAATCCCCTTTATGGATTTGAAATTTAGATCAATATATTTTACAACAAATATAAATAAAATGAATATGACCCAGATTAATTCTAAAATAAATATTGTTGACCTTTTTTCCCAGATCTGTTTTAAACTTTCGTAGGAATCATATTCTTCCTTTAACCTTTTAAATATCATATTTATTTTTCTCCATCTCTTTCGTATAATGCTTCCTTTAACTCATCCTTATACATTTTTTAATATATACAAGTTAATCTCTCTCTTTCAAGATTGTGAATGTTCTTCAACGGAAGACACCATAGGAAAATCCTTTTTTCATCTTAATGAAATATTAGGAGAATTATTGTTCATTGTCAATAGATTTAGGAAAAATGATGAACACATTTCTGAAAAAGGAGAAGGGCTACTTTATATAATGCCAATAGGCAAACTTAAAAATAAGTAAATGATCTAAATAAAAAAAGCAATACTGATCTCTTTGGATACCCTCATCGTATTAAATGAATAAGATTTATCAATTCCTCTCCCTTTAATAAACTCACCATCTTTCCCGAGTATTCTAAGGATATCTTCGGATTTTTGCCTTTTAGGTGAAAACAAAACATCAAAATTGACTTTTTTAGAAATTTTTACAATATCCGGTATCAGGTCTTTTCCTAATTTCTTTTGCTTTGAATAATGTTCATTGTACCATTTCTTATCATTAATTATTATTTTTGTACTAATAAGCCCGTTTTTGACCCTTATATCTTTAGAAAATAAATCTCCCGAGTATTTTGAACTTCTTCCTTTCAAGTAATGGACTCTACCAACTGATACAAGTAAGATAGTACCATCAGGAAAATTGGTTTTAGCATTAACCACAAAGGTTCTCGATGCAATTTTCCTTATATTAAGATCAACATTGTATTCTTTCGCTGTTTCCTTGGTTACTTTTACTTTTTTAGGTTTTGGTTTTTTTCCAAAATATTCATCATAAAATTCAAACTTCAAGTCATACTGATCCATAGGAACATCCTGATCTGCCTTTGACCAATCTCCAAAGGGAGCAAAATTACATTTGCCGGCAGTATAATAGTCATTAGTATTGGTGCCCAGTTCATAAGCAAAAACACAAATTACTTTTGGTTTAGGTTCCTGATCATTGTATGCCTTTTTTATTGCATGCTTAATGTTATTTTCAAGTATTGGTTTTGATAAACCTTTAGGAACGGTTATTCTTACCGAAATCCTTTTGACATACTGATAGCTTAAATCCTCTGTCTCAACAATTGAATATTGGGGCTTGAAGTCCTTTGGTATATTAATGATTTCATCAATTTTGTTGGTATTACAGAAAAATAATAAAATTCCCATAACAAATAACAATATAAATTTACTTTTTTTCATAGGTCTTCCTTATTTTAATTATTTATTTCTAACTTTTAATTCCAATTCAAAATCTCTATACCTTCACTGCCTGTTATCAAAATTACTTTAAGTTTATAAATCAATATATTAAACCTTGTGCCATCTTTTTTAGAAAAGCTGAGAATTGGTATTTTGTAAGTTTGTCCTGCCTTCATTTTACCCCTATAGTAATATGTAAACTTATCGTTTATTTCCAATTTGATAGCCTTACCCTCCCATGTTTCTTTGGGCGTCCAGTCGTAATTGTTTCTATTAGTGACTTCAATCATTCCTTGGTAATATCTTACAAATGCATTCATTTCGGGACGTTTGGGTTTTTGAACCGAAACAGGTTTTTTATCACTCGGTGAATCATAAATGAAAGTTGCATAAAATCCACCCACAAATATAATTAATAACAAAATCATTTGCCATGTAGGTGTACCCTTTTTCAATAATTCAGCTTTTCTTTTTTCTTCTTCTTTTGTTAAATATACTCCTTTTTTGTTTTTTGACTGATTAACTGCATTACAAATAAAATCCGACACTTTCTTCCCACAGCCAGGGCAAAATTTGTTATCTTGAGGAAAATTTTTCCCACATTCTGGACATTTCATACCAACCCCCTTTAACACAAAATAGGAAAATCGTTTTACATCCTTTGATCTAAATATAGGTAAAAGTTACCTGAATGTCAATAGGTGAGATGAAAAAATGGAAGAATTACCTTCCTTCCTCCTAGGAGGACTATAAGAGTCATCCATTGGAAGTTAATTGTCAAGTAGATAGACTAATTTTTTTTATTTTATCTGGTTTTAAAAAAATATTCAACTTTAGCTGCTGTTATATTTTTAAACATTTCAACCGTTCTCATTTGTTTTAAAAAGAGATATCTTAATTATTTATTTTTTATGTTGACATTTGACCCCAAAAGTATTATATTTATATTAGAGAATGAGGTGAGAAATATGGTAGATAAAATATTAGATACAATCAAATTAAGCTTAGCAAAAATTTTGGGTGCTGATGAAGAACCCTCGACTCAACAATTAGCATTATATATTCCAAACAAAGATAAAAATGGAAATAAAATAAAAAAACTTGATGCTTGGATAAAAAGGGCCAGAGCTTTACTTACAATCATAGGAGGGGGGGCAACCTCATTACCACCGGCAGATGGGAGTTGGTTAATACCTCAGAAGAATGATAAAGACATTTCATCTTTAAGAGATGAGGATATAATTTGGGAAAAAACTACAATAGTTTACACATATATAAAAGCGGACAATTTTTTGGATAATTTAAAATCCCTCAGAGAATTTTTACACTGTTTTGGTCGTGAAAGTAATCAAGGAGAAATTGTATTTGAGTTTGATGGAAAATTTTTTAGAATTTCAAATTTTGATAAGAAATAATAAGGAGGTTTGGAAAAATGACAAAAACAATTAAAGATACAACTAAAAATCAGAAAAGGATCAGTCATAGACTTATTGCAGATACTTTAGGGGCAAAAGAAATCGGGATTAAAATAGACCCTAAAAGGAATCCTATTTCTTTGTTTACTTTACGTAAGTTTATTTTAAAAAGGTTAATTTCAACAGGAGGACGCCCAAAATTAAGAGGAGCAACAAAGGAGCGTAATAAAATACCTTTAATTGAAGGGGATTGGCAAAAATTAGAATCAATAGCAGAAAATTATAAAAAAAAGGATGGAATAAATGTAAGTCCTGGACAAATAGGATCTTCCTTAATTCATAGCATTTTATCGCAAATTCGGATTAATTCTTAAAATAAACTAATAACTAATGGATGACTCTATTTTTTTTCTCACTTCCACCGTTATGTATTCTGTTGTGGCAGCAAATGCAGTCGTCCAATAAAGAGCATATGAGTGAAATAAAATTGTCTTTTCCCATTAGGATGAAAACTAATATTTGGACTGACCTAAAATGATACCAGGTGGAATAGCAGATAAACTCGGAAATCGATACGAAGCGAAGTGGCTGGTCCGATCTCTAATGGATGTAATTGCTGACAAGGCACATTGGTTGAATTTCGAAGGTGTTGAAACAGAATATCAAGGTTTCGAATTTGCGATTGCTCGTGGGGAAATTACAGAGTGGCATCAAACCAAGGTTAATGCTCCAAAAGGAAACTGGACAATAAATGCTCTTAAGAAAGAGGGAGTATTAAAAGCATTTGCTAATCGGTTATTGGCAGATAAGAAGGCATATTGCTATTTTGTCTCTCAAGACAATGCTAAAGATTTTAGAACCCTTACAGAAAAAGCGCGGATTTCAAACTCACATGAACAATATGCGGAAATACTTTCTGGGGATCAAAATGGTTCCTTTCAGCAATTAAAAAATGAGTGGCAGCAGCCCGATGAAGTCGCATTCGACTGGCTTAAACGAAGCTATGTTAGAATCATTTCTGAAATAGACCTGGACTTATTTATTGAATCTCACGATGATCTATACTTCCAAAGTGGCGGGAAAGCTGCTTATCCTAATCTTCGAGATATCCTTGAAAATAATTTTAATAAAACCCTTACGTCAGAATCTGCACGAAATGCTATAAAATTACAAGGGGTGCTGAAGTTTAAGGAATGGGCGTTTGACCCTACTATTCAACAGCGGTTGAAAGATGAAACCGAAGCATATCTTCAAACATATACACCTTTTGGCGCAGGTGGAGAGACGATTCCCAGGGGTCAATCAGGCACTCTTGTCGATGAAATACTCAAATCTGATGGTCCAGAATTAGTGTTGTTGACGGGTATTGCTGGTTCTGGAAAATCGGGTATTGTACGTGGTGTAATCGAGCAACTCCGTGAACTCAACGTTCCTCATTTAGCACTTAGAGTTGACCACTATTTATCGTGCGGCACAAGGGAGGAACTCGGAAAGAAACTGACAGGCAGAGAAGAAGGCCCTGTCAGCACTCTGAAGGGGACATTCCCAACCACACCTTCCATTCTGTTTATTGATCAAGTTGATGCTGTCAGCGAGGTATCGGGCCGTGATGGACAGGTTAAAGAAGTTATATTTCGGCTGATTACCGATGCGCACAATTTCGGAGGTGTTAGAATTGTCGTTGTGTGCCGAACATTTGATCTGGATAGTGATCCGAGGTTAAAGAGACTGAAAGAGGCTAATCGAGCAAAAACGATTGATGTCCCCTTACTTGATTGGAAAGCAGATATCGAGCCGCTTCTGAAAAATAAAGACGTTGATGCATCTTCGTTAAATGAACCACAACGCCAATTGCTTCGCTTACCTATTAATCTTGCAGTTTTTCTGGAAATCGATGATTCGGAATTTTCATTTTATTCCCGATCAAATTTGCACGAAAAACTGATCGAGAAAAAACAGCGCACCATAACAAAAGAACGAAAACCGCCTTGGTCACTGGTCCAGCCATTGACAGTCATGTGTAATTGGATGAGCGAGCGGCAAAAATTGAGTGCTCCAGTTTCGGTTTTGGATGCCTTTCTAGGCGCTGTCGATATTTTGACATCCGAAGGATTGATTATTTCGTCTCGTGGTCAAGTTAATTTTTTCCACGAGAGCTTTTTTGATCATATCTATGCAAGAGCATTTGTAAATCAAGACGTGAGCTTAGTTGATCTGCTTACAGCAACAGAACAGCATCTTTTTCGGCGGACACAAGTACGGCAGATTCTTGAAGCTTTAAGGCAAAATGATTTTCAGCGTTATCTCATCGAACTTTCGTCGGTTCTTTCAAGTAACGATATTCGCTTTCATATTAAGACTGCTATCTGCCAATGGTTAAACTCTGTCGAAAAACCTAGTGAACAGGAATTTGAGATAATTTCTCGATTTGATGAGCAAAGCGGAAAGTTCCATCTGCTTTTCCGTAATGCGGTTTTGTCCACTCATGCATGGTTTGATTTGCTGAATGAAAAAAGTTGGATTCCAAAGCAAATTGACGGTGACGACAAAGAACGTGCTGAAATGGTGTTGTGGTGGCTTTCCAATATTGCAGGGGAACGGCCAGCAGAAGTCGCAAGTCTATTACGTTCTTGGTGGGGCAGCGATACGGAACGTGCAAAACGACTCCTAAATTGGTTCGGTTTTGTTAGACGTGGAAAACCTGATGATGATCTTCTGCAATTATGCGAAGATGTAATCAATTCGCACCCCAACGATCTGTTCCAGGATCAAGGGCATCGCATTATGATGTTGCTACATACATGGGGAAAAAAATCACCTGAGCGTTGTGGGCGCATTCTTTATTCGCTTTTCGAGGCTTGGTTTGCATTTAATCCCGGGTGTAATCCGTTTGAGCACGACGAGTTGAAAGCGATTGACACCCACTCTCTTGCCGAGATTGCAAAAAAAACACCGCAAACATTTTTGCTAGGGACGACTGACGCAATAGTCCGTTCGATTGACATGGTGATTGCGGAAGGTGAAACCGGGGGAAGCTGGTACAATTTTAATTATAGAACATACTCGGGACATCGTTTCGGATTTGATGAATTTCTGGGAATGTACCGTACATCTCTCAAGAAAATTGCTCAAGAAGATCCAGAGACAGCAACCATCTATCTTGAAAAACTTGATCCCTATAAGCATGAATGCCTGATGCATTTGCATTTAGAAATAATTCAAGCCAACCCAACTGTTTTTGGGAACCGTTTATCCACGCTTGTAACCAACGAAATGGTTTTTGGTGCCGGTTGGGATGGAGCTGATTGGTTGTCGTTTGCCCATACTTGCCATGTGGCGTTGCCGCATCTAAATTCTGGAGAGAAGAAGGTTGTTGAACAGGCTATTCTCGACCATACCCCGGAAATCGATCTTGCTATTCGCCTTCTTAGAGAAATCAATCAGAAGGGCGAAACAGAACCCTTTCGGACAAAAAAGAGAGTCATACGTTACCTTAATCTCTCAGGATACAAGCAATGGTGTATTCTCGAAACAATAGGTGAAGAGTTGCTCAATTCGGTTACTCAGTCACGCCTGTATGGACTCCGCCGAAAATTTCCAAAAGAAAAAATTGCGGAGCCAAACCATATGGAGTTGCATTGTGTTGGTTCTCCAATCAAGCGGGCACAATGTGATAGGATGAAAGACCATCATTGGTTGTCTGTAATAAAACGCTACGACAATGATGAAGATAGACGTCGAGGTCGCAATTTTATTGATGGCGGAGCGAGAGAGCTCGCTAGAGAACTTCAGGAAGCTACCAAAAAAGACCCAATTCGGTTCTCAGATTTAAGTCTGAAAATCCCTGACACAGCTCACCACTCATATACCGAAAATATTCTATGGGGTTTGGCAGAGGCGGAAGCTCCTTCTGATATATCGTTAACTCAAGCAATTAAACGTGCTCACCAGCATCCAGATAAGCCTTTTGGCAGTGATATCGCTCGGTTACTCGAAAGACATCCTCATGTCGCTGGCGATTCTGAAATACTAGAAATATTGGTTTGGTATGCCCTGAACGGAGAAGCGAATGAGAATGAAGATTCAGATGAACAGAATACAGAACGCGAAACAATAGACATCAATATGCTCGTTCAACGAGGTGAGTGTTTTCATATCCGTGGTATCAATGCGCGTGGTAGGGCGTGGGAAGCATTGGGTTCTATTCTGTGGAAAGTTCCAAAGACAGAGATCCGAGTCTGGAAAGCAATTGAAATCGCTCTTGAGAAAGAGACACTAATCAGTGTGCGATGCTGTATGATGAAACCGCTGACACCTTTATTCAATATGAACAAGAAGCGTTTTTCTGATTCAATTCGCAGGTTGATTATCCTTCCGGATGGTACGCCACACCAATACGATGCAACGCGCCTTTCTCCACTCATTACCCATACTGGTATTCACTTATTTCCGTATATTTTCTATTGGTTACCAGAACTCGCTGACGAACTTGTCACAAAACTGTTAAAAAGCGGGGACGAAACAAAAGAACTAATAGGAGCATGGCTTGTGTTCTGCGAAAGCTTTCAAAACGAAGCCTACATTGACAAAGCCGATAATCTGACTTCTGTAAGCATTGATCATCGACGGCTTTTGTCTGCTGTTACAGGTGATGCAATAAATTGGGCTGAGAATAGGCATCGCACCGAAGCCCTTTTAAAAGAGTTTTTCTTCGATGAAGATGAGCAAGTTCGCAATAAAGCTGCAAACGCATTCAGAAATGTTCAAGCAAAAGAAGTTGAGTTATATCGAGAGCTCGCGGCTGTGTTTTTGAAATCACCAGCTTTCCCGGATAACGGGTTCTCTATTTTGCACATGCTGGAAGATGCTACTTGTGACGTGCTTGATCTTGTTATTGAAGCGACTCAACAAGTCATCACAGATATTACGGAGAAAGGCGATCAACATAGACGGCTCAGTACCGATGTGCATCAGCTCCAGGATCTTCTGAAGCGCGAATACACATCATCTGAATCGAACGCGGAGGCGAGAAAAAAAATTCTCGATTTGATCGACCTTATGCTTTCCCATGAGATTTACGGAGTAGATAGCATAGTAACCGCACATGACCGCTGGTAAATATATAAGAAAATCTAGCAGGTAAATTTCACTAAAAGCCTATGGCTGTTGTCCTCCCGCACGGGGGCGTGTGAATTCTGGGGTCATCCATTAGAAGTTAATTGTCAATAAAATAGACTAATTTTTTTGATTTTTTTTTAAATATTTGTTGACATTTTAATTTAAGGCTTTTAGTATAAATCTGGAGGGGAAAATGAAAAAATTTTTAATTATTATACTCTTTGTTTTTTTATCAGTATATTGTTCTAAAAATGGTTCAACCACAAAAAAGGATGAACAAGTAACCAAAGATGTGAAAACGACTCAGGAAGTTGCAGAAGTTAAAGAAAGCAAGACAGAGGTTGCCACCACGAAAAGTAATAAAGATAAATATTTTCCAACACATGCTATTGCTGAATTCGAAGATGTTTTAAGTAAAGGAGAACCATATGTAAGTGAAGAATCCTGGAAAAAATTGCTTAAAGCTGCTCCACAGGTAGAAAAAATCTTTAATGAATTTGGAAAAACCATGGGAACACTTTCGAACGAAATGGGGAAAAAAATAGAAGCAATGAGCACAAAAGATGAAGAGAAAATAAACAAAATGCAGGAAGAGATAAAAAAGAAAATCGATGCTGCACGTCCAACTAAAGAACAAATAGAAGCGCTTGTAAAAGAAGCTGGTTTTGAGAACTTAGAAGAAGCTGTTGAAATTGCTAAACGTGCACCTAAGGTTGACTTTTTATATAAATTACTTATGAGCATTGAAACAAGCCTTAAAACTGCAGATTTAGGAGATTTAACTAAGGAAACCTATCTAACATCACAACAGAAAGAGGGTATGAGGAAAATGGCTGAAGTTGCAAAACAAGCTGCAAAAGAAGGTATTGAAGGCCTTAAAAAAGAACTCAAAGCCAAGCCATATTACACAAGAAAAGATGTTGAGATCTTCTCAAAATATAAAGAGCGTTACAATGATTCCCTTGTGGGAATAGTGCAACTTCAAGGACAATTAGACTAAAATAGCATCCCATTTTTTATACTTGTTAAAATAATAGAAAAATGATATATATCTCTCTGAGATTTTATAATGGAAAAAAAGATAAAAGATGAAATAAAGGATATAAAACAAGAAATTTATAATAAAAAAAAAGAAATCAATGATATTAAAGAACTTATAAAAGAGGATATTGATAGAGATTTTGAAATTAACTTATGGGAATTATCTGAAAAAGAACTTGATAATGAGATGGGAAACCGCCTATCATTTTTAAATGAAGATATTGACCCAAGACCTGATAAACGATCAATATCTTCACATAGGAAAATACTTGGTAAACCAATTGTTTTTGTAAAAAGATTATTTATGAAATTATCGAATATTTATACAAATACGATCCTGGAAAAACAGAGAAAATTTAATGAAGAACTGGTTGCTTTTCATCTTGCATCCTTTATTCGTTTCAGGAAAAACGAAGAGAAATTGAAAGATATCGAAAAACAAATAAAAGAAATAGAACAAAACCAGGATATAATGCATGAAAAAATTGAGTCGATTCTTGATAAAAACAAGAATAAACAGTAATGATTTAAAGCAAGAGTTAAATGGAAATAAATATTAATGATAAACAGAGAGAAATAATAAAAAATATAATCAATAATCCTTCCAAAGAACTTACAGAATTTAAAAAAGAGATATATAAAATTGCTGAAAAATCAGGAATTCAAGGGGCATTTAATACTATTTTGAGAACTGAAGTTGTTTTAAAGATAAGAAAGCCATCTATTGCCATTTATGATCACACTTTTCATGTTATAGGTGGGGGTCAAAAATATGGTCTTACAGTTGCAAATGCCCTTCAGAAAGATTTTGACATTACTTTGATCTCTAATAGAGAAATTAGTATCCAGAACATTTTAAAATGGTACGATTTAGATCTCTCGAATTGTAAAATAAAAATCATAAAAATTCCATTTTTTGAAAAAAACTTATCACATATTGACCCTGGAATGGTTTCAAAGAGAATTGAGAACCCATTTCATGTAATAAGTAAGGAAACAGGGAATTATGATATTTTTATTAATAACAGTATGAATGAGATGGTTTATCCCCTATCAAACATCTCAATGATAATATGTCATTTTCCTGAAAGAAGGGCAACCAGTTATTTTTATGCTGATAAATACTCACATGTAATCTTTAATAGTAAATACACTGCAGAGTGGATAAAGAAGAAATGGAAATTTCAACCTAACAAGCATATTTACCCTCCTGTTGATATGGAAACATCATTTGATAAAACTGATAAAGAAAATATTATCCTGTCAGTTGCACGCTTTGAAATAAGTGGAAGTAAAAAACAGATGGAAATGGTAAGAGCTTTTATAAAATTAAATAAAAAGTACCCTGAAATATTAAAAAATTGGAAACTTATTTTAGCAGGAGGGAGTCAAAAAGATAATCAATACTTACAAAAGATTCAAGATTTTATTAAATCCAATAAAGCAACAAACATTGAAATAATAATTAATACATCAGCAAATGAATTAAAATCTTTATACAATAAATCAAAAATTTTCTGGCATCTTTGTGGTCTTGATCAAACAGATCCTTCTTTAATTGAACATTTTGGTATGACTATTGTTGAAGCCATGCAGAATAAACTTGTTCCAATAGTATTTGATGGAGGAGGCCAAAGAGAGATTGTTGAGCATGATATTTCTGGCTTCAGAGTTAAATCAATATCTGAATTGATCATATATTCAATTAAGCTTATCACAAAACAGGATATAACTAAAGATATGAGTATAAACTCATATAAAAGGAGCAAACTCTTTACAAGAGAGACATTTGATATAAAGATAAAATCCTTTTTTTATAAAATCTTAAAAGATTATATTTCTATATAAGGCAAAAAAAATGAAAGTTCTATTTTCTATTATTGTACTTACAAAAAATTCAATAGGAGTTATTGAAAGACTCGTTAATTCTATATTAGATCAAAAATTTGAGCATGAGTATGAGATCATTTTTATGGATAACAGCTCAAAAGACAAGACTATTGATTATTTCAAAAAGAGTAAGCTAAAAAACAAAAAGATTATAAATGTGCCTGAAGGGGAATTCAGTCATAGTGGAACAAGAATGAAAGCAGCAGAGATTGCAAAAGGTAAATACATTATTTTTTTTACGGATGATATTATTCCCATTGGAGAGAACTTCCTTTCAGAATTGACAAAACCAGTACTTAAGAATCAAGCCCTTGCTTCATATGGAGTATGTCAGGTTGACAGCAAAACTTGCGATCCTGTTGATGCCTATTTACATAATGGGTGGTATAAAGATTTTGATGACATAACAGAACCTATTTCGAAATTTTGCTGGAACAAATTTCCTCCGGAATTAAGAAGAAGGCTGTGTAACTTTGATAATTGTTCTTCCTGTATTGATAGAGAAATGTTACTAAATTTAAAATTTCCTGATGTGCCTTATGGTGAAGATATGTTATTTGCAAAAAAGTTGATACTCAACAACCAGAGTATTGCAATATCCAAGAAAGCAAAATTTTATCACTGGCATAAAGTAAGTTTCAGTTATTTGATGAAAAGAATGTGTATTGATCAATATTTAAGCATAGATGAATTTGGAATATACTATGTAAGAAGGAAACTCGGTGTTTTAAAATCAATATTAATAAGGATTATTCAAAGAACTTTTATAGCCTTTTTTAAGCTAAAGATCCCTTTAAGAAAAAAAATATACTGGTCTCTTTACAATGCAAAAACCTTAACTGCAGATTTTTTTGGAAAATATATGGGGATTTTAGACAAAAATTCAGTAAATAAAGGCTTTTCTCCAATCAATAAAAAATTAATTAAAAAAAGAGATAAAATCATTTCTGAAATTTACAAAAAAAGTATAATGAGATATTAAATGGATCGAACAAATTCATAAAAAAATTTAATTTTTTTAGGAGAAAAATAAGATCAGGTATTTATTATTCTTAGTTAATTTAATCAATTAATTCGTGTTCCTCAAGAAAAATAGGCTCTGCTAATTTTATTTTAGATATATTTTTTAGGTTATAGTCTTTTATAGAACTAAATTTAAATTGAATATCCTGCAAACTTATCATTTCAATAATTAAATCTTCATTAGTTACATTTACAATTAAAAAATTTTCTTCTGGATTTCCTCCCATACCACTGGCAATAAAACAAATATTATCATAATGATCATAAAAAGCAGGAAGAGCCCATGAAACACCCAGGTCACCTGCAAAAAAATAAACTTGTGCTTTTAATCCATGAAATAAAGGCTCAATTTCATTCCAGAAATTAGAATTAAAATCATAACCAACAGTACTATTAATTTTTTTTTCTAATATTTTATATTTAGTATTCTCAGATATCCATATTAATCTATGAACAAAAACAAAAATATTTCGAAAATTATTTGCTGAACCAAGCTCATTTTTTATAAAATTTAATTGATCACCTTTTATATTGTGTGGACCTATTTCACTATTTAATATTAAAAACAGATCATTATTATATATAAAGCTTTTATAAGTAGGACCATATCTTGAAATTAATAAAGAGGGATCAGTGTAATCGTGATTTCCATAAGAAAAATATACTGGCTTATTTAATAATTCTAAATCTATATCAATTTTATCCCAATTATATATATTGGAAGTAATCACAATATCTCCTGTAAACACACCAAATTCAATATAAGGATGATAATTTATATAATCAAATTTATTTTTAAAAGGATGATAAACTCCATCACTATTTACACCCGGTACTCCATAAACATGACCAGCTACATAAAAACTATATTCTGTTACAGGTAAGCTTATTTTTATAGTTTCTGAATTATCACTTATTTTTTCTCCCTGATAAATAAAATGCGCTTTATAACTATATTGAATCCCTTGTTCAAGATCTTCATCTATATATATTTTGTCAGCAATATTTGATTCTGATATTATTTCTTCATTTATACCTGTAATTCTTATAATCCTGATTATAAATTCGAATTTTTTTTTCTCAATATTAATTTCATCCCATTTTATAAAAATTTTATTATAAGAATATATATCTACATCTAATTGAGGCTGAGGCATTATTATTCTAAACATCTGACCATTTAATAATAGATTGGAATTCATCAGCAATATTATAAGAATAATGAATATATTGATCTTTTTTATTTTAATCATTTTCTTATATTTTTATTATTAAACATAAAAATGGGTAGAAATTTCCAGCATTAAATTTTAAAACATTGTATATAACTCCTGTTCCAAGATTAATTCCAATAGTTTTGGGAGAATATTTTTTACAAACAAAATTATTTACTGTAAATCCTTCCGGATATTCCCATATAAATTCACAATTATCAAAAGTACTAAATTTAACAATAAAATATGATATTCCACCTTGCAAATAAAATGACATTTTTCTATTTTCCAAAAAAGTGTATCTTACTCCTAAATCAATTATATGTGTTCTATAATCTATTGGTTCGTTTTCCTGTTTATAATTTTTTTGTTTATCATAAAACCAGGGATTAGGGATTTGAAATTCAAATGAATTAGATATTCTTTTCTTTCCATAATTATATCCAATATGAAAAGATATTTTTCCATATAATCCATAATTAACAGAAAGCCCATAAATTACATATGGTTTTGCATCTAAGCTACCTTTATAAGTGAATTTTTCCTCCCATTGGTCACAAGAGTATTCATCAGTGATTTTTGTATAAAATCCTTCTATTTTTATTGAAAAGTTTACTTTATTCTGTTTACAGAAGATTGAATAGTTAAAAATATTAAAAATGACAATAATAAAAATTATTTTTTTCATTAGCCGTTTCTGAAAATATTTTATCAATAAACTTACATGAAATCAATTACTTATTCTGGTTGATTATATATGTAAGACTTTTATCATAATCAAAATAGAAATATTTTCTTGACAAAATGTTAAAAAACCCCTAAATTTAGGTATTGTTTACAAAAATATTATCAAAAAACCCAAAGGAGGTAAAATGCAAAAAGAACTACTTTCAGGGAATGAAGCAGTAGCCAGGGGTGCATATGAAGCAGGAATAACTTTTGCTTCTGCATATCCTGGAACACCAAGTACTGAGATATTAGAAAACATATCAAAGTACAAAGACGATATATATTGCCAATGGGGCTCAAATGAAAAAACAGCTCTGGAAGAAGCCTTAGGAGCAAGCTTTGCTGGAGCAAGATCAATTGTAGCAATGAAGCATGTAGGCTTAAACGTAGCTGCAGACCCCCTATTTTCAGCAAGTTATATAGGAACAACAGGTGGCTTTATTATAGTTTCTGCAGATGACCCTGGTATGCATAGTTCTCAAAATGAGCAAGATAACCGTAACTATGCAATTGCAGCAAAAATGCCTGTTATTGAACCCTCAGATTCACAGGAAGCAAAAGACTTTGTTATTGAAGGGATAAAAATAAGTGAAGAGTACAACACTCCAGTCATGCTTAGAATGACAACAAGAGTAGATCATTCAAAATCTAGCGTAGAATTAGGCAAAAGAGTAGCTATACCTGAGATTGAATACAAGAAGGATGCAATCAAGAGAATGCTTTTACCTGCAAGGGCAAGAGTGAAACATGTTGAAGTTGAGAAAAGACAAAAAAAACTTGAAGAATTCAGCAATAACTTCAAATATAATTATATTATAAAGGGTAACTCAAAGATTGGAGTTGTAGCTTCTGGCATATCATTTCAATATGCAAGAGAAGTGTTTAAAGATGCATGGTTCCTGAAAATTTCAATGCCATACCCATTTCCAGAGAAACTATTTCTTAAATTTGCAAAAAATGTAGACAAAATTTACATTATAGAAGAAAATGACCCAATTATTGAAAATTTTGCAAGATTGGCTGCTCCTGAAAAAGAAATTATCGGAAAAGACCTGTTTCCTCTAAATGGTGAAATGATGCCTGATGTTATTTTGTCCACACTTGGTAAAAAAGATTTAACCCCAAAATTCGATATTTCAACCTTACCTATTCGTCCTCCATCTTTATGTGCAGGATGCCCTCACACAGCAACTTTTTACAACCTGAACCTACAAAAAGTATATGTTACTGGAGATATCGGATGTTACACTCTCGGGGGACTACCTCCATTGAATGCAATGGATACGTGTGTTTGTATGGGTGCAAGCATTTCAGTAGGACTTGGAATAGAAAAAGCACTTGAAAAAGCTGGCAAAAAGATAAAACAGGCAGCAGTCATCGGAGACTCAACTTTCTTCCATTCAGGGATAACAGGTTTAAATGACATAATTTACAACAAGGGAAAATCAACTGTAATAATATTAGACAACTCTATAACTGCTATGACAGGGCATCAGGATAACCCCGGAACAGGGAAAACTCTCATGGGAGAAGAAACACACAAGATTGACCTGGTTAAATTAATCAAGGATGGGCTTGAGCTTAAACATACATATGAAGTAGATGGTTATGATGTTAAAGGCATAAAAGACCTGTTAAAGAGAGAACTGGATAGAGAAGAACTTTCAGTTATAATTGTTAGACGTCCATGCATTTTACTATATAAGAAAGCAAGATGGTCACCTATGCAAGTAGATTCTGAAAAATGTATAAAATGCAATATGTGTCTTAAATTAGGTTGTCCAGCAATAACAACTAAAAATGAAAAAGCTTTTATAGTGGAAGACCTATGTACAGGTTGCACAGTCTGCTCTCAGGTATGTCCTGTAGATGCAATTAAATTTACAGACAATAATGGATTACATATAGCTGATGTAAGCATTCAGGAATATTTAGATGGAGGTAAAAAATGAAGTCAATTATAATATGTGGAGTTGGAGGACAGGGTGTTCTAACCGCAAGCAATCTTCTCTCAGATGTTTTACTTGAAGCAGGGTTTAATGTGAAAAAGAGTGAAGTACATGGAATGAGCCAAAGAGGCGGTGATGTAATAGCTACAATAAAGTATGATGAAAAAGAGGTATTATCACCTTTACCTTCAATAAACAATACTGATTATATATTATCCTTTGAAAAACTTGAAGCTTTAAGAAATATAAACTATTTAAGTGAAAATGGCGTAATTATGGTGAATGATTTTATTTGGGAACCTCTTACAGTTGCAGCAGGTTTTGCCAAATACCCTGAAGATATTATAGAAAATCTTAAAAAATATTCAAATGAACTTATAATTATTCCTGCAACAAAAATAGCTCAGGAGTTAGGTAACTCTAAAGCTACAAATATCGTACTTATTGGAGTTCTTGCTTCTAATATGGACATAAACAAAAAAATATGGATTGAAACAATTAAGAAAAATGTGCCCCCTAAGTTTATTGACCTTAATTTAAAGGCTTTTGAAAGAGGCTATAACTATAATAAATGACAACCTTACATTATATTATTCAAGGAAGAGTACAAGGAGTTTGTTATAGATATTATGCAAAAAAAAGTGCAAAAGAACTGTCTATCAATGGTACTGTAAAAAATCTTTTTAATGGAGATGTTGAGATTTATGCTCAAGGTGATGAAGAAAATATAAAAAAATTTGAAAAATTCCTGAATAATGGCCCCTCTCTTTCAAGAGTAATGAAGGTTATAAAAGATAAATTTGATTATAAAGAAAGATTCTCAGATTTTAAAATAATTTTTTAAATTTATAGATGTAGCTTATTGACTATATTTAATGTATGTGATATAAAATATTATACGTAAGGTTTTGGGAGAAAAAAATGCCTATATATGAATACAAATGTGAAAAATGCAACAAAACCTTTGAACTTCTACAAAAAATAAATTCTGAACCTCTAAAAAAATGTATTTATTGCAGCGGTAATGTAAAAAAATTGATTTCAATATCATCCTTTCAATTAAAAGGAACAGGATGGTATGAAACTGATTATAAAAAGAAAAATCCAAATTCTAAACCTGATCCGAAAAAAAGCATAAACCTTGAAAATAAAAATAACAAAATTAAAAATAATAAAAATGTTTCACATAAATAGCCTTTCCATCTCTCCCCCCTTAATATAAATATATCTCCCCCATCTCTAAATTACAGGTCCCCCGTTAAATGGGGGACCCCTGCCTTTTAATGGTAAATAGTATATTATTTTATTTGACTAAAGAACTCATAATCGGTTATAATAACAATCTTTTCTTAAAAGGAGTATCTAAATGAAAAAGAAAAAAGTAGTAGTGGTTGCTATTGGTGGAAATTTCCTTTCAGATGGTAAAACCCCGATCAATGAACAGATGAAAAGAGCATACAAAGCAGCAGACCTTATACAAATTCTTATGGAAAGAGATTTTAATATTGTTGTTGTACATGGAAATGGTCCACAGGTAGGTATTGTATATTTAAGACAGCTTGCTGGACAAAAAGAAGATATTCCTCCTTTAAGTTTAGCTTTATGTGATGCAATAACCCAGGCAGAAATAGGGACAATGCTGGAACTTGCAATTATCAATACTATAAATAGAAAGATTAATAGATTGGAAGTTTTAACAATAGTAAGTCAAGTGGAAGTAAGTGCGAATGATCCCGCGTTTAAAAACCCCACAAAACCAATTGGCCCATTTTATACAAAATTAGAAGCTGATGATATGAAAAATAAATTTCCTGATTGGACATTTATTGAAGATTCTGGAAGAGGATATAGAAGAGTTGTACCTTCCCCTATACCAATAAAAATTTTTTCAGCATCAAGCATCCCGGATGCCTTTAAAACCACAAATGTAATTATTGTTGGAGGTGGAGGTGGTATTCCAGTAAAAAGAAACCCAGATAATACATTTGAGCTAGTCGATGCTGTTATTGATAAGGATAGAACTGCGTGTCTTGTTGCACTCAAAATCAAAGCAACTCATTTTTTTCTACTCACTGGAGTTCCTCATGTTTGTCTTAATTATGGAAAGCATGATGAAAAAAGTTTATTCAACATAAATGTTGAGGAAGCAAAAAGATATTTGAATGAAAATCAATTCCCGCCTGGTTCAATGGGACCAAAAATTGAAGCAGCAATTGAATTTGTAGAAAAAACAAATGGATCAGCCATTATTACAAATGCAGATAGTATAGAAGCTGCATTAGATAATAAAGAAGGAACAACAATACATTTGTGATTTTGGATTTAGGATATGGGACCGGAGTTTTTATGACCCCAGGTTTTTTATTCTGTTAGAAAACAGTAATACGGTTTTTACCTAAACGCTTACCTTCATAAAGAGCTTGGTCAGCATTTTCAATTAATTGTATTAAATTAGAAGCATTCTTTGGAAAAGAAGTAAGCCCTACAGTTACACTGATTTTAATAATAGGTTCATCTGCAACTGATTTGAACTTATGATTCTCAATAACAGAAACAATCCTTTTACCTAATATAAGTGCTTCTTTTTCTGAGGTTTCTGGAAGAATAACTGCAAATTCTTCTCCTCCATACCGAGCTAAAAGATCAGAATTCCGGACTGTATTATCAAGTAACTCAGCAATCTCTTTTAACACAACATCACCGGTTAAATGCCCATAAGTATCATTAATACTCTTAAAATCATCTATATCAATCAGAAGAAAGCTTAAATCACGTTTATATCTCTTATGTCTTTTTATCTCATTTTCTAACATTTCCTTAAAAAAACGATAATTATGAATAGATGTTAAAGCATCAATATTTGAAAGCTCTTTATAGTATTCAGTCTTTTTTGCTTTCTCTTTTAATCGTTTTGTTTCCAATACCTTTTTTATAATAAAGAGTGCATACTTGATCTTAAAAGGCTTACTTATAAAATCAGCAGCTCCTGCCTTCATTGACTCAACAGCATATTCAATTGATGCATAAGCTGTCATTAAGATAACAGGTATATCAGGATTTATCTCCTTTATTGAACGTGTTAATGCAATCCCATCCATTTTAGGCATCACAACATCAGCTAAAACAATATCTATTTTTTTTTTATCAATTATTTCAAGCGCCTTCATTCCATTTCCAGCAGTAAAAACATTAAAATTATTTTCAGTTAGAAGATCTGTTAAATATGAACGTATCTCTTTTTCATCATCAACAATCAGTATATTGGCCAATTTATTTCCTTCCTCATTCATTTAATAAATGAGCTTCTTTCATTTCTGAAGAAACTCTTATTTTAATTATGGTGTGATTTTAGATAAAAGTCAACTTTTTTTATAAGTTAAAAAAGAATTAACAATAAATTTTCTAAAAATACTTTCTTTAATATAAAATAAATATTATGTATTATGATTTTCGAAATTTTCCATGAAATCAGCCAATTTATTTACATATTCAATAGGCATGGCATTATATATAGAAGCACGACACCCTCCAACACTACGGTGTCCTTTTAGCCCAAGAAACCCCTGTTTAACTGTTTCTTGTAAGAATTTATTTTCCAATTCCTCTGTTGATAACCTGAAAGTCACATTCATCCTTGAACGATCTTTAATTTCAGCAGTGCCTCTATATAAATTACTTTTATCAATCAAATTGTATAAAATCTTTGCTTTTTCTTCATTTATATCTTCTAATGCTGTGATTCCACCCTTTGTTTCAATCCATTCCATAACCAATTTTATTATATAAATTGCAAAACAAGGGGGAGTATTAAACATTGAATTTTTTTCAGCATGAGTTTTATATTTTAACATTGTAGCAAGATTATCTGCACCTTTTTCAATAAGATCATCTCTTATAATCACTAAAGTCACACCAGAAGGTCCTATATTCTTTTGAGCACCCGCATATATCAAACCAAATTTTGAGACATCAATTCTCCTACTACAAATTTCTGAAGACATATCTGCTATTAAAGGTACATCACCTGTATCAGGAAATTCTGACCATTGAATACCTCCAATAGTCTCATTAGATGTTAAATGTACATATGATGCATCTGAACTTAAGCTTAAATTTTCAGGAATATAATTAAAATTCTTATCTTCTGAACTTCCAGCTATATTTACATCTCCAAAAAGTTTTGCTTCTTTAATTGCTTTCTTTGCCCATTCTCCAGTATTTATATAATCAGCTTTTCCACCCTTAAGTAAATTCATTGGGATCATAGCAAACTGAAAACTAGCTCCACCCTGTAAGAATAATATTGAATAATTATCAGGTATATTTAATATATTTCTGATCTTATCTTTTGCTGTGTTTATAATATCATCAAAATCTTTTGACCTATGACTGATCTCTAAAATGGAAAGCCCAATTCCATTTAAATTCAACAATTCTTCCTGAGCCTTTTTTATAACTTCTAAGGGAAGAATAGCTGGACCTGCATAAAAATTGTATTTTTTATTCATAATAATATATCCTCCTACATATTAATTAAAATTAATTATACAAATAAGTCTTATAAAATGCAACTTATTTATACAAAATCAGACCTTAAATAAATGGACAAATTTACGTAATTAAATATATTTTTTTATATAATTTATATGTTTTTTATATCCATTTCTTTTAAAATATAATCAGCTCCTCCAAACTTTTGAGTGAACCAGAGTATAAATCTGATATCAACTCCAATTGAGCGGCTGTAACTTTCATTCCAGGCGTAATCATTTATCGTTGCTTCAAACACACGATCAAAATTAAGCCCAACGAGTTCCCCTTTAGAATTAAAGACCGGACTTCCTGAATTACCCCCAGTAGTATCCATATCATAAAGCATTGCAACTGGGACATCATTTAAATCTTTATGTTTAAAGCATCCAAAATCTTTCTCATAATAAAGATCTAAAACCTTTTGTGGAACAGAAAAAGGAATTTCTCCTGTATTCTTTTCAAATATTCCCTTTAAGGTTGTAAATGGACTAAAATAAACAGCATCAGAAGGTGAATACCCTTTAATCCTGCCATAAGTTAAGCGTAACGTACTATTAGCATCTGGAATAAAATCTCCTCCCAAGAATTGTTTCTTTACATCTATAAGTTTAGCTAATAAATTATCAAGAGCCCCTTTATATCTTTTTTCTCTTTTTTTTAATTTTTTATAAGCAGGATATAGATTCTTAGCCAGAACAATAAATGTGTCTCCCATTTTATCTAATTGTTCTTTAGATTTCCCAAACAGTCCGATCAAAAAATTTCTATTTTTTATTTTTGTTAACTTATAAGAATTTTCTATATAAGCATTAATAGCTTTTTCGGGTTCTACATTTCTTACGATTTCATCAACTGCTGGAATTCGTTTATTTCCTCTCAAATTAAAAGCTCGCAATAACATCTCTTTAAAAATAATCTTATCGGTTTGTTCATGAAAATTTTTCAAACTTAGAAGCATGAACTCCTTTGTTCTAGAGAAGTTGCGTTCCATATATACTGAATCTCTTTCAGTATCAGGTTTTTTTCGTTCAATTGAGGATTTATAAACCTTAAAAGCAAGATTAAGTAAATTTGAATTTCTCAAAAGGTATTTCATCACTTGATCATATTCTGCATAAATCCTTTTCTCTATATAAATGTCACATATCTTATTTAGAATATGACCATATCTATGTTTATGCCTCTTATCAGCATTAATAAAGTTTTGCAACATTTTTTCTTCTTCTCTTCTTTTTTTAACCAAATTTAATCTTTTCATGCCTTTTAATTTTCCTCTATAATTTTTTTCTGCATTTGATAAACCTCTAATTCGAGGTGCAAGCTTTATTGCAATTGAACGACCTTTTTTGCTCATTTTTTCCATAATTGAAATCATCTTTTTATATAATTCGACAACATAGGGCATACGAACGTTTTCTTCAAAGGAAAAAAAATATGAAGTACTATGTCTATAAGTTCTACCTGGATATCCAAGCATAAAGACAAAATCCCCTTTATTTACACCTTGTGGAGCAATTTTTATATATTTTTTTGGATGAAACGGCACATTTTCTAAAGAGTAGTCAGCTGATTTTCCATAAGGGCTTACATAAGCACGCATAAATGAAAAATCACCTGTATGGCGAGGCCACATCCAATTATCAATCTCTCCTCCAAACTCACCAATTGAACGAGGCGGAGAATAAACAAGGCGAACATCCTTTATATAGGTGTATATAAATAAAACATAAGTCTTTCCTTTAAACATCTCTGCAACTTCTGCTCGTTTTCCAGGATGTTTTTTTTCAGTTCTTACAACAATCTTCTTTATCTTTTTTTCAATTGCCTTTGTCTGTTCTACAAAGCTCATCTTCCTTCTTACAGCACTTAGTACCTCCCTGGAAACATCTTTGTATGATTCAATAATACGTAAAGTATACCCCTTGGCTTGTAATTCTTCAGATCTGTTTTTTGCTAAAAAACCAGAATGCATATAATCTCTTTCTTTTGTTGTTACTCCTTGAATTGCACGAAAAGCACAATGATAATTTGTTAAAATAAGTCCATCTGAAGAAACAAATAATGCTGTGCATCCGCTCAAATTAATAATACCATCAACCAAACTAATACCATCAGGATTGTATAATTCCTTTGCATTAATTTGAAAACCTTTTGACTTAAGATCAAGTTTGTAAATCTCACTAAGAGGATACATACCCTCATCTGTAAAAATGTTAAAACAAGAACTTAAAAACACAAAAAGGAATAATATATAAGAGGAAATCCGTTTCATGACTATTTCTCCTTAATTTAAATTTAAACAAAAATATAACATATATGACATAAAAAAACCAAGCATTGAACAATTTAATCTCAAGCTGATTTTCTATTGTACAGGAGATATTGACAGACATCCTATAATAATATAGAATGTTTTCTGTGGTGAGTGTAGCTCAAGGGTAGAGTATCGGTCTGTGGAACCGAATGTTGGGGGTTCAAATCCCCTCACTCACCCCACATAAGATTAAGAAAAATGATTTCTTCAATTGAATTGATATTTACTTTTACTTACTCAATTTCTACAAGTATAAACTCATTAATATATAAATATCTTAAATAAAGATGAAATTTAATTCCTATTTTGTTAGATTGAATCACTCTGAAATAAATTTTACCGGGAATTTAACCATTTCTGATCAAACAAGAAGTGCAAACTTCATAAAAATAGAAAAAGATCTATATATAGCATATTTCAAAAATCAAGTTGAACTCAAATTCCTTGACAAAATCAAATTCAAAAACAATAATAAAGAAATAGTTATATTATTACCATTATTATCAAAATATAATAAAAGAAAAGTAAGAAAGATATTAGATATTATAATTAGAATTGATATGAAAGAAAAAAAAGGGGAAATTACCAATATACTATTTGAGTTTTTAGAAATTGAAAATTTTTTAAGGGTAGAAAAATTGCTTTACTTCTTCTATTTAGATAAAAAAGAGACTATTGACCTCTTAATTGAAAAAGAACTTGAAAAAAAGATTAAAATAATTGACTACAATACCCTGTATATAACTTCTTATAAAAACTTTAAGGATTGTTTATTGAATTTAAAGTCATTACTTTCTCATTATTATGAAAACAGAATAAAAACTATAAAACTTTCAGAATTAGAGTCAAAATTAAAAATACCTCAATTATCTATTTTTTTCAGATATCTTCTAAACTCAGTTTCAAATAATTTCTCGTTTAAAATAGTAAAAGACAGGCTTATATTTCAGGAACTTGCATTAACTGAAAGTGAAAAAATAGCAATAGAAAAAATTGAATTGATCGTAAAAAAGAATAGGTTAAATATTTTTTCAATAGATAACATCCTGAAATTATCAGCATTATCTAATAGAGAGATAAATAATTCTCTCTGGTATTTAACAAATATAGAAAAGATTGTCCAATTAAATGAAAAATACTTTATTATTTCAGAGGAATTAAAAAAGATTATAAATAGATTAAAAAAATATAAAAGAAATCAAGGTGAAGAAATCGATATAAAATCATTTAAAGACTTAACTTCATTAACAAGGAAATATACAATACCTGTCCTTGAATATTTTGATTCTCAAAACATCACAATCCGAACTGAAGATAAACGTAAAATACTACTTGTAGTGTAAACCTTTCTCTAGACAAAAAAGCTATTTGATTAACAAAATTTACTTTATTCTATTTCAACTTAAAAGGAAATGCTCTTATTATTTATTTTCCTAACCTTGATCTGGCAGAATTAATTATCTCTTGAAAACCTGCATCCAATTCTTCTTTGGCTTTGTCTTTTGAAGCCTTAACATTATAATATAAATGTCTTAATAACTTATAGTCCTTTGCTTCCTTATTTTCATGTCTCATAATATGAGCTTCAGCTAAATATCTAATGGCTCTATCTATATCCCTCTTTTGAAGCATCACACCAAGGTTATAAGCAGTTTTTGCATTTTTCCTTATTCTATAAGATCTCTCAAGACAATTTACTGCTTTTTCCTTATCATCTATCTTACTGTACCAGCTAGCAAGCATACTTAAGTACCTATAATTTGGTCTTTCAACATTACAAACATGCTCAAACACACTAATAGCACTTCTGATTTTTTTCATTTTATACAAATTATTAGCCAGAGTAACAATCATATTGGATGATTTTGTCGATTTATCATAATTATTAAAAATCTCAGTAGCTTTTCCTGCTGCTTTTTCCATCATTTCAGGATTATTTCTACCTTTTGAATACAGAATAAATATCTGAATTCTCAATGCTGGTACAATATATTTTTTATCATATTTGTCTGTATTATTCTCATTAGCTTTCATTGTTTTTGCCAATTCAAGAACTAAATCAGCATAATGATAAGCTTTATCAAGATCCTTTTTTGTAACATTATAAGAGTTTGCAAGTAAAAGATTCAATTGAAGTTTATTTCTATCTTTAATATCTTTCAAATTCAATGCCTTTTCACCGTAAGTGATCGTTTTTTCATATTTCTTAAGGTTGAATGAATCCAGAGATAATTGATAATAAAGATCTTTTAAATTTGAACCCCCTTCTTGTGCATATTTTTCAGCATATTGTTCAAGTAGGGACATTCTCAATTCTATATTTTGTTCAGAAATGGCATTTTTCCAAGAACTCTGTTTCTCATCTGAGAATAAAAACAATGAACTAACAAATAAAGTAATTAATAATATAAGAATCTTTTTTTTCATTAGATTTCCTCCACTTAAGTATCTCTTTTATATAATAACTTATCCTAAAATAGTCTCTATATAAAAAAAGATTATAAATAAAACACTAACTATTTGTCAAGCTTTGATATTTAATAAAAAAATAATTCCTTTAACATGTTAAAACTATTTGTAATAAAAGGTATCATAATAGCTTAGCTGTAATCTATTATTGATTTTTATAGCTTTATATGTTATTTATAAATTTACAATTTTGGAACTGGAGATTCTAAATGAAAAAAACAAAATTAAACAAAGCGCACTATATACTGAATGGGAAGATGGTGGAATTTGCAGGATGGGATATGCCCATTCAATATTCAGGTATAAATACTGAGCACAATGCAGTAAGAACATATGGAGGAATTTTTGATGTCAGCCATATGGGTGAAATATTTTTAAGAGGAAAACAAGCTTTAGATGCTGTTCAATATATTACTTCAAACAATGCTGCAAAACTAAAACCGGGAAATATCCAATATTCCGCATTACTCACAAAAAATGGTTGCTTTGTTGATGACATATTAGTTTATATGCTTTCTGAAAATGAATATTTATTAGTTGTTAATGCATCTAATATAGACAAAGATTATAAATGGATTAAAGAAAAGGCAGTACATTTTGATGTTGATATAAATAATGAAAGCACAGATTATTCACAAATAGCTATACAAGGTCCTGTTTCAGAAAAACTTTTATCTGAATTTACAAAAGAAGACCTTTGCGCAATTAAATATTATCATTTCATAAAAGGTGAAGTAAAAGGAATCGATTCTATCATCTCAAGAACCGGATATACAGGAGAAGATGGATTTGAAATTTACATTAAGTCAGATGAAGATACTGCTTCAAAACTATTTTTAGATCTTCTTGATAAAGGGGGAAAATATAACGTTATACCCGCTGGACTTGGTGCCAGAGATACATTAAGGCTCGAATCAGGTATGGCTTTGTATGGGAACGATATTGATAACTCTCATACTGTTCTGGAAGCAAACTTAAGCTGGATACTAAAATTAAAAAAAGGAGACTTTATAGGGAAAAACATTCTTTTAAAACAAAAAAATGAGGGTATAAACAGAAAACTTATTGGATTTGAGCTTATAGACAGAGGCATAGCAAGACATGGCTATCCTATATATGTTGACAATAAAGAATATGGAACAGTTACAAGCGGAACTTATGCACCTTATTTAAAAAAAGCAATTGGTATGACATATCTACCTGTTGAGAGAACAGAAATAGGTACAAAATTTCAAATACAAATAAGAAATAATAAAGTTCTTGCTAAAGTAGTGGAAACCCCATTTTATAAAAGAGATAAATAAAATTAATTGGAGGAAAAAATGAATTTAGATGATTTTAAATTTACAAAAGAACATGAATGGGTAAAAGTTGAAGGAGATATCGGAATAATAGGTATCTCAGATTTTGCTCAAAAAGAATTCGGAGATATCGTCTATGTAGAATTACCCTTAGTTGGTAAAAAAGTCAAAAAAGGTGACGCTTGCGCAAATATAGAATCTGTTAAAGCAGTTGATGATATATATACGCCTATATCAGGCGAAATTATCGAAGTTAATGAAGAATTAGAGAATAACCCGGAAAATATAAACAAAGATCCAAATGGAAAGGGTTGGATCATTAAAATCAAAATTGAAGATAATAAAGAGATTGAAAATTTAATGAATAACAATCAATATAACGACTTTCTCAATGGAATTTCTTAGGAGTAATAGATGAGATATTTCCCTCTTACAGATTCTGAAAGGGAAGAAATTAAAAATTTTCTGGGAATAAAAGATACAAAAGAGTTATTTTCAGATATACCCAAAGATAAATCCTATTTTTCTATGAATGATATTCCGTCAGCTCTTACAGAAGATCAACTTTTAATAAAATTTAGAGAATTAGCAAAAAAAAATAAATATTCAAATTACTTAAGCTTTTTAGGTGCAGGATCTTACAACCATTTTATTCCTGAAGTAGTGAATTACTTAATAAGTAAAGGTGAGTTATCAACTCCATACACACCATATCAAGCAGAGGTAAGTCAGGGAAGTTTACAGGGAATGTTTGAATATCAGACTATGATTACTATGCTTACTGGAATGGATGTTTCAAACTCATCACTTTATGATGGCGGAACAGCAGCAGCAGAGGGAGTACTTCTTGCATTAAGAAAATCTAAAAAAAATCGTATTCTTATTGCTTCTAACCTTCATCCAGAATATATTGAGATTATTCATACTTATATTCAAAACCTGAACTTTGAGGCTAAATTTATTGAATTTGACAAAGAAACCGGAAAGATAGATTTAAATCAACTTAAAGAAAAGACTTATGAAAATTGTGGAGGCTTCATATTCCAATCCCCCAACTTTTTAGGAGTTATTGAAGAAACAAAAACCATTTCTGATATAACTCACAGCAAAGAAATATTCTCAATTCAGGTTACAGCTGAAGCAATGTCTCTCGCTTTTTTAACACCTGCTGCAGAAAATGGTGTAGACATAATTGTAGGAGAAGCCCAGAGTTTTGGAATCCCAATTGGTTTTGGAGGACCCTATCTTGGTTTTATAGGTGCAAAAAAAGAATTTCTCAGACAAATGCCAGGAAGAATTGTTGGTCAAACTGTTGATACAAAAGGTAGAAAAGGTTATGTACTCACATTATCAACAAGGGAACAACATATAAAAAGAGAAAAAGCAACATCAAATATATGCTCAAATCAAGCATTATGTGCATTAAGAGCAGCTATATATCTATCAACTATGGGACAAAAAGGGCTTAAGGAAATTTCCAAAACAAACCATTTAAATACAGCATATTTTGTAAAAGAGGCTTCAAAATTAAGTAACATTAATATTAAATATAAAAAAGATTTTTACAATGAAGTCGTACTTGAAATAAAAAATAACAAAGTAGAAGATTTTATTGCAAAACTTGAAGAAAAAAATATTATAGCAGGTGTTCCTTTAAAATACTTTTATTCAGATTTCGAAAACTCAATTCTTATTAATTTCACAGAAATACACAAAAAGAAAGATATAGATAAATTGATAAATGCAATTGGAGAAACAGAATGAATAAATTACAAAAACCAATTTTTGAAAAAAGCAGAAAAGGTAAAATTGGATATTCTTTTTCCCCAACGGAATTTTCAGATGACTTAATAACAATAGACAAAAAAAAACTGAGAGAAGATATAAAAGATTTTCCTCAACTTTCTGAAGTAGAAGTCGTAAGACATTATACTAACCTTGCTCAATTAAATCATTCAGTTGACTCAGGTTTTTATCCTTTGGGATCCTGTACAATGAAATACAACCCAAAAATAAATGAGAAAATTGCCAATTTCGAAGAATTTTCCACACATCCATACTCTCCTCATAAATTTGTTGAAGGCAACCTTGAGATTATAACAACTTTTGAGGAATGGCTAAAAAAGATTACAGCAATGGCAGCATTTACACTCACACCATCTGCAGGAGCACATGGTGAAATTACTGGAATGATGATAATTAAAAAATACTTGAGCTCAAAAGGAGATCCAAGAAAAACAATACTTATACCAGACTCAGCACATGGGACAAATCCTTCTTCTGCACATTTTGCAGGATATGAAATCATAGAGATACCTTCAAACAAGGATGGAATTATTGATGTTGAGACATTAAAAGAATATTTAAATGAAGATGTTGCTGCTTTAATGATGACAAACCCAAACACTCTTGGAATTTTTGAAAAAAACATCTGCAAAATATCTGAAATACTTCATAAAAATGGCTCTTTATTATATATGGATGGAGCAAATATGAATGCATTTATGGGAATTGCCAGACCTGGAGACCTGGGAGTTGATGTACTGCATTTAAATTTACATAAAACATTTTCTACTCCACATGGAGGAGGTGGCCCAGGTTCAGGTCCTGTTGGAGTAGCTTCATATCTAATCAAGTATTTACCAACACCAATTGTATATAAAAAAGATAACAACTATTTTGTAAAATATCATGAAGAAAAGAGCATTGGAAGAGTAAAGAATTTTTATGGCAATTTTTTAGTAATAGTAAAGGCTCTTACTTATCTCATGTCTATTGGTAAAGAATATATCAGAAAGGTTGCAGAAGATGCTGTTTTAAATGCAAATTATATTCGCAAAAGCCTTGAACCTTTCCTTGAACTACCATATAAATCAAAAACTTTACATGAAGTTGTATTCTCTGACAATAATCTAAACGTAACAACACTTGATATTGCCAAGAGTCTTCTTGATTACGGGATACACCCATTTACAATATATTTTCCTTTGATTGTTCATGGTGCAATGATGATTGAACCAACCGAAACAGAAAGTAAAGAAACAATAGACGAATTTATTGATGTTATGAAAAAAATATTAGAAAAGGCAAAAAATGACCCTGAATACATTAAAGGTGCTCCATATACAACCCCTGTTTCAAGATTAGATGAGGTACTTGCAGCAAGAAAACATATTCTAAAATGGGAAAATTTAGGTGAATAATGAGTTTACAGAATATTATAATTAAATTACAAGAATTCTGGTCTCAAAATGGTTGTTATATTGCCTCTGGATATGATACAGAAGTAGGTGCAGGCACAATGACACCTGATACATTTTTCAAAGTTTTAAGGAAAAAGCACTGGGAAGTTGCATTTTGGCAGCCTTCAAGAAGACCAGATGATGGGAGATATGCAAAAAACCCAAACAGGGTTCAAAAACATAACCAGTTTCAGGTCATCTTAAAACCTGCTCCTGACAATGGGCAGAGCTTATTTCTAAAGAGTTTAAATCATTTAGGTATAGATATAAGAAGTCATGATATTAAATTTGATGAAGATAATTGGGCATCACCATCAATTGGGGCCTGGGGTGTTGGGTGGCAAGTAATGTGTGATGGCTTGGAAATCACCCAATTTACATATTTTCAGCAGGCTGGAGGTATTGAACTAAACCCAAATTCACTTGAGATAACCTATGGATTAGAAAGATTAGCAATGTTTTTAGATAAAAGGAATAATATTTATAATTTAAAATGGGGGCATAATGTTTCTTATTCAGAATTAAGAACTGAAGAGGAAAAACAATTTTCAATCTACAATTTTGAAGTTGCAAATATAGATTTTCTAAGAAATATATTTGATCAATATAAAAACGAAGCTGAAAGATTAATTGAATCAAACCTCTACCTCCCTGCATATGATTATGTTTTAAAATGTTCACACACTTTTAACATTCTAGATGCAAGAAAAGCAATATCAACAGCTGAAAGAACTACATTGATAAAAACAATGAGAGATCTTTCACATAATATTGCAAAAAAATATATAAATGGTGCAGAGAAAAAAAATGGCTGATTTTTTATTTGAGTTAGGTATTGAAGAAGTACCAGCTTCTGAAATAAAAAATATAGTTTTTCAGCTCAAGGATAATTTTCAAACAAAATTGGCTGAAACCCTGGTTAAATTCAAATCAATTGAAATCTCTGCTACAAACAGAAGATTTATAATCTATATTTCTGAGATTAGTGAAAAGGCTGATGACAAAGAGGAACAAATACTGGGACCATCTAAAAAAATATCAATTGATGAAAACGGGCAACCCACCATTGCTTTAAAAAAATTCATGGAATTTAACAATGTTATACTCTCAGATATTGTTGAAATAGAGACTAAAAAGGGATTATACCTTTGCATACATAAAGTAACTGAAGGCCCAAAAGCTTATGATATACTTTGTAACATCATCCCTGAAATACTTGGAAAACTGACATTCTCGAAAACAATGTTATGGAATGAATCAAGAGTTCCTTTTATAAGACCAATAAGAAACATTCTATGTTTACTTAATAATCAACTTATTGAATTAGAATTTGCAGGAATTAAGTCTTCAAAATTTATTAATGGACATACTACTTTATCAGAAAGCTTAATTGAAATTAGTTCATTTAAAAATTATATTGAACAACTAAACAAAAATTTTGTAATTGTAAAGGAAAAAGAAAGAGACGAAAAAATTATAAATGAGATAACTGAGGTAGAGTATGATCTTGATGTAGATGTAAAAATTGATGACGAAATGCTTAATTACTATATTTATAATAATGAATACCCAGTTGTATTCACAGGCAACTTTAATAAAAAATATTTGGAATTACCAAGTGAAATAATTTCAACATTTATGATAAAAGAAAAAAAATTACTACCTGTATATGATAAAAATAATAACCTTCTAAATACTTTTGTGGGTGTTTCAAACATCCCTGATGAGAATCATTTTGTTTCTAATGGAAATGAAAAAGTGATCCAGGCAACCTTTGAAGATGCGAAATTTTTCTGGGACAATGACTTAAAAGATAATTTTATTAACTTAAGAGAAAATTTGAAAAAAGTAAAGTTTCAAAATGATCTTGGTACCTTTTTTGATAAAACAGAAAGGCTGAATTATTTAATTGAATTGCTAGTAAAAGAAACAAATAACAACCACATGTATGAAAATATAAAACAAGCTTCCTGTTTATGTAAAAATGACCTGGTAACAAGAATGGTCAGAGAATTTCCTTCATTACAGGGAATAATGGGAGGACTCTATTTAAAGGAGATGGATTCAGAAGAAGACTTATGGAAATCTGTTTATGGACACTATGAACCAAAGGGGTTCACTGACAAAAAATTAGACCATATCGGAGCTGGTATCTTGTCAATTGCAGATAAAATTGATAACATTGCTGGATTCGTTTCAAAAGGTATAAAAGTCTCAAGTTCAAAAGATCCTTATGGAATAAGAAGAGATACTAATGCTATAATTAAGGTAATAATCGATTTTAAAATGAATTTTGATCTCTATAAATTAATTAAACTTGCAGCTGAAAAATTTACTGAAAATGAAGGAGACCAAAAAAAACTTGTAAGTCAATTACAGAAACTATTTTTATCAAGAATAGAAAATATTTTTAGAGATCTTTTAAATTTCAGATATGATGTAGTTAATTCAATTATAAATTCACATGATATCTTATTTGCCTATAAAAGTTTCTTAAAAGCAAAAGATGTTTCAAAAATAGTAGAAACAGATTCTATTAACCTATTAATTACTCTTCATAAAAGACTAAAAAACATAATAAAGGGATTTAATACTTTTTTCATATCTGAAGATCTTCTTATGGGAGATGAAGAAAAGATCCTTTTTGAGATTTATAAGGAATCAAAAACTGAGATTACAGAATTAATCCTTAGTGACAATTATATTCAAGCATGTTCAAAAATTATAGAGATGAAACCTGTTATAGATAATTATTTTGAAAAGGTTCTGATAATGGCAGAAGATAATAAAATAAAAGAGAACAGAATTGCATTATTACAAAAATTGGATGAGCTGTTATCAAAAATTACAGACTTCTCATTAATAATTGAATCAAATTAGCCACTTATTTATGAAACCCTTATCATTATCTTTTATTTATAAAATCATAAAATAATGAAACACAAAACTATTTTTGAATGTATTGAATGTGGATATCAAAGTCCTAAATATTATGGTAAATGTCCTAAATGTAACAACTGGAATTCTATGATTGAAGTCAAGGAATCTCCAGATGAAACTTTCAATACAGATAAAGAAACACAACAACCTGTAAAACTAAATGAAATAGATCAGCTTAAATTAAAAAGAAATTTGTCAGGTTTAAAAGAGTTTGATCGAGTTCTTGGAGGAGGGATTGTACCTGATTCATCAATTCTTATTGGAGGAGAACCAGGTGTTGGAAAATCCACGCTTTTATTGGAAATTTCTGGATTGCTTGCTAAAAATGGAAAAAAAATATTGTATTACTCAGGTGAAGAATCTGCAGCTCAAATTAAAATAAGAGCTAACAGACTTAAAATAGATTCTAATTCCATCTCTATTTTAACAATGGCAACTCTTGAAGATTTAAAAAATGCTGTTCAAGAAGTAAAACCTGACTTTTTAATTATAGATTCAATTCAAACAATTAACTCTAAAAGAGGATCACGCATATCAGGCTCAATTTCATCAATGAGATTTGTTACATCAGAGATAATTGAACTTTCAAAGATTAACAATATAACGGTTTTTATTATTGGTCACATAACAAAAGATGGCCAGATAGCAGGACCAAAAACTCTGGAACATATGGTTGATGTTGTTCTCTATTTTCAAGGTGAGTTTAAATCTGACCTGAGAATCTTAAGAGCGGAAAAAAACAGATTTGGCCCAGTGAATGAACTTGGTATATTCCAAATGACCTCACAGGGACTCAATTCTGTAAAGGATCCATCCCAGATATTTCTTCAACAAAGTAAATCTTATAACTCTGGGACATCCATTTTTCCAGTAATGCAAGGTTTTCGGCCAATATTAATTGAAATTCAAGCCCTTGTAACAGAAACCCCATTTACAGGAAACCCAAGAAGAGTTTCAGTTGGATTCGATGCTTATAGAATGTCTATGTTAATCTCAATCATTGAAAAAAAACTTAAACTTCCATTTTATAAATCAGATGTATTTATTAACATTACAGGCGGCATGAACATAAAAGAAACTGCAGGAGATCTTGCTGTTCTATCAACATTAATTTCAAGTTATAAAAACCTGGTACTATCAGAAGATATAATCATAATTGGTGAGGTTGGCCTTACAGGAGAAATCAGACCTGTTAATTTTATTGAAAAGAGGATAAAGGAAGCTCTAAGACAGGGTTTTAATAAGTTTATCTTACCCTCTTTTCAATCAAACTTAAACCATCTCAAGGAAATCTCTATCTTCCCTGTTAAAGATATATATGATTTTTACAATAAAATAAAAGAAATCAAAACTTTCAAACAATCATAAAAAAAATCTAAACCATTGCTTTACGGATTTTCCTTTTAAGTTTATGTATTTTATGTCTAATAATCTTAAGTTGTACATAATCTCTGGCTGCCAATGCTTCTTCTCTCTTTTTTTTCAACTCTCTAATTTTAGATTTTATAGCAGTTTTATTCAAACCCTTCTTTACCTCATGGTGTTTCTTCATATCAACCCCAAGAGCCTTACACACTGCTTCTAAAAGGTGTTCTTTGTTCATCTGTGTGTATCCCTTCACAGCTTCGTTTTCAATCTCTTTAGCAATTTCCCGTAGCTGAGTAACTGTTTTACTCTTGAGTTCTTCATATGTATGAGCCATTGATTTGATCCTCCTAAAATATATTTATTTTCACATTCTATAAATTTAACTAAAATATTACTACATTTTTACATTAAATTTAAAAGATAATTTTAATCCATAAATAATATGAAAGTCAATAATTGAATTGACTCATTAAAAATCTATATGAAACAGGTATCGTTGCCTCATTAAAAAATCTACACGAAATTATACTAAAAAGTTGATATATTGTATTCATAATTCTTCCTATTAAATCCCTATATGTCCTCGTATAAATCCTCCTCCTTGTATATCTCTTTCTATATTATACAAGAAGTGTTACCTATGTATCTCAGCCTCCGCAGAGGCGTTCTGATGTTTTATTTTTGTGTTTGAAGATGATTGTGTAAAGATGTTTTACACTTTATTTTTTGAAAAGCCTTTGATATTAAGCATTATTGATTGTATTTGCTATATGTAAAGAAAGTTTACACAATTTAGACTAAATTTTATAAATCCTCATTGTCAAGTGCTTTAAAGCTTTTTATATAATTATTATGTAAAGATATTTAACATATAAATGAAGATTGTATATATGAAAAAAAATTAGGAAAGGCTGGGAATCCTTGATATCAAATGACAAAGGTTTTTTAAAAAAGTTGGCATCATTCTTGCATATAGTATATTTAAGGTTAATGTTGAGAGTTTTAATGACTTTAAAAATAAACTTTTGACATTACCTAAAATTTTAAAAAGGAGGAAAAAATGGCTACAATTAACAAAACAAATTCACTCAAAGAGGTAAAAGTTAGTGAACTCAAGGAAGAAGAAATCGCAAAGATCAAAGGGGGAATGAAAGTGATAGGCTGCGAATGCGCTGGTTGTGCTACTGCGGGGGGATCGGCAAGTCTTGGCGATTTAATTAACGCTGGTTAATTGGTGTTTGTATAGTTAAGATTCTCGAAGGGTTGGAAGTATTTACTTCCAACCCTTTGCTAAAAAAAAGATCAAACATTTGAAGCGGAAAAGAAAATATTTTATTGAAGATCATGGAAATACTAAAATTTGAAGTAAGAGACAGTCGCAACAGGTTTGAAATGCTTTATGACCCATACACGAATTTGGTTTATAATAAAGAACTTGAATCTCATTTTGAGTCATTCAGAGATCAAAAACATCCATACCAAAAGCGAAAGTTCAAACAATATCCTCTTGTGAAAAAAGATGTCGAAACCTTCATCGGTAGACATAACAATCGATTAGTATTAGATATAACATCACAGTGCAATTTACGGTGCATTTATTGCATATATAATGACAATTACGATGACAGGCGAAATTTCAAGAATTCCAATATGTCTTTAGATGTTCTCAAAAGAAGCATTAGCTTCTACAAAAAAATAAAACAGGATAGACATAGCCGTAACTATTTTGATGTGAGTTTTTATGGTGGTGAACCATCCCTGAATCCGAATGTTATCGAAGCCGCTATTTTGGAATGTGACAGGCAGTTTGATAAAAATGTCTGTACATTTTTATTAACAACAAATGGAACCTTTTTTGATAACGATGATCTGGTTAATTTGATAATTAGAAACAAGGAAAGATTTGCTACCCATATATCATTAGATGGACCTAAAAGTGAAAATGATCGATTCCGGGTATTCTCTACCGGACGGGGCGTCTTTGATGATGTAATGAGATTAGCCGATAAATTAAAGGATACAAATTTAGGGTTTCAAATAACCTTACATCCTGAGCACGATTGGAATAAAATTGATCAATTTTATTCCAATATTTTAAGAAAGTTCCCCAACATTAAAATTTTTCTTAATTATTTTACCACACGCGACTATAAAAAAAAATCAGATGCATTGAGATTTGATAAATTAATGCTTACCAAAAAAAAAGAACTGCAAGACAGAATAATCGACAAAATGAGCCGAAACTTAAACTTATCACCTTTTGAAATAGCTTACATCACTTCTTTATCAAGAAATTATAATTTTTATTTTAATCCATATTGGAGTAAAAAATTGTTTATTAACTCATGTTATCCAGGTGCTGATAAGATGGCGGTTAATTCTAAAGGAGATATTTTTATATGTGAGAGGGTGAGTGATGCCTATAAAATTGGCGATGTTTACAACGGTCTAAAACCAGAAAGAATTTTGGAACTCTGGCAGCTATTAGAAAATATTACAGAATCATTATGTTGCGGGGATTGCCCATACCATAATTTTTGTTCACAGTGTTTTATTGCGATTACAGAGCAAGGCAAAGGCATAAGACCAACTATTCCCTGTAATGAAAAAATAAAGGAGATAATGTTTGAGAGGATGAAATTTATGGCAAACGTAACCTTTTTAAGGAGGAAGAAATGAAGATTAAAAAAACGACGTTGACAATTAAAATATGCCTGGCTGTTTTATTATTTTCCATTTATTATCACCAGCATGCAATTGAAATAACTAAATCAATGGAATTGGATTTTGAAACTGAGACATCCTTTTTCGTAGTAGATGATAGCCTGGCTGTTTGGGACAGCGCGAATCTCGAATTATCAATATTCAAGGATAAGCTCTTGGTAAAAAAATTAAAACTAAATAAAGGAGAAGGCCCGCGAGATTTTAGAGTTATGAGCAATATAATTTCGACCAAAAAGCATTTTATTATATGGGATCACATTCTTAGAAGATATAGTTTCTATTCAAAGGATTGGAAATTTGAAAAAATTAAGAGGATAGCAACGTTAGGTTTTTTTTACCCTTTAGCAGTTGTGGATGATAGTCACTACCTGGCAATGTGGAATAACTTTGAAAAACACAAAAAGGGAAGCACGATATATCAGAATGTTGGAATCGTCGATGACAATAAAGTGACAAAAGTATTACATAAAGTTGGAGGTCCCTTTAATGAGAAAGGTATTTTAAATTATGACAGACCCCACCTAATCGTATCTTTATCAGCGAACAAATTGTACTTTGCAGGAAATCAAGAATATAAAGTATATATGGCGCCGCTGAAAAAAAATAAGATCCTATTTAAAAAAGCAAAAAAATGCATTGAAAGAAAATATATTCCCTGTAAATGGGATAGCCAATGTACTAACTTGCAATGGATTGTTTCTAGAAAGCCGCAAAAACCGCAAAAAATAAAGTACCCTGAAAATATACCTCCAATTTTTGCTATAGTATCCAGTGACGAACTAACTGGAGTTGTAACAAACGAGCTAATTCTCCAAGAAAAAACAAAGATAGATTTTTTTAAAAACAATCAATATGTCGGAAGCTGCAAAATTCCTATCCTCTACATGCAGTATTATGTTTTCCCCTCCTGGTTATATTTCACACCAGGTATTGTACTGGATGGTAATACTTTGTATACTTATCACTATTTAAAAAATGAAGAAATTTATAAGATTATAAAATGGAAAATAAAGATTTAAAAAAAAACTTTTTTAAGTTTCCCGGTGTAATAAGTGTTGAAGGTAAACGAAACTATGCCTATATCAATATCGCTGATGGAAATATTTTTTCTGTAGACAAAGATCTTGTTAACAACCCTGAGAAAAAGGATGATCTCCTCTCTGAATTTGAAAATGCTGGGCTTGGACTAACCTTGGAAAAAAATCATCCCCTGAGGCAATATTTTAATTATCAAATTGATGTCCCAATTGAAGAGGGATTAAAGGTGTCATTGTTGGAAAATTTTGATTATATTAAATATATTGAAATGCCTGTTGAAAGTGTCAACGTCTTTTACTCTGGGCCTGGGGTAAATCGTGATGAATTGTATAAATCCGCCATATATCATGGTTACCATGGCTCAATAAAGATCGAAAAATATGATCCTGAAAAATGCCCCTTCTATAATTTTAAAGAACCATCTGTCAGCGCTTATTTCTATTTCTTTAATTGTAAATATAACCATTGTTGGGGAAGGTCTCTCGCAATAGATGCCGATGGTAATGTAAAACCATGTCTGTGGAGTGAAATAAAAGTTGGGAATATCAAAAAAGACAGTTTCGATCGTATTAAGGGAAAATTGGATTATTATTGGAAATTGACAAAAGATAAAATAGAAATATGCAAAGATTGTGAGTTAAAATATGTGTGTTCCGATTGTAGGGTATATTCAGAAAAACAAAATGGCTCAATTTTAAGTAAAACTCTTTTTTGCGATTATAATCCATCAAGTGGAGAAAAAATTGTTGCTGATCAAAGTAACTAAAGGCCTGCAAAGCATATTAAAGATAGTAATCATCGGCAAACTCAGCTAAGCTTGTCGTTTTCCACGGGAGTTTAATTAATGAGAGATTTTTCAACAATATAGGAAAATCCTTTTTCTAATTCCAAGTATTTCTTGAATATATTTTCTTTCCACTTCCTTGTTTAAATATTTTTCAAGCATATCTTTAATTTGAGATGTACTAAATCTCTTGTGAATTTGAGACATGATTATATTTTCCTCTAAAGCTGTAATCATATCTAATTCTTATTGAAGATGTTTTGTGGAAATGACAGTGCTGTGGAAAAGCTCTCAGCTTTTCCACAATCTCACAAAATTTTTTGTTTTTATAAAAATAAATATTTAAAATACAAAAAAACAGGAGTGCACTTTTAAAACTTAAATGACAATCGGAGTTTTGAATGTTGAATAAAGGGTCACTTTATGATATTTTATTAAAGAGATGGATAAAGGGAATAGCTGGAGAAGAACGAGGGGAAAGGTTTATCCATGTAAAGATTGTGTTTTTAATCTGATCTGTCCTTCAATATCAAACTATGAGTATGTTATTGGGGAAAATAATTTATGCACTATATGGGGAGAAAATTAGTTTAAAAAAAATAAAAATGAATCTTAATAAACAATGAAAATATTTCCATCTGTAAAACAATATGATACTGTGGATTGTGGACCTGCATCTTTAAAGATGATTGCAGAATATTATGGGAAAAACTATTCTCTTGATAAATTACGGGACCGATCAAATATAACACGTCTTGGAGTATCCATGTTTGGTATAAGTGAGGCAGCAGAAAGCATAGGATTTAGAACTACAGGTGTGAGAATTGATTTCAAAAGTTTGAAAAATGAAGCAGTTCTTCCCTGTATAGTGCACTGGAACCAGAATCATTTTGTTGTGGTATATAAAATAAAAAAAGATAAAGTTTATATTGCAGATCCTGCATTTGGAAGAGTTAAATATACAAAAGAAGAATTTTTAAAAGGATTTTCTGTAAATAATGACTTAGGTCTTGCACTTCTTTTAACACCAACAAGAAAATTTTATAAGATGGAAGATGAAACTGGGAAAAAAAGCTCAGGCTTATCATTTATACTCTCATATCTAAAACCATATAAAAAATATTTATTTCAGCTTTTCCTTGGAATGAGTGCAGGGAGTATAATCCTTTTTGTAAGCCCTTTTTTAAATCAAGCACTTGTTGATATTGGTGTAAACCAACAAAATATAGGATTTGTATATATAATATTTTTTGCTGAACTTATGCTTTTTATTGGAAACTCATTTACAGATGTAATAAGAAGCTGGATACTTCTTCATATAGGAACAAGAATAAATATATCGATGATATCCGATTTTTTAATGAAGCTTTTAAAATTACCAATGAAATTCTTCAATTCTAAGATGATGGGAGATATTCTCCAGAGGATAGAGGATCATCGGAGAATAGAAAGACTGCTAACTGCATCAACACTCACAACCTTATTCTCATTTTTCAATATAATAGTACTTTCTATTGTACTTCTCATTTACAATATCTATATTTTTATTATTTTTATTGTAGGAAGTATAATCTCAACCTTGTGGGTTATTATATTTTTAAGAAAGAGGAAAGTTCTTGATTTTAAAATGTTCAATCAGCATTCACTTAATAGGGGAAAATTA
>JAUWQW010000051.1 GCA_030610885.1 Candidatus Aminicenantota bacterium | reverse complement strand
GGCAAAGTTTTGAGAAATACGAAAAAGCAACAGAATTAAATCCCAAACACGATTCCGCTTTTTATAATTGGGGAACTGCGATTTCTAATTTGGCAGAATTGACAAATGATGAGGCACTCTATCGTCAAAGTTTTGAGAAGTTACATAAAGCTGTTGAATTGGGTGGTCCGTTTTATAACTTAGCCAGTGTCTATGCTTGGAAAAAGGAAAAGAATAATGCGCTAAAATATCTGGAGAATAGCTTAATAAAAAAAGAAATAACAGTTGAGTTTGTTGAAGAAGATGAGGATTGGGAAGCGTATAAGAATGATGTTGAATTTATAGGGTTACTGGATAAGTATCGCATTTAGAATAAGAAATGAAAAAACCGCCTAACAAATGCATCAACTTGACCGTAGATCGCTGTAGCTCAGGTAGGTTTGGCAGGTTAACTCAACTGTTATATAGTAAAGAACATGTTTCTTGTAAAATTTGCAAAATTTTCTTGACATCAGGAATTTTTTGTATCAATATAACATTATACATAACAATATAAAAAGGAGTTATGCGTGTAGCAGATATAAACACAGGATGCTTATTTTGCTAATGGAATTGAGAGGTGTCGGTGCTTGACAATTTGACATTTTTGTTATAAAAAGTATTTATGCGAAGATCAAGGGTAACCTACCAGGGAGCGTATCACCATGTTATGAACAGGGGATATGATGGTAAACCTATCTTTAAAGGGAGAAAAGATAAAGAAGATTTCCTCGGTTTATTAAAGTTATATTCTGAAAAGTTAAATATCAGAATATTTGCTTATTGCTTGATGGATAACCATTATCATTTGATCCTGGAAAATAGTTCCGGTAGAATGTCAGATTTTCTTAAACAATTGAATGGGAATTTCGGAAATTTGTACAGAACAGAACATGGTGGAAAGGGATATGTGTTCCAGGGACGATTTAAATCTATGTTAATTCAGAATGATTCTTATCTTCTTTTATCAATAGCTTATGTTTTAAATAACCCTGTTCGTGCAGGACTGTTAAGTAATTTCCGTGAGTATGAATGGTCGAGTGCATCTTACTATTTTAACAAGAATAATGATTATGAAATTATAGATAGATCATATATTGAAGATCTTTTTCGGGATCAAAGTAATTTAATTAATATGGTAAACGGTTCTAATTCCGGATCACTTCCTGTTATTGAGACGAGAGTTGGGAAAGTAATTGGGGGGGAAGGTTTTGTTTCAGAAGCAATGAAAAGATTTGACCGCAGAAATAACAGAGAAAGTATGGAAAGAAAGAGGATTGATGATCTTTATTTTGAACCGATTGAAAAAATATACATGGAATTTGAGAAAAAGTATAATATTAAGGTTGAAAATATAGATACAACAACTCATTCAGGAAAGAGACTTAGAGGTGAATTGCTTTTTAATCTAAGAGACAGGGGAGGATTAAAATATAACGAAATCATAAAAATGGATCTGTTTGGTGACATGAAACTTCATTCATTTGGGCAATTGTATAAGAGGGCACAATTAAGGTTAAGTAAGAAATGAAATTGTCAAAATGTCAAGCACCGTCACCCCACACGGACGGTCTTTATTGTGTCGCTCGCAATAAATAGATCAGGGGGTAGGACGTATGGTGCTTGAGTTTTTGACATTTTTATTGAAGTGATTGTGATTTTAGAGTGTAATTGGTTTTTTCCTACAGAATCACTTAATTATTTATAAATCTCCCTTCTATGACCAACTCTTAAAATGACAATTAAATCATCCTCTATGTCAAATATTACTCTATGTTCGCCTATTCTAAAACGATATGATCCAATTTTAGGATTAACCAATTTTACTGCGTAATTTAAGGGATATTTAGAATATTTTTTTAATTTCTCTCCTATTCTTTTTCTTATCTTTATATCTAGCTTTTCAATATCTCTGACTGCTCGTTCTGTAATTGATATCTTATACACTAAAAACTTCTTCAAATGTTTTTGTTTTCTTTTTTTTAAAATCTTCTCTTGCTTCTTCAATAGATTTTATATATTCCTCGCTTGATAACGCCAGAATGTCTTCTGATATGTCTTCAAATGCCTTGTGAACTGTTTTATTTATTAATAACTCAAGTTCATCTATTGTTAAATCTTTAATCTTCTTCTCCATTTTACCCTCAAATTTAAATATATATTAAAAGTATCTTTACGTCAAGTAAGTAAACCCTGCAACTCTGAACACCCTGAAAATTTTTTTTAATTAGCTTTGATTACTTTATTTTTCCCTAATTTTTTAGCTTTATACAATGCCTTATCAGTTATTTCGAGTAACTCTTCTATATTATTATAACTAATGTTAAATTGACTGATTCCAGCGCTTATTGTTGCTTTAACCTTATGGCCCCTGTAAACTATTTTAGATTTTTCAATTTTCTCCCTTATTCTATCTGCAAGTATTGTTGCTCCTTCGATTTCAGTCTCAGGAAGAATTATTAAAAATTCTTCTCCTCCGAATCTCCCGGCAATATCTTGTTCTCTAAGATTCATAGTAATATAAGAGGACACATTTTTTAAGAATTCATCTCCTGCTATATGTCCGTATTTATCATTAACTTTTTTGAAATTATCTATATCAAACATTATCAAGCTAAATATTCGATTATTTCTTTTTGCAATTTTATATTGATTTTCAAGTTCACTAATTATGTATCTTTTATTGTATAATTTTGTCAAAGAATCAGAGGTGGCAATATTAAAAAGTTTTGAATGATATTTTTCTTCAAGCTCATCATTGTAGCTAAACCGCAGTGTAGTTTCTCCAATTTTAATTTTATCCCCTGATTTTAATGTTTTATTGCTTATGGGTTTTTCATTTACATATGTACCATTGGTTGAAAAGAGATCTTTTATAATAATCCGATCTATTTTATTTTCATCATCTTTTATGATTTTTATTTCACAATGATCTTTACTTGTTTTTTCATCATCAATAAAAATGTCACTATATCTGTTTCGCCCTATAAGTATATGTTCTTTATAAAAGGTAAATATCTTACCAAACGCACTCTCTTCACCATCGATTATTGTGAGGGTTATACTGCTTTTATTATTTGAATTGGGATCAATATTTTTGAGTTTTATTTTTTTTGTGTCTATTGCTTTTTTTATATTCATAATTCTCACTTAATACTATAATCAATTTATAAAGATTGTCAATATTATTTTGATCAAAATCTAATGTAATGTAATTGATAATATTGCTCCATAATATAAAAAAGGGAGTAATGCATTGATTAGTATTGAAATATAAATTAATTTATGTTAGATTTACTTGTATGAACAATATATTAAATATGGTACCTCAAACAAGTATAAAGGCAAGTAATTCATTTTCACTTATTTTAAGCGCTTCTCCAGTTGTAAAGTTTGTTTTGCTTGTGCTTATGTTTTTTTCAGTTGTATCATGGGCAGTGATTATTTTTAAATTGTTTGAGTATAAAAAAGCGAAAAAAAATTCAGCAAAATTCATTAATTATTTTAGAAAAACAAAGAATTTTTCTGACATACATAAATTTTCTCAATTATTGAAAAATAACCCATTAGCTAAAATTTTCAAATATGGGTATAAAGAAATTTCTATACAAATGGGCCCGGATTGTTCTCCTGAAAATAAAGATACAGACAGTGTACATAGAGCACTTATAAGTGGGTCTAGCTCTGAAATAACCCGGCTTGAGCGATTGAATGGCTTTTTAGCAACAACTGCGACTGTTACCCCATTTATTGGTCTTTTTGGCACAGTCTGGGGTATAATGAGTTCTTTTCATAGTATTGGCGTACAAGGGAATGCAAATTTAACAACAGTTGCACCAGGTATTGCAGAAGCTCTTATTGCCACTGCTCTTGGATTATTTGCAGCAATTCCTGCTGTTATCTTTTATAATCTATTGTTAAATAAATTAAAAGTATTGATCTCTATAATGGAAGAGTTTATTTATGAATTTTTAAATGTTAGTGAAAAAATAAAATAATGCATGTTAAACATCCTTTAAGGCTTTCCTCTAATTTATCAGAAATAAATGTAACTCCTTTGGTTGATGTAATGTTAGTTCTTCTTATTATATTTATGGTAACTGCGCCAATGATGCAATCTGGTATTAATGTGAATTTACCCTCAGCAGAAACAAAAACAAACCCGAGCTCAGGAGGTCTTGTTCTTACAATAACAAAGGATCATTATATATTTATGGAAAATAGAAATATAAATTTGTATTTATTAGAATCAAGGTTGAAGAGTTATTTTCATAATAAAAGAGAGAAAGTTGTTTTTTTGAAGGCTGACAAGAGTGTTTCTTATGGGTATGTGATCTCAGCTTTGGATATAATAAAAAAAGCAGGGATTGAAAAGGTTGGAATTATAGTTAAAAAAAAATAAAACAGTGAAATTTAGAGCAGCAATAATAATATCTGTAATTTTTCATATTTCTATTTTTGCACTTGTAATTTATGTGCCAAAAAATAAGTCTGGTAATGAAACTACTTATTATGTAGATTTAGTGAATTTTTCAGGTGGAGGTGGAGGTGGAAAAGGAATTAAAAAGGGTATGGGAAGTAAGAGTGACGCAAGTATTGTTGAAGAAAGTTCAGTGAAAGTAAAAGATTTAACAGTAAAAAAAAGCGTTGAATCAAAATTCAGGTATCCAGATAAAAAGGGGAGAAAAAAAACAGAAAAACCGAAGAAAGAATTGATATCAGTTGTAAGAAAAAAGAGGGGAAAAAGTAAAAAAGAACTTGACCAGGGTAATTTGAAATCTAATAAGGGGTATTCTAATGTTATTAAAACAGGGATTTCTTCTGGAAGAGGAGATGGAGTTGGTAATGGTACAGGCTCAGGTTATGGAGGAGGGAATGGCACAGGAGGTTATTCATTTCCTTATGCTTATTATATAGATACATTAAAAAATAAAGTTTCATCATCCTGGTATAATTCTTTAATATCACCGGGGTTAAGAGAAAAACGAATTGTAATTGTTTGTTTTAAAATATACAGGAATGGAGAGATGAGGGATCTAATATTGGAGAAGAATAGTGGAATTGATTCTATTGATCTTTCTGCATTACGAGCAGTTGAGAATGCAGCACCTTTTCCTCCTCTTCCTTCAGATTTCACATCAAGATATCTAATTGTACATTTTGAGTTTGAGTGTGAAAAATAAGGATAAATAATGAAAATCTTAAAAATTATTGTTAGTATGTTAATAATTGGTTTTATTATTGGAATATTACCTAAAAATTTATATTCGCAGCAGGAAGTTAGAATCAGAATAAGGGATGGAATGCCAATGATTCCTGTTGCTTTACCAGATTTTGCTTTTACTAAAGACTCTATTATTGATGAAAGTGTAAAAAAGGAGATTTATGAAACTTTATGGAATGACTTGAAATTTTCAAGGGTGTTTAAATTAATACCAAGAGAACATTACACTTATATTCATAAATTTAATCCATCCAATATTATATTTAAAGATTGGGAGTCTATTCAAGCTAATATTTTAATATCCGGAGAAATTGAGTTTTCAAAGGAGAAGAGGATTATTTTTTCATTTAAAGTATATGAGGTTAAAAGCGGAAAATTTATTTTCGGTAGGAATTTTGGTGGTAAAGTAGAATTTATTAGGTTGATCGCACACAGAGCAGCAGATGAAATGATGAAGCATTTTGGAGAGAAACCTATTTTTAATTCAAAGATCACTTTTGTTTCAAGTAGAGATGGAAACAAAGAGATCTATATAATGGATTATGATGGAAAGAGAGTAAAGAGAATGACTTATAATGAATATATTGATTTGCTTCCTTCATGGAGTTTTGATAATGAAAAAATCCTTTATACTTCTTACAGAAGGAATAATCCTGATTTGTATATATTTTATCTATATACAGGGAAAACAGAGTTGGTTTCTACTGGTCGAGCAAATTATTGTGCAGACTGGTCCCCGGAAAATGATAAAATTGTTTTTACTTCAACAAAAGCTGGGAATGCTGAGATATTTTTAAAGGATATGAAAACAGGTAAAGAAAAGAGACTTACATTTAATAGAGCTATTGATACATCACCATGCTGGAGTTACAGTGGTAGAGAAATAGCTTTTACATCACAGAGAGGCGGAACTCCTCAGATTTATATTATGGATGCAGAGGGAACAAATGTAAGAAGAATAACTTATGAGGGGACTTATCATGATTCACCTGCCTGGTCTCCTGATGGCACAAGGATTGCTTTTGTTTCAAGGATAGAAGGAAGATTTGATATATATGTTCATAATTTAAGAAGTAATGTAATGATAAAATTAACTGAAAATGCGTCCAGAAATGAGAATCCATCGTGGTCTCCTGATGGAAGGCATATTGTCTTCTCATCAAATAGAACAGGAAGATACCAATTGTATATTGTTGATTATGATGGTACAAATTTGGTACAAATTACTAATAAAGGTGAAAATAAAATGTCTAAGTGGCAAAAAAGAGTAAGATAAAATAAAAGAATATATTTGACAAAATCTATTTTGTATATTATAAACTATAATTATGAGGAGGATTTATGAACAAAAAGTTTTTTGTGATTTTAATTAGTTTTATGTTAATTGTGTTTTTTAGTACATGTAAGAAAAAAGAGGTGAAAACAGAACCTGTAAAAGAGCCTGTTGTTGAAAAAGTGGAAGAGGTTACCCCAAAAGTTGAAAAGCCTGTTTTAACTGAAGAAGAAATTTTTCAGAAGAGAGATTTAGAAGAAGCAAACAAGGCAGGTTATCTAAAGAAGGTACACTTTGATTTTGATAAATATTATATTAAAGATGACATGAAACCAATTTTACATAGTAATGCTGAATGGTTATTAAAACATCCAAGTGTAGAGATTTTAGTTGAAGGTCATTGTGATGAAAGAGGAACAATTGAGTATAATATTGCTCTTGGTGAGAAAAGAGCTGAAGCTGCTAAGAATTACCTTCTTTCCCTTGGTGTACCTGAATTAAGAATAAAGATTATATCATATGGAAAGAGTAAACCCCTTGTAAGAGGTGTTGATGAGGAGACATATTATCAGAATAGAAGGAGTGAATTCACTATTGTTAAAAAATAATAAATGAAAAAGGCTTTTATTTTTTATGTGTTTATTTGTTTCTTTTTTAGTATACCTTCCTATTCTATAAAAAAAGACACAAAATTGATCTTATCAGAATTACAGAAAATTAAAGAAGTTGTAGAGAACCTTGAACAAAAAATGGTTGTTATTTCTAAAGATATTTCTTCAATGTGCAAGACCGTCAATATACTTGAAAAAAAGATAAGTGCTATTAGTAATAATCAAGCAGATGAACGTCAAACTAAAGAGAACTTTATTATGAATCTACAATTTTTAAAAGAAGAGATAAATGATCTAAAAAATAAATTAAGTCATATTAACGATAAAATTTCTAATTTATCATTGGCAAATTTAACAGATAGTAAAGAAACACAAGTTGAAAGTGAAAATCAGAATCTTTCAATACAATCCCCTGAGAGTATTTATTATACCGCTTATTCAGATTATCTAAAAAAGAATTATGAGCTTGCCATACAGGGATTTAGGCAATTTATAAAATTATTTCCTGATAATGGACTTGTTGATAATTCTTTATATTGGATTGGGGAATGTTATTACTCTCAAAAAATGTATCAAGAGGCTGTTAATATTTTCAAAGAGTTAATAGAAAAATATAGAGATGGTGATAAGATTCAAGCTGCTTCTTTAAAAAGAGGTTTTGCATTAATTGAAATGGGGAAACAATCAGAAGGAATAAATGCATTAAGCGAGTTGATTTCAAAGTTTCCTTTATCAGAAGAAGCTTCGCTTGCACAACAAAAGGTTAAGGAAATTATGGAGTAAATATGGGTCATGTTAGAAGTTTAAATCGTGTGATTTTAGTTGGACGAGTAGGCAGAGATCCAGAAATCACTCATATACCAAGTTTAGAAAAAGATGTTGCAAAATTTAGTATTGCTACTACTGAAGGATATATGAATAAAAATAATGAGTGGAAAGATATTACTGAGTGGCATAATATAGTAGCTTGGGGTTGGAATGCTAAAAAAGTTGAGAAAAATGTTAACAGAGGAGCCATGGTTCTTATTGAAGGAAAAATTAAGAGTAGAAAATGGAAAGACAAAAATGATCAGGATAGAAAAACAACTGAAATTCATGTTGATAATCTTGTTGTGTTGGAGAAGAGTAATTCTGATAATATGAATAAAAGAAATCAGGAAGTTGATTATAATCAGAATAATGAAGATCCATTTTCTTCTCAATCTGATGTTGAATCAACTCCTTCTGTAGATGTTAATAGTGATATCCCATACGATGAAAGTGACGGTGATCCTTTTTAAGAATGGCATTTGTAAATTACAATAACAAAGAAATCACTATAAAGATTGTTTATTATGGCCCTGCTTTGAGTGGGAAAACAACATGCCTGAAGTATATTTATTCTGAAAAAGAATTTGAGAACAAAGGGAAATTAATAACCCTTGATACAGATGGAGATAGGACACTTTTTTTTGATTTTCTTCCTATTGAAATTGGAAAGTTAGGGGATTATTCTATAAAAATTCAACTCTATACAGTGCCAGGTCAGGTTTCTTATGATACTACAAGAAAATTGGTACTTCAGGGAGCAGATGGGATTGTTTTTGTGGCAGATTCTCAGGTTGTAATGAGAGAAAAAAATATTGAAAGTTTTAGTAATTTAAAAAGGAATTTAGATTTGAACAATTTATCATTATCAGAGACTCCTTTAATTATTCAATACAATAAAAGAGATTTAAGAGAGACATTGCCTATAGATGATTTGAACAGAGATATAAATCAGGAGAATCGGACTTATTTCCCAACTGTAGCAACTTCAGGTGAGAATATATATCAATCTCTTAAAGAAATTATTAGGATGGTTATAATTTACTTGAAGAATAATTTATCAGTATTTCAAAAAGATAAGACTGTTATGTTCTCAAGAGAAGAAGTAACAGTAGAAAGTTCTAAGAAAGAAGATGTTAAAAATGAATTTGAAGAAATTAACTTTGATAAAAGTGATGAGGAGTTAAATAGGGATACAAAAGATGAAGAGGTTTATAACCTTTCAATTCCAATTGAGGAAGAAGAATTGGAAGATGTTCATCCTGATGAAAGCAAAGATATATTTGATCTTGATAATGAAAAAATTTTGAGTAGTTCAAGTTCTGACTTAGAAATTCCTGAGGTTGTGTTAAGTGATGAGTTGAGTGATGAAAGAGAAACAGAACAAATAGAATTAAGACGGGTTTACGAGGATGATAGGTCTCTTGAAAAGAGAGAAAAAACAGATTACATTGCTTCAGATATTGAAAACATTGAAATTCCTTTAAATATAAAAATACCTGAAGGCAAAGATAAAGTTAGAATTAATTTAAATCTCAGAATAGTTTTAAAAAAGTAAAGAAATGAAAAAAGCTCTCAGTTTTTTTTTTATAGTTTTCCTGTTTATAAAAATTTTTTATGCAAATGGCATAGGTAATCTCAATAATAGAGTTTCAAAAGGTATAGAAGACTTTTTTATTGGTAAGTACAATATAAATATTTCAATAGTTAAGTTTGATAATTATTCAGGCTTATCTAATCTTGCAGCTCAAAAGTATTATCAACTTCTTGTTTCAAGATTAGAATCTAATAAAAAGATTAATTTTATTGATTTGATGATAAATTTTGATAAGAATAAGGGAGAGTTTAACCTAACAAGAAGAAATGAATTGAATTATCTGATTTATATAAAAATGATAAAAAATAAAAATAAAATAGGAGTAGGAACTGTTATTTTTTCAAAATCTATTGATAAGATTGTTTATATAAAATATTTCGAAGATATTATTAATAATGAAGAAAAAGATATTTTAAATATTAGAAATTATGGATTTAAAGAATCTGTTTTTTTTAAGTTGATTGAATTAGATTCAGAAATTAATTTATTTGATATAAAGACTGTTAGGGATTTAAAAGGAGAAGATAGATATTTCTTCTTATATCCAGAAAAAATTGATATATATAAATTAGAAGGGAATAATTTAAAAAAGATATTATCAATTAAGCTAAAATGGAAAAGACCTTTTTATCCAACTCTTGAGCCTGAAGGAAGACTTTTGGTTTTTTATTTTAAAAATATACTATATCTGGCTGCTGGGAATAATTTTTCACCTGTTTCAAAATTTTTCATGTTCAATGAAAATAAGTGGGAGGAATTAACTGATTTGGATTTTGTTCCATTTAGGTTTGTTGAATTAAATGGAAATTATTATATTGCGGGGGCTAATTATGAGTATGGTATGAATTATTTTAATGGTAAAATAGTTTTAGCCCCATTTTATTCTGGAAATATCAATTATGAATATAAGTTAGAAAAGGGAGTTCCCTTGTTTTATTCCATTGATTTTTCAACAATTGAACACAGATTGAATTCAGCTCATATAATTGATAAAAATTATAATTTTAGATTTTATTCAGCAGATTTTACAGAGCAATCAGTAGAAAAGGAGAAACGTGGTTCATCTCTTTGTTCTATGAGTAATAAATGGCTTGTAATAAGCGACTATTCTAAACTTAATGATAAACTCTTTTTTTATAAGATAGAGAGCGGTGCAAAAAGTTTAATTTATGAAACAAATGTCAATGGTGAAGTTGTTTTCATTTCTTCTGGATTTTGGAAAAAAGCGGATGGATTTTGGGTATTTGTAAAGAAAATGAAAAGGTATATAAATGAATTCAAATTACAATTCTGGAGTAAGAACAATGAGTAATTTGACGAAAATATTTGTTCTATTATTGATTGTAGTGGTTATGTTTTCAATAAAAACAAATTATGGGGGAAATATAACAATAAGATTAAATGAGCCATCATCCCTTTCATTTTCAAGTTCAAATTATTCAGATTTAATTTTTTCATCTTTGATCCATGAGAATTTTTTTTATTTAAAAGATAATGGAGATATAGTAACTTATATTTTTAAAGATTATAGGTATGATAAAAGCAAAAAAACTATTTTTCTTAAATTAAAAGATAATTTAAGTTTTTCAAATGGAGAACCAATTACTATAAAAGATGTAAAAAATTCTTTAAACTCATTTCTAAATCAAAATTTTTTATCATCAAAGAAAATGAGAAAAATAATAAAAAAGATATATGTAGAAAAAGATATAGCATATATTGAATTGTTGTATGATAATCCCGATACTTTAACTCTTATGACTGCACCGGAACTTATTTTATTGTCAGAAAAATACCAGGTGTTTACAGGTCTATTTTATCCTGCAGAATGGGTGAAAAATCAGTATTTAATATTGAGACCGAATAAATTTTATTCAGGAGGAAGAGCCTATATTGAATATATAAGGGTTTCCTTTTCTGAAGATTATTTACCAGATGTTTTTTTAGCAAACCCTGGAACATTTTCAGGTTCTAGTTATAATGAGTTTAAATCTGGAATTTATGAAAATATTTATATATGCTTCCCAGAGGAAAAAATTGGACAAAACTCAAAAATAGCTTTTTATACTTTATTGAGGCAATATTACAAATCTGTTGGTTTAACAGAGTTAAATTCTTTGACATCAGATGAGGAATCTCCAGTTTCAATAAATATTAGAAAACTATCAAATAGAAGGATGAGGTCAATTTTAAGATATTCGAAAATAGAATTGTATATTATTTCATCATTAAAAGGAGATGATGAGAATTTCAAAGAGTTTTTAAGGAAAAAGGGATTGGAGATTGATACTATATATGTTAGTGGGAGTAATTTACAAAATTTATTAGATAATAATCCTATAAAATATTTACTTATTCAGAAACTGTTTAAAAAGAAAACTTTATTAGAAGAAAAAATAAATAAAATTGTAAGAGAGATGAGTTTTAAAAGGTTTAATGAAAAATATTTAAAATTGATAAATGAACTGGATGAGGTTAAATTTTTAAACAATGAGGAATTATTGATTGATCAGATTTCTAAAATTATAGATAAAATCATTAATGATGGCTTCATATACCCTGTTGCTCAAAAAAGATATTCTATTGTTATGAAAAATAAAATAAAGGGTATAGAAATGGATTATTACGGAAGGCCCTTGTTTCAAAAAGCAAGATTAGATAAATAAACTCCCTGCATTTGTGGAGTTTTTTAGCCATTTTTTTTCTTCAGGATTTAAATAAGGACTAATAGTTTTAAATACCTTTTTATGATAATTGTTAAGGTAATCGATTTCTCTTTTTGTTAAAAGTTCAGGTTCAATTAATCTTAAATCAATGGGGCATAAGGTTAGGTTTTCAAATCTATAAAATTCAAATTCATCTGGAGAATGTTCATTATCTTTAATTACAAATATCATATTTTCAATACGAATGCCGAATTTTTCAGCTTTATAGTAACCAGGTTCATTTGAAGAGACCATTCCTATTTCTAAAGGTATACCTCTGCAACGGTAAAAAGAAATTGCAGGGGGTGCTTCGTGTACACCAAGGAATGATCCAACACCATGTCCTGTTCCATGTCCATAATTTAATCTAACATCCCATAATGGTTTTCTTGCAATTGTGTCCAATTGTTTTCCTACAGTTCCTCTTGGGAAAGAGGTTAAAGCAAGATCAATGTGTCCCTTAAGAACTCTTGTAAATCTATCTTTCTCCTCATCAGTTGGTTTGCCAATTGCTATAGTCCTTGTAATATCAGTAGTTCCATCTTTATACTGAGCTCCTGAATCTAATAAAAAAAGACCATCTGGTTTGAGTTCAACATCAGTTTCTGAAGTTGGTTCATAATGAATAATAGCTGCATGATCCTTATATGCAGCAATGGTTGTAAAACTTAGACCTTCGAATAAAGCCTGCTTTTTTCTAAAAGATTCTAATTTATCTGAAACAGAAATTTCTGTAACACCCCCACAAGTAACTGATTGTTCCAGCCAGAAAAGAAATTTAGCCATTGCTACTCCATCCCTGATGTGAGCTTTTTTAAATCCATTTAACTCAGTCTTATTTTTTATTGCTTTAAGTAAGGTTATTGGACTTTCTCCATATATTAATTCACATCCTTGTTTAAGGCAATCCACAACACTTTGGCTGATTGTTTCAGAATCCAATAAAACCTTGTTTTTTTCTTTTCTCAGAAAAGCGAGATGTTTTTTTAATTCTTTGTAATCATAAATTTCAACAATTTTATTCAAATGATCTTTGACTTTTTTCGTTACTTTATCCAATTTTACAAATAGTTTTGCATTGTTTCTATTTACAATTGCATAAGATATTGTGACTGGATTAAAATCCACATCATTACATCTTATATTAAAAGTCCATGCAATAGCATCCAGCATAGTAATAACATGCGTATCAACTTCTAGTTCATCCATTTTTTGCCTGATTCTATTGAGTTTGCTCTTTACTGATTCACCCGCATATTTCAAATCATGAACTTTGATTTTGTCCATTGGAAACTCAGGCTGATCTTCCCAGATAAAATCAACTAAATTATTTTTTATACTTTTTACCTCTATTCCTTTATTTTTTAATAGGGATTTTAAAGCAAAGACAGTATTATAAGAAAGGAGTTCAGGGTCAATTCCTACAGTATCATTTTTTTTAAGTTCTTGTTTTATCCATGAGAAAATATCGGGTGTTTCAGGAAGTCTCATTTTGAATAATTTAATTCCAGTTCCTTTTAATTGTTGTTCAGCTTGAAGAAAATATCTCGAATCAGTCCATAGCCCTACTTTATCCGTAGTCACAGCTAAATCTCCGGCTGAACCAGTAAAACCGCTTATCCATTCTCTTCGTTTCCATATACGTGGAATATATTCGCTTTGATGAGGATCTGTGCTGGGAATTATGTAAGCTTGAATATTGTTTTCCTTCATTAGTTTACGTAAATTTTTTATCCTTTTTTTTATCATCTTTTTCTCCTGAACATAATGTATATTGCATTTTAGTTTTGAAGTCAAGTTGAGTTTGAGCCCTTTTTACCTTGACAGGAGTATGTAAAAATGAGAAACTTTTTAATAAATCATTATAATTATAATAAGGTGATAAAATGAAAAAAGATATAATTTCAGAAGATTTACTTAAGGTTCTTGCTTGTCCTGTCTGCAAAACAGATGTTGAACTGATTGAGTATAAAGATGGAGAATATGGATTAAAGTGTGTAAATTGCAAGAGAATATATCCTATTAAAGATGGAATCCCAGTTATGTTAGTTGAAGAGGCTCTAACAGAGTGTGATAAGAAAGTTTAGTCCTACTATTGCAAAAAATTAGAAAGATTCAGATATGGAAAATGTTTTATTTATAAGATTAAGATTGCTTGGAGATATAATTTTTACAATCCCTTCTATTCAGATTTTCAAGAAATACTTCCCTGAAAAAGAAATATTTTATGTAGTTGAGGAGAAATTTGAAGAATTAGCAAAATTGATTCCAGGAATTTATAAAGTGATTGTTGTTCCTTATAAAATGAGAATTAAAGATTTGATTAAATTCAGAAGAGATATAAGAAAAATTGGTTTTAAAACCGTAATTGATTTTCATTCAGGTCCAAAGAGTGCTCTGCTAACTTTTTTAAGTAAAGCAAAAACTAGAGTGGGATATAAAACCCCGAATAGAAATTGGGCATACAATCATCTTACTCCTAGAAAATTTGGTAATAATTATACACATTCAGTATATAATCAAGCAAAACTTCTTGAGAACATAGGGATTGAAATTGGTAAAATACCTTTTTATCCAGAAATTAAGGTTCAAGACAAATATGTATCAAAAAGGATAAAAGATGCAACAAAAATGAATAAAAAGATAGTAATACATATAGGATCAGGCAATAAGTTCAGAGATTGGGGTATGGAGAATTTTGAATCTCTTATTAAAAAATTAAAAAAGCATGGGTTAAATATTTTTTTAGTTGGAAATAGCGATGAAGAGAAGAAAAGGGGTGAGTATTTAAAAAAAACGTACAATTTATATGATTTTACAGGAAATTTAGAAATAAAAGATCTATTTTACTTAATAGAGCATTCTAATTTGTACTTTGGTGTGGATTCAGGCCCTATTCATGTTGCATCATTGACAAAAACTCCAATAGTTGCATTATATGGCCCGAATATACCAGAGATAAGTGGACCATGGCGAGAAAAAGATGTTAAAATAATACAAATGAATTTAAAATGCAGGCCATGTTCACAAAAAAGATGTGTTTATGATAAAATTAGATGTATGCAAAATATAAAGGTGGAAGAAGTATATGAAACAATCTATAGATATATTAAATGATTTTTATTTTTATTTACTGTTGTGTTTTTTATTTCTTATAAATTTTTCTATTGCTGGATGCTATTTGATATTCAGTGTTCTTGGGATTGTTTTTATAGTATTTTGCATAAAAAATAAGAAATTTCCTGAATGTCCTGGGTATTTTAAGTACTTTCTACTTTATATTTTATTTACTCTTATCTCAACCATATTTTCGTTAAATCCTTTGGTTAGTATAAAAGATAATAAAGAATTAGTGATTTTCTTACTAATCCCAATATTTATTCTTATAATAAATTCTAAGAAGAGGCTGATTTATTCTATTTTTACTGTTTTGATTTCATCTTTAATTTCTTCTTTTATAGGTATTTTTATTACATTAAATCGTTATATTATATTAAAACAGGGACCCAGCCTTGATCACAGACTTAAAGGTATTACATCTCACTGGATGACTTATTCTGGGTTATTGATGCTTGCATTTGTTTTCTTTTTTATATACTTTTTTTATGAAAAAACAAAAAAGAAAAAATTATTTATTTTTATATCATTGATATTTATACTAACATCTATTTTATTTTCTTTAACTCGTTCTGTATGGATAGGGATAATAGTATCTCTTTCAGCTTTTATTATTTACTATAAACCTAAAGTTTTATATTTTGCAATCCCTATTGTTCTAGTTCTGGTTATAGTTTTACCCAAATCAGTTCAAAATAGGTTTACTTCAATTTTCGATATGGATAATGCAACCAATAAGGATAGGATTTTTATGTATGAAACCGGGTTTAATATTTTTAATAAATATCCTTTATTTGGAATAGGGGCAAATAATTTAAATAAGAAAGTTTATAAAGAAAATATGCCTGAAGAGGCAAAAAATATTAATCTACATCTACATAATAATTTTTTGCAGGTTCTTATTGAGAGGGGAATAATAACATTAATAAGTTTAATTTTGGCCTTTATTTCGATATTTATAAACTTAATTAAAAAAATAAAAAATAGTTTAAATTTGGAGAAGTTAGTTCCAATTGGAGTGCTTTTTGTTTTTATAAGTTTTGTGGTTGCTGGATTCTTTGAATACAATTTTGGTGATTCTGAAATTAAATTTTTTATATTCTATTTTTTATCTATTCCATTTTTAACTTTAAATTATAAAGAAAAATTTGTGAATGATATTATAAAAGAAAAGGTAAAAAACAATGATTAAACTTAAGAGATTTGAAGAAATTTGCTCTAAATTTAATAAAAAGAGAATATTGGTTTTTGGAGATATTATCTTGGATAGATATATTTTTGGTCAGGTAAGTAGAATATCTCCTGAAGCACCGGTTCCAGTGGTGAAAATCACAAAAGAAGAATACAGACCAGGGGGTGCTGGAAATGTTGCTGCAAATATTGATAAGCTTGGTGCTCAAGGCATACTTATGGGGGTTTGTGGGGATGATGAGTATTTTAGGGAACTTGTAAAATTAAAAGAGAGTAATAATTTTGTAATAAATTCAGGGATTAATAAAACATTATTAAAAACTAGAGTAATATCCCAGAGACAGCAGATAGTAAGAATTGACAGAGAGGAGAGATTTAATATAGTACCAGAGATTGAAAAGGAATTTATTAATCGACTTAAAAAATTAAATATTGATGCTATTATTGTATCAGATTATGCAAAGGGCACATTAACAAAAGTTTTAATGGAAGCTTTGAAGAACAGAGCAAAGATAAGTAATATCCCAATAATTGTTGACCCAAAACCACCTAATTTTGATCTCTATTATAATGTATATGGTATAACACCAAATTTGAAAGAAGCAGAAAAAATAACAAATAAGAAAATAGAAAATACTAATGACTCTTTTAAAACAGCCAGGATCATTCAGAGAAAGTTTAAAACAAAATTTTCATTAATTACTCGTGGTGATATGGGAATAACTGCTGCAGAAAAGGGTAAGAAGGCATTTAATATCTCTGCTTTTAGTCAGGAGGTTTTTGATGTTACTGGAGCAGGGGATACAGTTGTTTCTATTTTAACGCTTTCATTGGTTGCTGGCGCAAGTTTAAGAGAAGCTGTAAGCCTGGCAAATGCTGCAGCTTCTATTGTTATAGAAAAAATCGGGGCTTCACAAGTCACAATAGAAGAGATTAGAAATAGAATTAAATTACATTTGAAAAGGTAAGGCATTGATAAGTAAGGGTTAATAAGCCTTTTCATTATATAAATTTATTGACAGTTAGGGAATGAAATGTTAAAATTCAATCTCTTTTTATATTAGTTATAAAGGGTAAAATGAGAACATTAGAAGGAATAAATATAAGTAAATCTTTTAAGAATAGAGTGGTTGTAGATTCAATATCTATAAAAGTAAATCAAGGAGAAATAATTGGACTTTTAGGACCAAATGGTGCTGGAAAGACAACCACATTTTTAATGATGTTAGGGATTCATAGTCCTGATAAAGGTAAGATCTATCTTAATGGAAATGATATAACTAAATTACCTATTTATATAAGAGCAAGGAATGGGATAAGTTTTTTGCCTCAGGAACCATCAATATTTAAAGGCTTATCAGTATCAGAAAATATATTAGCAGTAACGGATATGTATTCAGATATAAAATCAAATAATAATATAGATGAAATATTATCTGAAATGGGTTTATATGAACTCCGGAGTAGAAAAGCTTATCTATTATCAGGTGGAGAAAGGAGACGACTAGAGATAGCGAGGTCACTTATATTATCCCCGGATTTTTTATTGCTTGATGAACCTTTTGCTGGAATTGATCCTATTCAAATAAAAGAGTTGCAGATGATTATAAGATCCTTTAAGGAAAAGGGACTGGGAATAATAATAACTGATCATAATGTTAGAGAAATATTAAAAATAACTGATAGGTCCTATATTATTAATAAAGGTGAAATTATATTTCAGGGAGATTCACAAGAATTGATCTTAGATAGAAGAGTTAAGGAAGAATATCTTGGAAAAGAGTTCAGGTGGAATTAAATGTCAATCAAACTAAACTTAAAGATATCTCATAATATTTCGCTAAATGCTGTTATAAGATCTTTTATCAGTTTTTTACCTTTAAGTAGAGGTGAATTTGTTGAAAAGATAGAAAATGAGGTTGAATCCAATCCAATGCTTGAAATCGAGATCCAGGATGCTACTGAAATTAAGAAAGATGAGAGCAATGTCAATGAAATTGAAAAAAAATTTGAATGCCTTGATACATCCTATTCTAACAGTTTCGAAGAGAAAGTTTTTTTTAAAAGAGATGAAGATAAAATTGATAAGAATAGAGCAATTGAACTTTTTGCCTCTTCAAAAGTAACATTAGCAGATCATTTGCTTGAACAAGCTGCATCTGAATTTAATGGAAGAGAATTGGAACTGGCTAAGAACATAATATATAACCTTAACAAAGATGGATATATTGATGTTGAAATCGTATCAATTGCTTCTTCATTAAATACTAGCCCTGAGGAGCTTGATAGAATTAGAAATAGAATAAGGAAATTTGATCCGCTCGGAGTTGCTTCGAAAAACCTAAAAGAATGCCTGTTAGCACAGGTGAAAGATACACCTGAGAATGAAAAATTAAGAATCTTAATATCAGATTATCTTGATGAATTATCAAAATTAAAATATTATGATATAATGAAAAAACTTATGATTGACAAGAAGGAACTCTCTGAATTGATATTTCAATTAAAGAGATTAAATCCAAAACCTGGTTCTAATTTTGAAACTGAAGAGGTTGATTATGCTGAAGTTGATCTATTATTAATAAAAGAAGGAGATGAATATAAAGTAAAGTATATTGAAGAAGGTATGCCAAGATTGATATTATCCCAATATTATAGTGAGATGTTGGATAGAACAAGTGATAAAAAAACAAAATCCTTTTTAAAAGAAAGGCATAGAGATTCTCAATTGTTTGTTAAGGGAATGGCATTGAGAAAGTCATTAATTGTTCAAATTGCAGAGTTCATTGTTAAGTTTCAAAAGGATTTTCTAGATTTTGGAGCTAAATGGAAAAAACCATTAACAATGAAGGATGTAGCAAAAGAATTAAACTATAGTGAATCCACAATTTCAAGGGCTGTAAATAATAAGTATATTGCATCTAAAAATGAGATTATTAGTGTTAAGAGTTTTTTTTCTTATGGAATAATAGGAGAATTTGGTTTTAAACATTCTGTAGATATAATTAAAGATAAGATAAAGAGTATTATACAGCAAGAACCTGAGAATAGATCTTTTTCAGATCAAGGTATTGCAGAAAAATTATCTGAGCTCGGAATTAAAATATCTAGACGTACAATAAGAAATTATAGAGATGAGATGAATATCCCAAGTTCATCTAAAAGGATGAAAGAATATAAGATAAAATATTTCAAACAAGGAGGAACATTATGAATATTACATTTACTTCAAAAAATACTAAATTAACAGGTGCTTTAAAAGGTTTTGTTGAGAAAAATTTAAAAAACATTGAGAGAATTACTGGTAATGTAATAAATTCAGAAGTAATTGTAAGTCAGGAAAAATTAGATTATAAAGTTGAGATTAATTTAAGAACACGCTTAAATTCATATTTTATTGAGGCCAGGGATCAGAAATTAAAACAAGCTTTTAGGACATCTTTAGATATTTTAAAGTCTCAGGCTAAGAAGAATAAAGAAAAGATGAAAAAGGATAAAAAGAGAATTAAAAGAAAGAATATTTTTAATAAATTTGTTCCTTATAAAAGATATGAAACTGAAAAAGATATAAAAAGTGAGAAAATCATTATTTCAGACAATTTCTCACGTAAACCTCTATCAGTTGAAGAAGCTGTGTTTTTTTTGAAAGATAGCGGAGAAAATGCTTATATGTTTACTAATATGGAAACAAATAATATATCAGTTGTTTTCATTAATAAGAAAGGTGAAACTTCAATAATAGAAGCTAATTTATAAAAAGTGAAACTTTATACAATTTTAAAAACTGAACTCGTAAAAAGAGACTGCTTTTCTTCAAATAAGGAAGAATTATTAGAAGAAATGGTTCATCACTTAAAATTGATAGATAGAATTTCGAATGATAAGCTGATCATTAAAAAACTTATAGAAAGGGAGGAATTAGGATCTACTTCTATTGGGAACAGTTCTGCGGTACCTCATACGAAACTTAAAGAGTTAAGAGAGCCTGTAATATTTATAGCTATTTCAAAAAAGGGTATCCCGTACAATGAGAGTGATAAAAAATTAGTCCATTTTATTATTCTTATCCTTTCTCCTGTTGATTCACCCATTGTACATTTGCAGATTCTTGCAGCTGCAGCTTCTTTAATAAAAAAATCTAATAAATTGATTAAAGAACTGGTTTCATCAGAAACTGATGAAAAGGTGGTTGATATTATTAAAAAGTATGAGATTTTAGATGATTAGAATAAATAAAGGTATAGAGATTAACAAGATTGTAGATCAGAATGATCTAAAAATAGTAAAAACATACAACAAGAAATGGGTTACAAATAAGATCAAGCACCCAAGAGCTCAAAAACCTGGTTTAGCTATTGCAGGGTATCTTAAATATTTA
>JAUWQW010000003.1 GCA_030610885.1 Candidatus Aminicenantota bacterium | reverse complement strand
TTTATGTTTGGTCCAGCTATGGGGAAACATCTAGCCAAATTTATTGTAGAGGGAAAATGGGATATGGATTTTAAGGATTTCTCTATAAATAGATCTTTTAAAATCAGCAGAGAACACCTAAAATAATTATAAAATTTTAATTATTCTTCCACATTTATTACAACTAGCTTTAGGACCCATAAAAGATGGTGAAATCTGAATGTGATTACCACATGAACATGTGATTGTTTCCCACATTTTTCCCTTTCTTATATATCTTTGTGGTTCCAATGTGGGAGTCTCTTTTATGGCTTCTCCTGCACTTACAGCAGAAGCAACAGCTGCTATCTTTGCCAGAGGCATCTGTATTGTTCTTTTACATCTTGGGCATGAAATTTCAGGTTTTTTAAAATTCGGGGGTAATTTTATTTTAAGTCCGCACACGCAGGTTAAAAAAACAAATCCATTTACTGCCCTTATCAAATCTCCAAACTCTCTCTTCTTTTCCTTTACACTGAGTTGTTTAGATGTATCCTTAGAAGGTTCTTTTACTGGAATATTTTTTGAATCCTTAAGACCAGATGTGGGGATTATACCCTTTCCTGTGACCATGCGAAATGCAGACTGATAATTATTATAATTAACTCCATGCGACATATTCCTCAAAATCTTTATTCTTTCTTTAATAGGTGGATGAGTACTGAATAGACCCGTTAATGATCTTTCTGTTTTTTTAAGAGGATTAACTATATACATTGGTGCAGTTATATTATTTGCTGTGGAAAATTTAATGTTTGAGGAGGATATCTTTTCTAAAGCAGAAGCCAATCCCTCAGGATAACGGGTCAATCTGGTTGCAGTAGCATCAGCAAGATATTCTCTTTTTCTAGAGATTGCAAAATAAAATAGCCTGGTTAAAATTGGGGCGAGAATTGCCAAAACTATTGCAATGATCATCATTGCTCCTCCCCCGTCTCTATTGGATCTTTTAGAACGGTAACGTGCTGCAGATCCACCCGAATACCATAAACCTCTTAAAAATATTTGTGAAATCATAACAACAGTACCAAGCATTACTCCAGCAAAAGTCATATAAACTATATCCCTGTTAAGAATGTGTGACATTTCGTGAGCAATAACGCCTTGAAGCTCATTTCTATTCAAACGGTTAAGCAAACCTGCAGTAACTGCAATTGCACTTTTTTCAGGTTTTCTTCCAGTTGCAAAAGCATTTGGAGCTTCCTCATTTATAATATATATCTTTGGCATTGCTGGAAGGTTGGCTGCAATCTTCATCTCTGAGACAACATTAAAAAGTTGGGGATGAATATTGTGCGTAACCTCTTTTGCTCTACTCAATGACAATAAAATTGAGCTCCCTTTAAAATAACCTATCATTGACCAAATAACCCAGATGATTAATGCAATAAAAACACCATTATACCCACCTTTCCCAGGCAAATATGCCTCTCCTATAACATATCCTAATAATATGAGAATACATCCCATAAATATAAAAAGTAGGATTGATTTTCTTTTATTTGCGCGTATAAGTTCCCACATTGATATTTATTGATTAAGAAAATTTAACTTTTGGGACTTCTTTTTCTTTAACATCTTCAATCTCAAAGAATTCTTCTTCTTTAAAATGAAACATACCAGCAATAATGTTAGAAGGAAACATCTGAATCTTATTGTTAAAAAAAAGAACCTGATCATTATAGCCCTGCCTTGAAAAAGATATTTTGTTTTCTGTTGTGGTGAGCTCTTCTTGCAATGATAAAAAATTCTGATTGGCTTTAAGATCAGGGTAATTCTCTACAACAACATTAAACATGCTCATAGCATCATTTAGAGCCCCCTCAGCTTTAATCTTTTCGCCAATATTACCAGCTTTTATAGCATGGCTTCTCGCCCTTGTAATGTTCTCAAATGTTTCTCTTTCATGTTTCATATACCCTTTAGCAGTTTCCACCAGATTTGGAATCAGGTCATGTCGTCTTTTTAACTGGACATCAATTTGAGACCATGCATTTTTTACCTGGTTTTTGAGTCTTATCAATGAATTGTACATACCCACAACAAAAAATATCAATATCCCTACTATAATAAGAAAAATAAGCAAACCACTCATTCTAAACCTCCCTTTATTCTAAAACTTTTTTCCCAAACAAATCCTTTAAAAAAGAATAAATCTTACTATTATTTTCAATTCCTCCCATTTCAAGTAATTGATCTAATTCGCCTCTATCAAACCACAAACCATGATTTTTAGAACAACTGTCAATAAGCACTTTCTTTTCCATATCACATAGAACCTTGTACATCTTTTTTCCACAAACAGGACACTTCCTTTTCTTTTCATCTACTTTTTTATTAATCTTAAATGAAGCAAGAAGTTTATTCTTTTCTGAAGCTCCCTCAAGTAAGAGTTCGAGTTCTCCTTCATCAAGCCATATACCTCCACATAAAAGGCAATGGTCTATCTCAACTTTATCCAGCTCTAGAACAACCATCTCTTTTTTACAATTTGGGCACTTCAATCATTCCTCCAAGAAATTATTTTAATTGAAATAATATCCTTTTTTGAAATTTTTATCAACCCTTATAAGTAACATTCGACTACTTTAATTAAATCATGAAAAAAATGGGGGGTTACCAGTATTTCTCTTCTTGACAATTTGACGTCATAGTATAATATATGCAAAATGAATGAATTTAAAAAAAAAGCCAATGCTGCTGGCGAACGACTTTTAAGAGGAGTCCCTTCAGCTCTGGAAGAGATAATTGATATGTACCAGAAAAAAATCTACAATCTTGCTTACCAATATACAGGTGATAGAGAAGAAGCATTTGATCTCAGTCAGGAAATCTTTACGAGACTTTATTTAAAAATAAAACTGTTTTCTTCAAAAAGCAATTTCAATGCATGGTTTATGCAGCTTGCAGTTAACACAGCAATCAACTACAAGGCAAAACTCAAGAGGAACCCATCCAATACTGCTTTGGAATTTAATCCTAATAATATCGATTTAGAGCATTGTAAGTCAACTGATAAAACAGAACAGGGATCTATTCATGAAATCATCACTTCTCTTTTAACCCAATTACCAAAAAGAGATCGAATGGCGATTATGCTTCAACTCTGGGAGAGGAAAAAAGTAAAAGAAATTGCAGAAATAATGGACATTTCTGTAAAAGCAGTAGAATCATTGCTTACAAGGGCCCGGAAAAGGCTAAAAAAAATAAAAAATGAGGGGTTCTCAACATAAAACTGTTTAATAAGGTGAAGAGAAAATGAAAATTTGTAAACAAGTATTAAAAGAAATAAATATCTATGGAGTTGAGATTTCAAAAATAGCAAAAAGCCATTTGAATGTTTGTGAGTCTTGCTTTGAAGCTTATAAAAAAGAAGAAAATCTTGAAAAACTATTTCTCTTAGCAAAAGAGCTTGAGGCACCGCAGGGTCTAAAGTACTCTATTCTTGAATCTGTTTATAACTACCAGAAAAAAAGATTGCAAATCCCTTCTTTTGGGTTTTTACTTAGAACAACAGGTGTTATAATTATACTAATTGCAGGTTTCTGGTTTGGATTTCAAACTGCAAATACAGGAAACAATAAAATACCAATAGATTTTAATATAACTAAAACTGAACCTTACAAATTTAACATGGAACCAATATATCCAATGAGTTTGACAGAAATATATTTTACTGCACTGGAAGAGAGGAAAGATGAAAAACAGTAAATATATGAAAATAAAAATTGCATTAATAATATCACTTGTATTGAACCTGTCTTTAATAAGCGGATTTGTCATCAAAAAATTCATATTGCCCCAGAAACAAAACGGAACACCGCAGAAAAAGGCTGAATATTATTGTAAAAATGACGGGAACAGGATTGGGTATTATCATTTATGTAGAAAAAAACCTGCATTTAAAAAATTGTTTCATGAGCACAAACAACATTATTATTATATATTGAATAGATTTATTAAAATCAAAACAGGACTTCTAAATGAACTTAAAAAAAAAGAAATCAAAAAGGAGATAACAGAAAAATTACTCAAGGAGCTTAACTATTTGACCAATGAACTCAATGAAAAAAATTTCAAGCACCTTCTTTTAATTAAAAATCTTATAGACCCAAAGGATTTTACTTTTTTGCTTGATAGTATGAATCACGCTTTAATCCAACATAAAAAAAAGGATCCTGATATGAATAGTGACCCGTTTTGCAGAAAAAATGAAAAATAAGTTTTATAAATAAAACATTAAAAAAATAAAGGAGGAAACTTTGAAAAAGTTACTTAATCTAATGTTAATTGCTGTAGTTATGACAGCATTTACTTTTCCAGGCTTTGCTGATGAAAAATACAAACACAAAAGCAAAGAAATGAAAACACTTCACAAGAAAAAGGGAAAATGTTCTTTAATGGCAGACTTAAACCTGACTGAAAAACAGCGGGATGAAATTAACAAACTGAAAAAAGTCTATATGGAAACCAAAAAGAAACAAACTGAAAAAACGAAAGATATTCACAAAAAAACCCATGATCTTATGAATTTAGAAAAACTCGATAAGAAATCAATCTATAAAATGATTGATGAGTCTGGCAAACTCTTTGTTGAAATGAAAAAAATGCGTTTTGATTATAAGCTAAAATTACGGGCAATTCTGACTCCAGTGCAGTTGAAAAAATTTACTGAAATGAAAAGTAAATATTCTCAGGATCTTCATCATAAGCAAAAAACATCTTGCTCCCATGGGAAAAAGAAAAAAGGTTATCACAAAAAGGAAAAGGAAAAGGAGAAGTGTCATTAACATTTGAAATAATTAAAATTAATAGCTTGTAATAAAAAAGGGGGAGGCTGAATAATTTCTGCCTCCCCCTTTTTTATTTAAGGGAAAATGAGAGACACCAATTAGTTAGTAAAGAATATTTGTTTCAATACAAACTAAAATTAGTAAAATAAAAAAAAATTATTTTTTTTTAAAAAAATGTTTAATATTATATATAAATAAGATATAATTTAATAACTAAAATTTAGTAAGGAGGCAATATGAAGAAAAATGTTTTATTATTTCTGTTTATCGGAATTTTTATAATTTCTTCAATAGGACCATTTGCAGCAACAAAAAAGATTATAAGAGTCGGTGTTAACCCTTTAGTAAAAGGAGGAGTAACAAGTGTTGAAATGCTGAAAACTGCAATATGGAAATACGATAAAGAGATTAAATTTGCATTTGACAAAACCGGATGTGGAGATTTATATCTTCCTTTTATGAATCGAGTAAACAACTATTCATTCGAAGAAAAAACCCTGGAACCGGGTGAAAAAATGGAATGGATGATTTTCCGCCCCTATGGAAAAGTAAAAGTTACTAAAGACCTTGAATGGGCTGGGAAAAAAGCTCTAACCGTTTTTTCGATGACTTTAGTAAAAGATGGTAGAAAATACGAATTTGTTATTCCAAAAAAATGTGGGAATATCTGCCTTCATAAAATAGGCCAAGAATGTGCAATCTGTGATTTAAAAGTCTCTCCAGCAAAGGCAAATATAAATGACACTATCACAGTTGACATGAGCAACTCAAAATATGCAGAATCATTAGAAGTAGAAATTATCGGGCCAGATGGAACTCAAATTGCAAGTAAAAAATTAAGTTTAGAAAATGCAAAATGGGAAACAAGTTTAAAAAAGCCAGGAGAATATACTTTTAAAGGCAAGGCTATAAATTCTAAATGCGATCCTCCCGCAAGTTTATGTGAACAAAAAATATATATAAACTTTCCACCTGAATGCTGTATAAAAATTTCTAAAGATAAAGAATATGCCAATAAAGCTGTAGTAATTGATGCTTCCTGTGCTAAAGATCCAGACGGCAAAATTGTAAAAGCATATTATGAGGTTTCTGACAAAGATGGAAAAGTAATTGATAAAATCACTGTTTCCAAAGAACCATTTGTATGGGAAAAGAAATTCAACAAAGCTGGTCAAAAAACCATAAGTTTAAAACTTTATGATGATTTTGGTGGAGTATCTGAAATTTGCACAGCTAATATAGAAGTTCTTTCAAGACATTACTTTTTAGTTGAGGGTATCCCTATGTTAGTAAGAGGCAGTCACACCGCATATATTTATGGTAGAGTTGGGTTGGGATACTGGATCAATCCCGAAAAATTAGACTTAACCTTATCTGCAGGTGGAGGACTTTCAACTAAAAGTGCACCACACAAATCATTCGTTATGGCAAATCTAATCTTAAATTACCATGTTGATAAATTATATTTTGGCGGTGGTTTAGGTGTTAATACAAAAGTTAAGGAAAATTATTGGGATGGAAGTATTGGTCTTGTTGCTAATATTGGGTACAACTTATTCAATAACAATAACTCGATCGGCTCAATTTTTGGCGAGGTAAGAACAGCTTTTGGAGAAGATTATTCATTCTCAAGCCAACATATGTTACTTCTTGGTTTCAGATATACATTTGGTCTATAAAATTTTAATTTTTTCTTAAATAAAGAAATACTCATTGCAGCCCGTTAGTTTTCAAACTAACGGGCTGTAAAATCAAACAAAAAAGTTTCGATTCCGTATAATATATTCTAAAATCACATTATAGGAGGAAAATTTGAAAAAGATTTTTTTACTCATATTTACACTTTCATCTCTAATCACTTATGGATACTCCATAGATGATACACGACTCTTAAGAACTCCTGACATTAATAAGGATTTAATTGTGTTTGTTTATGCAGGAGACATATGGTCAGTTTCATCTAATGGAGGAAATGCCACAAGACTAACATCTCATAAGGGAATAGAAATATTTCCTAAAATATCTCCTGATAGTAAATGGATTGCGTTTTCAGGTGAATACTCAGGCTCGCGCCAGATATTTGTCATACCCTCAAATGGAGGTGTTCCAAAACAATTGACATTTTACAATAGTGTTGGATATATGCCTCCAAGAGGCGGATATGACAATATTGTTATGGACTGGACTCCTGATAGTAAAAAAATTCTTATAAGAGCAAATAGAACTCCACATGGGAAAAGGATGGGTAAGTACTATTTAGTAAACCTTGATGGAGGGCTTGAAACTCCTTTACAAATACCTGAAGCAGGTTTTGGAACCTTTTCACCCTGTGCAAAAAGCATTGCCTACACACCCATATCAAGAGAATTCAGGACATGGAAAAGAATGAAAGGCGGAAGAGCACAGGATGTTTGGATCTATAATCTCGAAAAAGACACATCAAAAAGGCTTACTACTTTTCCAGGAACAGATCAGCATCCAATTTGGCATAAAAATAAAATATACTTTATTTCTGATAGAGGTACAAACATCAAATTAAATTTTTATTCCTTTGATCTGAATAATAAAAAGATTGAAAAAATAACTAATCATATAGAATATGATGCACTATGGCCATCAGGGCATAATGGATTGGTAGTATATGAAAACAAAGGATATATTTACAAATTAGATCTAAATTCAGGTAAAACAGAAAAAATTACGGCAAATATAAATTTTGACAATCCAAATATACTTCCTTATTTTAAAAATGTTTCAAAATTTATTTCAAGATTTGGATATGGTATATCACCATCAGGTAAAAGAGTAGTATTTGATGCAAGAGGTGATATTTTTACTGTACCAGAAAAAGAAGGAATCACTTACAATCTTACTAAAACTCAGTGCACAAGAGAAATGTACCCTGTCTGGTCTCCTGATGGAAAATGGATTGCCTATTATTCAGATGAGACAGGGGATTATGAGATTTATCTGCTTGATCCAAAAAATAAGAAAAAGAGAATTAAACTTACTAATAACCATAAAATTTGGAAATATCCAGCAGTCTGGTCTCCTGACAGTAAAATGCTCCTGTTTTCAGATAAGAATAATCAATTACAGATACTTGACATAAAATCAAAAAAAATAACTCTTATCAAACAGGCAAAATTTGCTTCCATAAATGATTATAATTGGTCACCTGATTCAAAATGGGTAATATATACAAAAAGAGATAAAAATAAATTAAGTGCAATATGGCTATATTCTATTGAAACAAAAAACACACACAGATTAATAGATGACAAATATTATAATTCTTCTCCCGTATTTTCAAAATCCGGTAAATATATATTTTTTGCTTCACAAAGAGATTTTAATATGGATTTTTCAAGTTTTGAATTCGATTTTGTATACAACAAAGCAACCAGAATTTATGCTGTAGCTTTAACTAAAGATGTTCCAAAACTTTTTGAAGAAAAAAATGATGTAGAAAAGGGAGAAAATATAGAAGAAGATAAAAATAAAAAACTCTCAAAGAAAAAAGAAAAGGATAAAGAGAGTATAAAACCAATAAAAATTGATTTTAATGGAATAAGCAATAGAGTAATTGCATTCCCTTTAAAACCTGGAAGATATAGTATAATCAGGGATATTGGAGATAAACTTTTATATTTCAAGGATAAAGATATATATTTATACAATATTAAAGAAAAAGAAGACAAATTAATTATAAAAGAAATCTCAGGTTGTGACCTTTCTGTTAACAACAAAAAACTTCTTTACAAGGCAAAAAATAAATTTGGAATTATTGAAATAAAACCAAAACAAAAAGTTGGAGATGGGCTTTTAAAATTAAAAGATCTTGTCATGAAGATTGATCCAAAAAAAGAGTGGGAACAAATATACAATGAAGGTTGGAGAATCTTTAGAGACTGGTTCTATGTAAAAAACATGCATGGTGTTAACTGGCCTAAAATGAGAGAAAAATATAAGAAGCTTTTACCATATGTCAGTCATAGAGCAGATCTTGATTATATTCTGGGAGAGCTTGTTGGGGAATTAAATGTTGGACATACATATGTTAACTGGGGAGATTTTAAACAGGTAAAACGTATTGATACCGGTCTTCTTGGTGCTGATTTAAAAGCAGATAAATCAGGAAGGTATATAATCGCAAAAATCTATAAAGGTGAAAATTGGAATGAAGATACAAGATCTCCATTAACAGAACAGGGTATAGATATAAATGAAGGAGATTATCTTATAAGCCTGAACAATAATAATGTAACAACAAAAGATAACCCTTATAAATTCCTTGAAAATACAGCAGAAAAAAGGATAGAAATAAAAGTAAACTCAAAACCCATACAAAAAGGAGCTAGAACATTCTTGATAAAACCTATAAAAAGTGAATTGGAATTATTCTATTTAGATTGGGTAAATTCACGAAAAAACATGGTTGAAAAACTGTCAAATGGAAGAATTGGATATATCCATGTTCCCAATACTGCAAATGAAGGAAATAGAGAACTCTTTAAAGGAATTTATTCTTTAAGTAATAAGGATGCATTGATCATTGATGAACGATATAATGGAGGCGGATGGAGCCCCGGGAAAATGATACAGAAACTTTCATCAAAAATTATAAGTTATTGGCATAGAAGAGGACTTGGTCTCAGACCAGAACCCTTTTTTGCAATTGAAGGACCAAAAGTTATGCTTATAAATCATTTTTCATCTTCAGGTGGAGACAATTTTCCCTACTGGTTTAGAAAAGCTAAAGTTGGAATCCTCATAGGTACAAGAACATGGGGAGGGCTGGTTGGTTACGGATGGAGTCCCGGACTTGTCGATGGCCCATCCTTTGCTGTACCAATGTCTGGAATCGTAGGAACAGATGGTGAGTGGATTGTTGAAGGAGTTGGTATTTATCCTGATAAGGGTTATGAAGTATATGACCGCCCCGAAGAGGTAGCTAAAGGTAAAGATCCATGTATTGAAAAAGCAGTTGAATATCTTATAGAACAATTAAAGAAAAATCCTCCAAAAAAAGTTAAAGACCCAAAAGAACCGAATCGTTCAAAATGGTATGAAAAAGAGATAAAATAATTCATAAAAATCATATTTTATATTAACTGATCCTTAATTTTGTGGAATTAGAAGTATTAATTCTCTGAATATTGAATTTCCGTTATTGCTTTTACGGCTCTATCTGAAAAGAAATCACAACTTGGAAATAACCTGAATATTCCATTATTTCGGGATTTAGGATAACAAATTAAAAGCACTTCAGATTGATCATTCCTGTTATAAATTTCGCTAAATGTAAATACTGCCCTGTAACCATCATCCGCAACAACAGCAAAAATACCCTTCTTTAAAGATTCTTTTGAAATGGGGTAATGTGTTTGTAAAAAGTCTTTTAAATATATTCCAGTAAAAGGTTGTGTACTGTGAATGCCTCTGCCTCTACCATAGAAAATCGTATTAATAGTATATTTTTTTAAATGTGTGGGATAAGATTTAATTATTTTAACCTCTTTATCATTTTTATAAATTTTAATTTCAGGTGAAAATAGCGGGTCTTTACCTTTTGTTACTTTAATATCTTTATCGTAAGATTTAACAATAATTTTTGTTGGGCTGCCAATATTTCGTTCCGTTAAAAGATCATTTGCTATTACAAGTTTTGATTCTTTTGGTAATTCCCACAATTCTTTGGTTTTTGATGGAACTATCCTCATTACTCTTTTTGCTATTATTATTTTATGTAAATTGTTTGGGTAAAATATTTCACCCCAACTGATTTTAACACTTTCCCCTGAATCATTTTCTACTTCAACATATAAATCAATAATTGGTTTAAATTGCCCTTTATTTTTTTTGTTCAGTTTTATTTTATTCAAAATATCGTATAACGAATATCCGTCATAGCGATATGCTCCAATAAAAGTATCCTTATTACCATTAAGAATTGTTTCTTTAACTATTACACTCCGCAAAGGTAATTTAGAAAAATCAACTTTACAGGGATTTGTGATTTCACCTGAAACTTCAAGGACTGATACTTTTAATTGATAAGTTTCAGCATTATCATAGAAATCATTTGTTGCATCTACTGTATCAGGCTTTAAAAGCAAATTTTGTTGTTTCTCATGATTATTACACGATAAAATCATTATTGCTGTTAGTAAAAATAGACCCAATAGAATTTTAAATAGATTTTTCATAATATTTTCCTCCTTTCAAACATGTTTCTTCTCCTGGTAAAATGCTATCTACTGAACATAAAGGAATTTTACCATATTAAATGTTATAATGAAAGAACTGACCCCACATTTCTTCTCATCTGGAATTCGAATATTAAAAAGTTGTTATTCTGTTATATGTAGCTCCCAGGTGTAGGTTTTACAGTGGAAGTTGCTGCCTGAAGATTTTTCCGCTTTAGCGTCCGCCGTAACAGGTCACATTATGCGTAAATCTTGATTGGCAGGCAGATATATGGAAAACAAAATTGTAAACACCAGTATGTTAAAGATTTTTTTCATCTCCTCCTCCTTTTTTCATCTTAATGAAATATTAGGGAAATTATTGTTCATTGTCAATAGATTTACAAGAAATATTTATGTTATCGGATGTAAAATTTTATGGATCTATTTAAAACCCCTCTTTTTCATTAAACCGTCAATTTTGGGTTCTCTGCCTCTGAATTTTTTGTACATAACCATCTCATCTTGCCTGCCTCCCATTGAGAGAATATTCTCTCTGAAGGATTTTGCAGTTTTCTGATCAAATAAAGAGGTCTCTTTAAAGGCTTCAAAAGCATCACAATCAAGAACTTCTGCCCAGATGTAAGCATGGTAGCCGCAGTCGTATCCACCAACAATATGCTGAAAATAAGTACTTCTATATCTGGAGATAATTTGAGGAATGAGTCCGATTTTCTTTAAACAATCAGCTTCAAACCTGGCAGTATCAACTTCTTTTGCCTCTTTAAGTGTATGAAAATTCATATCCAGCAGAGAAGCTGCAAGATATTCAACAGTTGCAAATCCCTGATTAAAATGGCTGCTCTGTTCAAGCTTTTCAATAAGCTCTTCAGGAATGACTTCATCAGTCTTATAATGCCTGGCGTAAACCTTCATTACTTCTGATTCAGCACACCAGTGTTCCATGATCTGCGCAGGAAGTTCTACAAAATCCCTTGCAACATTTGCAAGTCCAGGATAATCACTCTTACAGAAAAGACTGTGAAGAGCATGACCAAACTCATGAAATACAGTAGCTGCCTGATCAAAACTTAGAAGAGATGGTTCATCCCCTACAGGAGGAGCAAAATTACATACATTATAAATTACAGGTGTAATCATATTACCTCTGATATTGGAATAATCTCTCAGACCGCCGCACCAGGCTCCTCCTCTTTTACTGGTTCTATAAAAATAATCTGTGTATAGAATACCAATATGGCTACCATCTGCTTCCTGAACCTCAAAAACCTTTGCATCCTTATGGTAAACAGGAAGATCATGTCTCTCAATAAATTTTATACCATAAAGCTTATTAGCAACGTAAAATGCTCCTTTTCTTACCTTATCCACCTGAAAATAAGGTTTAAGAAGATTTTCATCCAGATTGTACTTCTCTTTCCTGAGCTTTTCTGAATAATACCACCAATCCCAGGATTCCAGTTTAAATTTGCCTCCTTCCTTATCAATCATTGCTTGAAGAGCTTTTGCCTCTTTCTTGGCCATTTTTAGTGCAGGAGTCCATAATTTATTCAGCAGTTTATAGACATTGTCAGGGTTCTTGGACATATTGATTTCAAGACGGAAATCCGCATGTGTTTTATAACCAATAATATGGGCCCTCTGAGCTCTTAGAGCTGCAATCCTGGCAATAATCTTTTTATTGTCAAATTCATCGTTATTATTACATCTATTAATGTAACCTTTGTAGAGTTTCTCTCTCAGATCCCTTTTTGGAGAAAACTGTAAAAAGGGAATCCAACTGGGTTTATGAAGTGTAAAAAGCCATTGACCTTCTTTACCTTTCTTTTTTGCAGCTGCTGCAGCAGCAGAAATAAGGGATCTTGGCAGACCTTCAATATCCTCTTTCTTATCAAGAAACATCTTAAAACTGTTTGTATCATTCAAAAGATTTTTACGGAATTTCAGACTTAAACCAGCCATTTCTTCATTGATCTTTTCAATCTTTTTCTTGTCCTCAGGTTTCAGTGCTGCACCGCTCCTTACAAATCTTCTGTGTGTATCTTCAAGAAGTTTTTTCTGATCAGCAGTAAGATTAAGTTTATTCCTTTTATTATAAATTTCATCGATTTTTTTAAAAAGTTTGTCATTGAGATTAACATAATTTCTGTACTTACTGAACATTGGAGTAACTTCATCAGCAATTTTCAGAAGACCCTCAGTTGTATCAGCTCCGTTCAGATGAAAAAATACAGATGCAATCTTAGTCAGAAGTTTTCCATTCAGTTCCATTTCCTCAATGGTATTCTGAAAAGTTGGTTTCTCAGTATTGTTGACTATTGTATCAATACCTTTTTTTGCCTCTGCAAACCCACTTTTAAAAGCAGGCATAAAGTGTGCTTCCTTAATCTTGTTAAAAGGAGGAACCTTAAATGGAGTCTGATATTCTTCGAAAAAAGGATTTTTTTCAGTTACTGATTGTGCAAGTTCTGTTTTGGCTTTAACCTCCTTTTTTACTGCTGGTGCAGTTTCGGGGCCTGAACAGGACATAAAAATCATTAAGCTGAAAAACATTACGATTAAAAATGAAACCTGTGGTGTAATTTTTATATTTTTCATATTTTTAATACGTAATATCAACAAAAAAGGTTTAAAATGAAAATCTTTATTAACAAAAAAATATTGTCAAGAAACTTAAATTGAAAAATAAACATATCTTTTTTTGCAAGGATTTGTGTTTCTGATTGTTATATATTAGTTAAGTGAATATTATACAAATTGATATTAATTACGTAAATATAATATGAATAAAGTACATTGATCTTAGGAGCTAATATGAAAAAAATCTTAATACTTTCAATTGTGATATTTTTTATTACTTTTACAAATAATTGTAACAAAAAGGAAAACAATATCACAAATAACAAAAAAGCAGTAAACAAAACCCAAAAAAAAGGAGAGAAAAAATTAGATATTGATAAGCTTGATATACCAGAAAGAATGAAAAAAGCAATCAAAGAGGGTAAAATCCCAATGGATAGAGTAAAACAATTTTTAGAAATGAGAAAGGGTGATTTGCCTCTTGTCAAAATAGGAAGTGTAAATAAAAAGAAAATAAACTCATTTTTAAATTCAAATGGAGTTGTTGAACCGGAAAAAAAGGTTGAGATATATTCAAGACTCTCTGCTTATGTAAAAAAAATCATAAAAGAAGAAGGAGCTTTTGTTAAAAAGGGCGATATTCTTGCATTGCTTGATGATACTGAGATAGAAATAAGTTATAAACAGGCAAAAATTCAATTAAAACAATCTGAGTTAAGCGTAAAAGAGGAAACAAATAATTATAAAAGAAATAAAGAATTAATGAAGACCAATCTTATATCTGAAAAAGATTTTCAAACCTCAGAAACTAATTACCAAAAGGCGAAACTTGAGTATGAAAATAAACTCGAAAATTACAAAAACCTTGAACTTCAATTAAATTACACAAAAATCAAATCTCCAATTCAAGGTTATATTATAGAGAGGTTAATTGAAATTGGATCAAGGGTAAATCCTAACCAGCAGGTATTTACTGTTGAGGATTTCTCACCTCTATTAATAAAAATGTATGTGCCTACCTCTGACATAATTAATTTAAGAAAAGGGATGGAAGCTGAGATAACAACTGATGTGTTAAAAGGGTATAAATTTAATGGAAAAATAAAGCTGATCAACCCGAGAATTGATGTTCAATCAGGAACTGTCAAAGTAACGATTGAAGTATTTGACTCAAGTATGAAACTTAAACCAGGTATGTTTGTTGAGGTAAAGATTTTAATAAACAATAAAAATGAAGCAATCATTATTCCAATAAAAAGTATAATTCATAAAGATGATAAAAGTTTCGTATTTATTTTCAAAAAAATGCAAGTTTTTAAAAAAGAGATAAAAACAGGCATTTCAGAAGAAGATAATATTGAAGTACTTGAGGGTCTAAAGGAAGGAGATAAGATTGTAACAGTAGGAATTGAAGCATTGAAAGATAAAATGAGAGTGAAGATAACAAGATGAAAATAGTAAAATACTCTTTAAATCACCCTGTCTCTGTTTTTATGTTTTTTTTAGGAGCAATTTTATTTGGGTTTATCTCATACTCTAAACTTTATTTAAACCTTTTACCAACTATTTCATACCCAACATTAACAATACAAACCAAATACCCTGGAACTGCTCCATCCGAAATAGAACATATTATTTCAAAACCCATAGAAGAATCAGTGGGGGTTGTTGACAATGTTGTACGCATATCATCAATATCAAGAGCTGAGATGTCAGATGTTACAGTTGAATTTAATTGGAATACAAATATGGATTTTGCAACCTTAAAAATAAGAGAAAAACTTGACCTCTTAAATCTTCCAGTAGATGCAAAAAACCCAATTATTTTAAGGTATGACCCCAACACAGAACCAATAATGAAACTTGGGATATATGGGGATCCTGAACTTTCAAGGATCAGATATATTGCTGAAACAGAAATTAAACAAGCAATCGAAAGCATTGAAGGAGTTGCAGCTTGCTCAATATCTGGCGGGTTTGAAGATGAAATTCATGTTGATATTGATGAAAAAAAGATCAGTTTATTAAACATTCCTATATCAACAATAGTAAATAGATTAGCAAGGGAAAATGTCAATCTTTCTGCTGGGATATTAAAACAAAAACATAGCCAATACCTTGTAAGAACAGTAAATGAATTCAAAACAGTTGATGAAATAAAAGATATTATAATAGAAAGAAGAAATAATATTCCAATAAAACTTGGCTCCATAGCAGATATTTTCAGAGGTTATAAAGAAAAAAAGGTTATTTCTAGAATAAATGGAAAGGAATGTATAGAGGCAGCAATTTTCAGAGCTGCAGATGCAAACACTGTAACTGTATCTAACTCTGTAATGGATAAGCTAAAAAACATAGAAAAAAATATTTTGAAACCAAGGAATATGGATTATTTGAAAATAACAAATCAGGCTAAATTTATAAAAAATACTATAAATGAAGTAATTCAAACAGCAATTATCGGAGGTATACTTGCAATTTTTGTATTATTATATTTCTTAAAAAACTTCAGGAGCACTCTAATAATTGGTATTGCTATACCAATATCAATTATCATTACCTTTTTTATGATGTACTCTTTTGATATCTCTTTAAACATTATTTCATTGGGAGGACTTGCTTTAGGAATAGGAATGCTTGTAGATAGTTCTATTGTTGTGCTTGAATCTATCCAACGTTATAGAGATAAGGGTATTGACCTTTACAACTCATCTCTCCAGGGAACTTCTGAAGTAGCTGGTGCTGTTACAGCTTCAACTTTTACAACTGTTGCAGTATTTTTCCCAATTGTATTCATAAAGGGAATTGCAGGTCAACTCTTTAAGGATATGGCATTAACAATCACATTTTCACTTCTAACATCATTGGTCGTTTCTTTAACACTTGTACCCATGTTATTCTCAGTATTTAGAAGAAAAAAAACAAAAGAAAGATTTAACAATTTTTTAAAAAAGATATTTAAACCTATTGATAAAGTATACAATAGTTTTTTTAATAATTACATAAAATTTCAGAAGTTTACATTTAAAAGAAAAAAAAGAGTTATTTTTATAGTTTTATCAATATTTTTAATCTCTTTATTCTTGACAAAATTTATGGGCAAAGAATTAATTCCAGTTATATCTCAAGGGGAATTTTTAATAAATGTAGAATTCAAACCTGGGACATCACTCTTTGAAAATGAGTCTGTTGTTTCTCGGATCACATCAAAATTAAAAAACTATAAGCAAATTGATAGCATTTATGAGCTTATAGGAAAAGGTTCAAGAGGAGGCATATCTTTCCAGGAAGAGAGAGAAAACCTTTCGGAAATTACAATTAGATTAAAAAAAGGAATTTTAGGGAAAAAAGAAGATATTATAATGAATAAAGTTAGACAGGATTTAAAAGAATTTCCAAACTTAAAAACCAAAGTTTACAAACCCCGACTATTCTCATTCAAAGCACCATTAGAAATTGTGGTTTCAGGAAACGATCTGGAAAAACTAAAACAGATATCAGATGAGCTTCTCAAAAACATAAAGGGGATTAAGGGTTTAATTGATCTAAAATCAAGTATGGAAGAAGGCTATCCTGAGTTACAGATCATATTTAACAGAGCTCTTCTTGCTTCACAGAATATGACGATTAATGAAGTTGGAAATCAGATCCGCAATAAAGTTGAAGGCGAAATTGCCACAAAATTTATTGAAAGAGATAGAGAAGTAGACATAAGAGTGAGAGTTTCTGAGAGGTTTAGAAATAATATTGAAAAAATAAAAAGTATGAGTATAAGAAACGGCTTGGGAATTAATATTCCCTTAAAAGCAATTGCACATGTAAAGATCAGTGAAGGCCCCGCTGAAATAAGAAGGATTTTTCAACAGAAATCAGCAGTCATAACAGGTAATACATCAGGTGTTGATCTGGAAACTGCTACCAATAAAATTACAGAAATAAAAGAAAACATAAATATCCCTCCTGATTATTTAATCTATTTTGCTGGACAAAGCATGGAAAAAAATGTTGCTTTTTCATCAATGATATTTGCTATTTTGCTTGCAATTTTCCTGGTCTATCTTGTTATGGCATCACAGTTTGAATCCTTTAAAAAACCATTTATTATAATGTTCACAATTCCACTTGGAATTATTGGAGTTATTATTGCAGCAGTTCTATCAAGTATTTCAATTAATGTAATAGTATTAATTGGATTGGTTATATTATCAGGAATTATTGTAAATAATGCAATCGTTTTTGTAGATTACACTAGTCAACTTCAACAAAAGGGTTTAAGGAAAATGGAAGCAATAAAAACAGCAGCAAGGGTTAGATGGAGACCGATTCTAATGACAAGTATTACCACTATTCTAGGCCTTCTCCCAATGGCTCTTAATTTTAACGAAGGATATGAGATAAGAATTCCTTTGGCTTTAACACTCATTGGAGGACTAATTTTTGGAACCTTTCTCACGCTTGTGTTTATTCCTTTAATGTACAGTATAATTGTAAAAGAAAGCTCTTATGAAGATAAAACTTAAGTATAAGAAGGAAATATGAATCTTCCTGAATTCTCACTTAAAAGACCAGTTACAGTGCTTGTAGCAATGATTATAATTGCAACAGTAGGAATAATTTCTTTAATCAAGCTCCCTTTAGAAATGTTTCCTGACACCTCCTTTCCTGGATTAATGGTGCAAGTCCCCTATCCTTCATCATCACCAGAAGAGGTTGAACGAACAATTACAAGACCCATTGAAGAAATATTATCAACAATTAACAATTTGAAAAATATAAGATCTACATCCTCATCTTCAAGCTCCAGGGTACATCTTGAATTTAAAAGTGGAACAAACATGGATTATGCTTCAATGGAGATAAGAGATAAAATTGATCAAATTAGATATAAATTACCAGATGATATTGAAAAAATTCGAATAAGACGCTGGTCAACCTCTGATTTCCCAGTCATCTCTTTTAGCATTTCTATTCCTGGTGATTTAAAAAATCTTTATGATATATCTGAAAATTTAATACAGCCTGACCTTGAAAGGATTGAAGGTGTGGCAAATGTTGATATAAGAGGACTTACAAATAAGCAGTTAGTAATTACTCTAAATCCTGATTTATTTTATACATCTTCAATAAACATTCTTGACCTTATTAGTACAATTAGGAATAATAATATTAATATTTCTGCTGGATATGTTGAAGAGAATAAAAGATTTGTATTAAGAATACCCGGAGAATTAAAATATGTAAAACATATCAAAGAACTCCCTTTAAATGATAAAGGTTTAAAGATCAAAGATGTTGCAAAAATCACATATACATATCCTGAAAAAGAAAGATTTTACAAGTTGAATTCACATGATGCTCTTAGCTTCCGCATATATAGGGCATCAAATTCAAATGTTGTGGATGTATGTAAAAGAGTAAGATCTACAATGGAAAAGATCCAAAAAAAGGGAAAAAATCTGAACAATATTAATATACTATATTATAATGATCAATCAAAAGATATACTCAACAGCCTGAGGGACCTTTCTTATGCAGGAATTATTGGAGCTATGCTTGCAATTCTCACCTTATTATTCTTTTTAAGAAAATTCAGAAGCACCATTATTATTGCAACTGCAATTCCAATGTCAATAGTTTTTACATTCAGTTTTATGTATATGTACAGAGCATTATTCAATACTTCAATTACAATAAATATCATATCTTTAAGTGGATTAATGATGGCAGTAGGAATGCTTGTAGATAATGGTGTTGTCGTGCTGGAGAATATCTTCAGACTTCGTCAGGAAAAGAAATATTCCCCATTCGAGGCATCTATAAAAGGTAGTAGTGAAGTAGCATTAGCTGTAACTGCATCAACATTAACAACTCTTGTTGTATTTATTTCTTTAGGCTTTATTTCTGGCTCAGGTTTTGGGAGATGGATGGGAGATTTTGCACTTACAATATCAATAGCACTAGTTGCTTCTCTTATTGTATCTCTAACATTTATACCTCTTGCTGGAAGTAAACTTTTAAAAGGCAAAACAAAAGAAAAGGCAAAATGGCTTGCAAAACTAACCTCAATTTATGAAAAAATTATCATTTTTACAATAAAAAACTGGAAAACTAAAGTATTAACAATATCTATTGCTATTGGAATTTTAATTTCAGCTTTTGTAATGATGTCAAATGTAGAGAGAGAATTTTCCCCAATGAGTGAAGAGAGAAGAATAAGAGCTCAGATATTAATGCCACAAAGTTATAGCTTGATCGAGATGAATGATCTTTTCAATATATATGAAAATAGATTAAAAAACAAAAAAAAAGAACTTGCAATAGAAAATATATCTTCATACTATGGAATTACTAATAAAAGAGGTGGACAATATATTGGGGATATCACATTTTACCTTAGCGAATCAGGGCCTTCTATTTCTGAAACAAAAAAAAAATTTAAAGAGCTCTTTCCCAAAAAAGCAGGAGTAACAATGGAATTTGGTGAAAGAAGGGGAAGAGGAGGTCACTCAGCAGGTATTTCAGTTGAATTAATAGGAATGGATTTCACGCAATTAACAGAATTAGTTCCAATTGTTAAAGAAAAATTAAAGAACATTAATGAAATTGAAGATATAACAACAGATCTTGAAGGTGGTGAAACTCAACTTATGGTTAAAGTCAATCGCGAAAAAGCAGAAAGTTCCGGTGTTGATAGCAGACAGGTAGCCCGGGTATTAATGTCATCTATCTCAGACCGTCCTATAGGAAAATTTAAAACTGAAAATAAGGAAATTGATATTATTTTAAAGATGCAAAGCAATGAAGGATTCAATCAAGATGATTTAAAAAATATAAGTTTAAGAACAGCATCAAAAAGAATTCCTATATCTGCAATTTCTACCTTTTCTTATAGAATGGGATCAATGTCAATACGAAAGGAAAACAAAAAATCAAAATTAAGAATAATGATTAATTCGAAAGCAAAAGGAATGATGAAGATTACAAATAAAATTAAACAGGTTATGAATACAATAAAATTCCCGGAAGGATATTCATGGAGCTTTGGTTCACGCTGGAGAAGGTTCAGGGAATCTCAAGAGAGCTCAAACCTTGCTATTATTCTGGCACTAATATTCATTTATATTATTATGGCATCCCTATTTGAATCATTTATTCATCCTCTAACAATACTAATGACAGTTCCTCTTGCTCTCTTCGGAGTTGCTCTTTTCTTTACAATTTTTAATATAACTCTAAATAATGCTTCATATCTTGGTTTATTGACCCTATTCGGTATTGTTGTAAACAATGGAATTTTATTAATTGACAGGATCTTGAAACTAAGAAAAAAGGGAATTGAGAAAAACACAGCTATTGTTCAAGCTGGAAAAGACAGAATGAGACCTATTATAATGACTGCAATCACAACAATTTTTGGTGTTCTTCCAATGGCTTTGCCCGTACTTTTACCACAACTATTTAAAGCAAGTCAGGGAAGAGCCCAGATGTGGGCGCCAATTAGTATTGCAATAATCGGAGGCTTAACAACATCAACCTTTTTTACTTTAATTATCCTTCCAACCTTATATTCAATATCAGATTCAGTTACAACACGCTTCAAAAAACTCCTTGGTTTTGAACATAATTAATACTAATTTCATTTTTAATTCAAAATTGTTATAATTTAGAATAAAAGAGGTGAAAAATTGTTAAAAAATAAAAAAGATAATAACAACAACAAAAAAAGAGAAGAACCGAAATCTACAAAAATATATGCATGGAGTGATTTTATAAAATCCATAAGTAAAATCTTATGGGTTATTGTAATAATAATAATTCTAATATTACTCGGGAACTTGTCTCTTTTTAAATCCTCAAAAAAAGAGATAAAACCTCCTGAAATAGTGAAAAAAAAGGTAGTAAGCACAGTAGATTGGAGTAAAGTTAACAAAGAAATTGAAATTATTTTAAAAGATGCAAGAAAAAAAACAGAAGTTATAGCATCAAAAAAACTAAACCTCTGGATTGACAAAAATATGGAACGAGTAGATAGGAACTTTCTCAAATGGTATTTTAGCTATTGGACACAACAAGGAATCGGGTTAAAGAGCCTTTTATATCAGGTTTTACATTGGGTTAATACAGACAGTCCAACTGCTGCTGAAAAGATTACTCTTCAAGTACAGGAGCAATTTTCAAATAGAGTTCTCAGGCCTCAAATCGCTCAAATGGAGATTGAACGTATTATCAATGAAATTATCTCTATTTATTCAGAATCAATACGAACAAAACTAAGAGGCATCCCTCAGGAATATAAGATAAAAAGATCCGATTGGGACAGATACATTAATGATATTTCAGTTATGGTCAAGAATGTAGAAGCTAACAGACAAACATCTATTTCTTTAAAAGCTCTGGTAGGTGTTAGTGCTGGGGGTGCAGTTATTATATTCCAATCACTTAAACCAATTATAACAAAAATTGGGAGTAAGGTTTCAGCAAAACTTTCTACAAAAGCAGCTGCTAAGATGGCAACAAAAACAGGGAGCAAAGTAGCAGCAAAGGTGGGAGGAAAATTTGTTGGCACTATTATTGCTGTTGGGATCATTATCTGGGATGTGTGGGATCACTATCAGACAAAGAAAAAAGCCTTACCTATTTTAAGGGAAAATATATTCGACTATTTTAAAGAAGTTAAACAATCCATTCTTCATGATTCAGATTATGGTATTATGACCATAATATATGGAATGGAAGAAAGTATATTAGAAAGTTTGAATAAAAATAATAGACCTTAACTTATATTCTACTACTTTAATCAGTTATTTTGTCGATGAAAAGATTTCAATAAACTCAGAAATTACTTTTTTATCAATTCGAGAAACACTCTCTTTAATTTTTGAAACCTTCTTTACAATCAATTTTTCAATAAAATTCATCCTTTCAAAATTAAACTCACCACCAAAAATTCCCGTTGCACAAGCATGCTCTATCAATTCATGATTATAGGCCTGTTCGAATTCTTTTTTTGCCTTATCACCCTGTTCCATACAGCATAGAAACTTGGGGTCAGTTCTTTCATTATAACACACCCTATATTATCAAGGTGCTTTGCTCTTAAATATTTTAAACTTATCTATCATTCCTTCATTAATCGACCATCTTTCAATCTCTTTCAAATCAATCTTATTTCCCTTGGCTACTAAAATTGCTTGATCCAGGCTTTGTATGTCGTTCCAATGATAATAGGCTGCAAGGCGATCCTTTATACAGTCCGTTGGAGATAGCAATTTTAAAATCATATTTTTCTTTTTTATTGATACGATCTCTTTAACAGGTTCCTCACCTACAGACAAAGGCGGAACCAGAAAGTCCAGAAAGAAAGGCGTGTCTTCATGAACAAAATATCTTCCATGCTCTATAAAACCGATTTTTTCTAAAATAGAGTTAATGCTTTTTCTTATAGAGAATGACTCCATAACAAAATCTAAATCATATGAGGTATATTTATTCTTTGTATAGATTACAACGCAAGCTCCCCCAGATAAAACAGTATTAATGCCATTCCTTCTTAAATAATCAGAAACATATATAGCCAAGTCTCTAAGCGTAATACCTTTGATTTTCATTTTAAATGGGTTTCCTACTATGTCTTGGCCTTAGTCTCCGATTATAAAATTTGACCTTTTCTTCTTCAGGAACAAAACGCAACGCTTTCTCAAGAAGTGCCTCTATCTCTTTTTTGAAAGGATATCTCGGATTCAAGCCAAATAACCTAACTTTACCTTTGAGTTTACTATAGAGTACCCCACCTTGTTCTAAATTTAATAATTGATTTTGAACTGTACTTAAATTAAAATTAAATAGTTTAGAAATTTCCCTGGCGTATGATTCTCCATTAGCATAAAGACATAAAAGTATCTTCTCTTTTATCTCAGACTGCAATAAAGGTTCTAACATTTTCTATCTCCTTCTAATTAAACTAATCAAATGACCTATTTCTGTGGTCGCTTGACCTTTTTTATCGGTCATACCTTACCAATAAAAACAATTGTTGTCAAGAAAAATGTAGCGGTATATGGCAATTTACCCTATTTTTTATTTGGACTAATAGTTGAATGGTTGAATGGACTAATGGTTGAATGTAGAGTATCGCACATCAAAGCATCTAAAAGTTTACAGCTATAGCTCCCTTTTATTTTTTAGAATCTCTTTTTTTATACAATTGTATTAAAATTCCTGAAACAATAAAAATCAATCCAAAAATAGATGAAAATAGAATTTTTTCTCCAACAAAAAAATAAATGAAAATTAATGATATAAAAGGTGCAATATATACAAGAATACTTATTTTAACAGTTGCATTAGTGTATTTCATTGCTAAAATCCAGAAATAAAATGTGATTCCCATTTCAAAAAGACCAATATAAACTCCTCCTAAAACTCCATAAACATGAGGCATAGTAACCTTATAACAAATTAAATAGTAAACTAAAGTAAAAATAAAACCAAAAGTAAAATTATAAAAAAGCCTTAAAACTGGATCCAGTTTATCCTTAGTATTTAATAACCAGTATACAGCCCATATAAAAGAGCTGATCACTGCAAGAACCACACCAGAAATATTGGAAATTGCGAAATTTGACAAATTGCCTTTTGTAGCAATAATTACAACTCCAAAAAAACTTGTAAAAAGAGCAACAACGTCCCATATAGAGAGTTCTTGTTTTAAGAATGGTATTGATAAAATAGCAATAATAATTCCCCATGTCATATTTATTGGTTGGGCCTGTTGAGCAGGTAAAAGAGAATAAGCTTTAAATAAAATAATATAATAAAAAAAAGGATTAAAAAAACCTAAGCAAATAGACTTAAAAAGATTTTTTTTAGTTACTGCTTTTATTTCATTAAGTTTATTTTTAAAAATTAAAATTATAAGAAAACATAATGATGAAATAAACGAAGAAATAAGAAGTAATGTCACTTCATCAGTATACTTTAATGATATTTTAAAAGCAGAAGCTGATGTTGACCAAAAAAGAACTGATATTAATGCAAAAGCATAAGCTTTTTTCTGGTTTTTTATCACTACTATCTTCTTATTAAATCTTTATAAACATACTCTCCATTCAGAGCTTTTTCTAAATTCAATATATACTCTTTTAATAAATCCTTTTTATTTTCAGTTATATCTTCTATATGTGAAACAATTGCTCTAACTGTTCTTTTTACACTCTTTAACATTTTTCCCTTAAAAAGACCTGCTAAAACAGATTTTGGATGTGTAAAGTTTTGATAAACCAAAAGAGTTTTATTTTTATATGCAAGGAAATATACACCTCCATAACTATGTTTTACCGAATCAGATTTCACAAAATACCATTCAACCCTATAACCACTTTCTTTAAGCTTTTTTAAGCGGTTTCCTGTTATAAAATGGCTATTTGACAAAGGCCATGGAATATTCATTTCAAAATAGATATGAATATCTGTAGGAGATATATATTTAACAGGCTTTGAAATCAAAAGCTTTGGTATAAAGTTTTTATGTTCATGATAAGCAAAAAATACAGCAATACTTTGTTTTGGAGTTGCTTTAATAAGAGTTAAAATATTGACTTCAGGCCAGGTAGATTTTTTAACATCTCTTTTTTTTAGAATAAATTCCTTATTTAATAAAATTGCTTCATCATTTTTGGAAAGTTGAAAATCATCTAAACTTTCTGAAAATATTGATAAAGAAAAGAATAACAAAATAAAAATATATTTAGCAATATTCATTTTAAATTAATTTACACAAAATAAAATTTAAGTATAATATATTTTTTAGATTTATTAAAATTCTTAATTTAATAACTCTTTTAATCCTGTACAGAATCAATATCAATCTTTTTAGTATTACTCTTTATTTATGCATTTGATTCTGATATAATAATAAATTGGAGGTACTTATGAAAATCTTCCTTGACACTGCGAATATTGAAGAGATCAAAAAAGGAGTTGAATATGGAATAGTTAATGGTGTTACAACAAATCCCTCATTAATTTCAAGAGAAAATCAAGGATTTTTACCTTTAATAAAAAAGATAACCTCAATTGTACCTGGTCCAGTCTCTGTTGAAGTAACAGCAAAAAACTTTGAAGAAATGATTGAGCAAGCAAAAATATATGCTAAAATTTCAGAAAATGTAGTAATAAAAGTACCTATAAATATGGAAGGTCTTAAAGTTATTAAAAAATTATCAGATCTAAATATAAAAACAAACACTACTTTAATATTTTCTTCTTCTCAGGCTTTACTCGCTGCCAAAGCCGGAGCATCTTATATTTCTCCTTTTGTAGGAAGAATAGATGATATTTCAGGACACGGAATGGCATTAGTAGAGGATATAATTCAAATCTTCGATAATTACTCAATTAAAACAGAAATTATTGTAGCCTCTATAAGACACCCTCTTCACTTTGTACAATCTGCATTAATGGGAGCTGACATTGCAACAGTTCCATTCTCAACCTTATCTAAATTATTAAACCACCCTTTGACTGATATTGGAATGGAAAAATTTTTAAAAGATTGGGAGAAAGTCGCAAAATAACAGAAAATGAAAAAAAGAGTAAAATTTATTATCTGTTTTTTTTTATACTTATATTCTTTGCAGGTAGTTATTACGGATTAAAATTATACATTTACAACAAAATAAATAACAGCTTACCTTCAAAAATCAGATTCTCAAACCTAAAATTATCTATCTCTCCTCTTGGTTTAAATATAAAAGACATAAAAAACTTCCCAATAAAAAACAAAAACATCCTATCTTTTAGAAGTATAAACTTACACATTCCTTTTTTATCAATTTTTTCTAAAACTAAAAAGGTAAATATAGATATAAATGAACCAAAAATGGTTTTGAACCCCGATTTGTTTAAGGAAAATGGCACATCCCAATCTTCTATAAAGATCAATAAAATTAATATTAAAAATGGCGAATTAACATATAACTCTTCAGAATTATCTATAACTTTATTGAAATTTAATTTAAAATCGGTTTATATTTCAAACAATATACTACACATTATCAAATCTCCACATCTAAAGATCATCTTTCCAATAAGCAAAAAAAGTGTGACATTGGAAGGTGATCTGAGCTGTGAGATTAAACAAGAGAAAGATAATATAAAAATCAACAAATTCTCCTGGAACACAAAAGATCTTAAAATTAAAGCTAATGGAAGAATTTTTAAAGATAAAAGAATTTTTATAAATACTAATATTCTTGGTAATCCTGAAAACATCTTATATCCTCTTTTAAAAAAATTAGCTATTAATGGTTTTGTATATGGAAATGCTAAAATATCAAAAAATAAAGAAGGAACATTATCAATACATGGTAAATTCAATTCACCCGTTTTCTATTCAGAAGGAGAACAATTTTCTGACTTAAGAGGGGACATTAAGTGGGATAATATAAATAAAAATGTAAAAATAAATTCATCTTTTATTTCAAATCTCTTAAGAACAAATTTAAAAATAGATTCAACAACAAAAAACACCAGAATGTTCGTTGAAAATATGGCAGCAAGTAAATTAGCTAAAATGCTAAAAATTTATGATGATGTACCTTTGGGGGGTATTGTTGAGAAAGGCGATGTTTTTATTAATAAAGGAAACATTTCTGGAAAAGTAAATTTGAAAAACACAAAAAACGAAACCAATGATTTTAATTTGAAAGGTGAAGTAAAAATTAAATTTGATTCGAAAAACAAAACAATAAGATTTTATTCGGACAAAATTCATTCAGAATTTGGCGAATTATCCATCAATGGACAGGTAACTCCCTCCAAAAAGCAACTTTCAATTGATGTTAAATCAAAAATAGACGAAATAGGCAATTTGCATAAATATTCAAAATTTTTTATAAATGTTGATTTAGACACATGGAAGCTAAGAAAAGGAAATGGAAAATTAGATATAAAATATAATAAAAAGGGGAAAAAATATTCTTATAATGTTAATATGAATTTTAATGATTTTTATTCAAGCAATCAAAAAATTGATTGCTTAAAGGGAAATGTAAAAAACATAAAAGATTCAGTTAATGGAACTTTTTTTATTGATGACTCAAAATTAAAATTAAAAGCTGAACTTTTGATTCACAAAAAAACAACAAACATAAACTTTAAAGAAATTGAAGGAGAATCAAAAAAAATATTTAATATTTTATCAATTGAAATCCCATTACAAGGTAATATTAAAGGAAATGCCAATTATAATATAAAAAAAAGGGATTTACTTCCTATTATAAAAGGAAATTTTGAAAGTAGCAAACTTCTATTTTTAGATCAAAAATTTAGTAAAATAAATGGAAATTTTATATCAAATTTAGATTACATTCAATTGGAAAACCTTAAATATTATTTAAAAGAGGGAAAAGGAAAAACCAACCTGTTTATTGACTTCATAAAAAGAAAATTTAAAACAAATGGTGAAATTAAAAATTTAAATATAAACAAAATTAAAAAGGATTTTTACGGAAAAGGGGAAATGTTTTTTAAAGGAGAGGGAAATTTTTTCAAAGAACCTATAAAGATCAAATATAAACTAAATGATATATACTTTTATAAAGATAGAGTTTTTAATATAATAGGAGAAGCAAACCTTTTTACAGACTTTGCAGATTTTAAGATTGAATCAAAAGGAAATATTTTAAATAAAAAAAATCAATCTAAATTTGATATTGAATTAAATCAAATAAATAATAAATATACAGGTAAATTTAATTTAAACCTATTAGATATAAACCTCTTAATCCCATGGGAAAATAATAATGGTGAGATGAATTTAAATGGACAGATTTTCACTCAAGATAATGGGAAAACAGATATAAGAGGAATTGCAAATTTTAAAGGTAAGGTTCTATCAATCCCAAAATTTTCTCATGCTTTTAACAATTTTCAGGCTTTTATTAGCTTTAATAATATTTCAGATTTCACTCTCCAATCTTTTCGCGGAGAAATGGGAAAGGGGAAAGTTGAATGTAATGGATATATGTTATTAGAAAACAGTAAATTAAAAGACATTATATTAAACTTTTCAGGTAGAAAAATGACCCTATACCCAATGAGTGGGACCACAACTAATCTAAATGCAGATCTAACCCTAAAATACAATAACAACAAACTACTCCTTCAAGGAGACCTTAATTTTCTGTCAGGTATATGGAAAAGAGAGATAGATGAACCTATCTCTTTCTATACTAACCCCAATTTATCTACAACTGAATCAGAGATCATAAAAATGTTAGAATTTGATCTGAAATTAGTTGCAAAAGATAATATGTGGATGGTCAACTCAATTGGAAAAATTAAATGCAAGTTCAACCTTAGACTAAAAGGAAGTAATGAATTCCCAATTCTAACAGGTTTAATTGAAAGTAAAGAGGGTGAAATATATTTCTCTGATAAAAAATTTAATTTGATAAAGGCTAAAGCTATATTTAATAATGAACTTTTTATTGACCCTTTAATAAGAGTGGAATCTGAAGCATTTATCAAGGATTTCAGAATTAAATTTAATATTCACGGTCCATCAACACATCTTAAACCTGAATTGCAATCATCTCCTCCACTTCCCACTCAAGATATCCTCACACTTATTTCATTGGGTGAATTGTTCAAAAGGCCAACCACAACAGAGTTAAGCTCTCATGTAGGTACTTTAAGCTCTCAACCCGGGACTACAAGTTTAATAACATCAAAACTAAATGAAAGCATTCAAAAGAGTGCAAAAAAAATTTTAGGAATTGACCTCTTAAAAATCAATCCTACCATAACAGGCTCTTCATTTGAAGGCACATCAAGATTAATTGTAGGTAAATCAATATCAGACAAACTACTTGTTGTATATTCAACAAATATTTCCAGCTCAAAACAGGAAAAAATAAAAAAAGAGGTTATTTATTTACAATACCAAATATCGCCATCAATTTCATTAATAGGAATGAGAAATGAAGAAGGAAGATTCAGTGTTGATATTAGATTTAGAAAAAAAGATTGATAAAAATGAAATTAAGATTAAATAAAACAATTATTTTATTACTCTTATTCTTTAACCCTTTGTTCAGCTCTACACTTCAAGATTTTAGAATCAATGAAATCTATTTTAAATCAAACGATAATATTGAAATTGAACAAACTCAAAACTATAATTTTCTAATAAATTGCAAAAAAGGGGATCTTTTCAGCTACGAGGAAATACGAAAAAGTATGCAAAATCTTTTCAAAATAGGCTCTTTTTCGAATATTGAAACAAAAGTAGAAAAATTACATGAAAAAAAATTAAATCTATATTTTGTTTTAACGAATAAATTTAAGATTAAAAACATATCAATTAAAAATGATACCAATTTCAGAGAAAAAGATCTTTTAAAATCTATTTTTTCTCTAAGAAAAAATTTATATTTTGAAGATAGCAACCTTAAAAAAGCAATAAATGAGATAAAAATATTTTTAATATCAAAAGGATACTTTAGCCCAGACATTAAATATGAGACTAATAAAGATAAAGCTAAATCTTTTATTAACATATGTTTTTTTATTAAAAAAGGAGAAATCACAAAGATAAATAAAATCAATTTAAAAATTAACAACAATAAATTTTACAATGAAGTAATGGAATATATTAATATGGATGAATACATCCCGTATATTTTCCAGAAAAAAATCGAGAAAATAAAAAATATATTAAAAAAAAGAAAATACTACTTTCCAGAAATAAAATTCAAAGAAGGATTCTTGAATAATTCTAAATCACTTGTAAATTTAAACATAGATATTCATACGGGTTATAAATACAGCTTCAGATTTAATGGTATAAAAGCTAAGATGAAACTCATATCTTCAATCTGGGGAAAAGAGGTGTTTGAGAACTGGGCAGAAATAGAAAGTAGAGCAAGAATTTTAATTTTCTTAAAAAAAAGAGGCTACTTAAATGCTAAAGTAGATTCTAAAATAGAAATAAAAAACTCAACAAAATTTATAATATTTTTTGTTGAGAAAAACAAAAAATATTCACTTGGGAAAATAGAATTTAAAGGCAACCAATCAATTTCAACAGATGGACTAAGAAAAGTCATACGAAGTGATAAGTTGTTTTTCGATAGTTTCTTTTGGGTCCGATCTGAGTCTCTTCAGATTGATCTGGAATTGATAAAATCATTATATTATTATAGAGGATTTCCACAATCAAGAATAATGATGAAACCAGAATTTCGCAAAGGAAAGGCTGACATTAAATTCATAATATATGAGGGTAAAAAAATCACAGTTGATTCTATCTTATTTGATGGAAACAAGTACTTTAATTCTGATAAACTTTTATCTGTTCTCAAAACAAAAGAAAATAGCCCTTTTGTCCAACAAAGAATCAATGAGGATATAATAAGACTTAAAGATTTTTACTATTCATTTGGATTTATCGATGTTGCAATTGACGCTAAAATCTCTACTGGAGAGAACAAATCAATCCTAATTACAATAAGTGAAGGAAAATCATTCAAAATGGGTGATCTTATCATAATTGGAGCCTCGAATGAACAAGCCAAACTATTAAAAAAGCTTTTTCCTCTTAAAATAAATTCATTTTTCAATGAAAGTAAAATAGATACATTCAAAGATGAAGTAGAAAACAGTGCAATATTTAGTGAAATAAATATTGTTAAAATAAAAAGAGAACCAGATACTATAAACATATTATTAAAAGCCACTCCAGTCAAAAGTAGATTTTATGGTTTTGGATTTGGTTTGGAACAAAGAAGAGAGATAATAGATGGAATGAGGGTTACTTTTGAATACCAGAAAAAGAATATTTTTAAATCCTATTCATCATTTTCTTCAATTCTCCAATTAGGTTTACATGAACAAAGAGGGGTTTTGTCTTACGATACACCCTACTTTTTTAAAACAAGACTCAATTCTTCATTTAAAATATGGAAAGAATATGAAATCTATTCGAGTTACAAATTTGATAGAACTGGAATTGGAGAATCAGTCACAAAAGAGATCACTTCCAATTCATATATAATAACTTCTTTGAGCTGGTACAGAACAAAGTTAACAGAACTAAGAATACAAGAGCAAGGAATAGATACAATGTACAAACCCTTTGATACTGCTTCATTCTCTCTTTCCTATATAATTGAAAATAGAGATGACCCATTCAATCCTACAAAGGGTGATTTTTTCTCATCTAATATAAAAATCGGATTCCCAATATTTAAAACAGATATCTCCTTTTATAAATTCTTCTGGAGTTATCAAAATAACTTTACATTATTCAATAAAGGAACATTTGCTTTCTCAATTAGAAATGGATTTACTTCAGGAGATATGTCTATAACAGAAAGATTCTTTGCAGGTGGAATTCATACATTTAGAGGTTCTAAAAATGATAGGCTTGGCCCAATTGATCTAAAAACTTTTGAACCTAAAGGCGGTAATGCTATGATACTCTTCAATTTTGAAGCCACATTCCCATTAATGGTAATTCCAGTCGATTATCTATATTATTCTGTGTTTGCAGATATTGGCAATGTTTTTCCAAAGTCAAGTGATTTTACTTTAAAAAATCTCGAGACATGCATTGGATTTGGTTTGAAATATAAAACATCTTTAGGTCCTTTAAGAATCAACTTTGCGTGGAATTTAGGAGAAAAAGTAGAAGATAATTTTATAATTCAAATAGGAATTGGAAATGTTTTCTAAAATTTTATTATATTTACTTATTTTATTGCAACCCAGCACAATAATAATTGATAAAATAGCAGCTATTGTAAACAATGAGATAATAACCATGACTGATATTGACAAATCAATTTCTCTGTTCCCAGTATTTAAAAGAAATGAAGAATCCCCAAAATCATTTTATAATAGACTTCTACAAGACTTAATTAATTACAAAATTATCTATTTAGAATACAAGGATGACTTTATACTCACAGAGGAGGATTACGAGGAATTACAAACTCCAATAATAAACAAGCAAGGTTCTTTAAATCAACTTATGACATTATTAAAAAAATTTGACATGAATTGGAAAGATTTCAAAAATTTTATTAAAGAAAAAGTATTATATGAAAAAGTATTAAAAGATAAATTTCAAATAAACATAAAAATAAGTTTTAAGGAGATTGAAACTTTCTATTATAAAGACTATCTCTTATTACAGAAGAAACTAAATTTAAAATCAAATTCTTTAATTGAAATGACTACATTAATTGAAAAACATCTACGTAAGGTCAAAACAGAAAAAAAATTATCAGGATGGTTAAAGGAAATCAAATCATCTTATAAAATTGAAAATATTTTTTTAAAGGAGTAAGAAAATGGATTTTTTAGAAAATCAAAAAAAAATACTTATAAAAGACTTTGAAACAGGTAAAAAAATAAATGGATATTATAAGATCCAGAATATTAACAAGCGTGTAAAAAAAAATGGCGAGCCTTTTTTAACTTTAACTCTTATGGATAAAACTGGTAAAATTCAAGCAAAGATATGGGATGCTGTTGAATATTATTTTAAATTAATCAATATAGGGGAAATTTACAAAATAAATGGTAATATAAATGAATATAATAACAAAAAAGATCTTAAAATTGATAAATTAAGCACTGTTTCTCAAGATGACAAAAATTTCAACTCAGAAGATTTTATTGAGCAAGCCTCTTTTAATACAGAAAAATTATTCGATGAAATGATAAGTACTATAAAATTAAATTTAAAAAATAAATACTTACTTGAATTAACAGATCTATTTATAGAAAAATTTAAAGATCAATTCAAAAAACATTATGGAGCTCAAAAAATACACCATGCTTATATGGGAGGACTTTTAGAGCATACTTATTCTATCATAAAACTCGTGATCCCAATCTCAGAACAATACTCCATTGACAAAGAACTCCTGCTTATAGGAACGTTATTTCACGACATTGGGAAAATATATGAATTTGATATAGAACCCTCAATTAATACTACATTGAAAGGAGGCTTGATTGGACATATAGTACTTGGCAATAATATTTTCATTGAATTAAAGAATAAAATTAATGATTTTCCTGAAGATTTAAGCACTAAAATCCAGCATTTAATCATTTCTCACCATGGCGAAAAAGAATTTGGTTCCCCAGAAATCCCAAAAACTTGCGAAGCACTTACTCTTAACATCATTGATTTACTCGACTCAAAAATAAGAATTTTTAAAGAAGAAATTGAAAATAGTGAAACAAAGGGAATTTTTTCAGATTACTTACCTGTTTTAAACAGAAGGATATTAGTTTCAGACAAAACCTAGTTTAAAAAATATATATAATTGAATATGGAAAGTAGAGAGAAACATTGTCCTTTTTGCGGTTCAAATAACATTTTACCATTTGAAGATGAAAACGAATATAAAAAAGATCAGACATTTTTAGTTATAATACTATCTGCTTTAATTCTAATTGGAAGCTATTTTATTTTTGTGATCTCGTCCTATTTATATTTCCCAGCAGTGATAATCATTTTAATAATAATATCTACTACAATCCTAAACAAAAAAGAAAGAGGTAGAGAAAGAAAACCAAAAAAAAGAAAAAAGGAAGATTATATCTGTATAGACTGCAATAGCACTTTCAAGCTATAATTAAATCTTTTAATTATATTCATACATAGCCTTCTTAAAGGTATGCAGAACATGTTTGAGGGTAAGTCTGGCCTCTAGGAAGGAGGTCGAGAAAAATCTATGAATAGTCAAATTCAATACCTTAATATTCTCCATACCCCATCAAAATCAACAACAAAATATACAGCGTAAGTTATATCATAGGTTTTACCTTTAATGTTTTCTTTTCTGATCAATCGATATTTTGCACTGCGTTTTTCAAGTACCACCGGTTTAATATCTTTCATCTCTCGTCCAATCTCAGGTAATTTGTTATGCAAAGCTGTAAACATTTTTTTATATTTTTTTCTCGATTCATGAGCAAAGTATTTTACAGCTTTTTCTACATCTTGGTTCATTAATGCCTTTTTCATGTCCTTCCACTTTTTTTTCAGTAATAGATCCAGCTTATTTTTATCAAAGGTTTCTGGATTTTTAGCCCATTTGGTTTCCAACCTGCTTCTTTCATTCTCCTCAATATTTCCAACTCTATCCAGTACTACAACATCTGAATGACCCTTTCCACCAGTCGATATTAATATTTTATCATTCCCTTTAAACTTCATCCTTATTTTTTGGGGAGATGATTGATCATCTTTTGCTAAATAGATGTAATTTTTATTGTCTTTTTTGGATTTTAGTGTGGTGTATAAAAGTTCGCTGCCTTCTCCGCCAACACCATAAAATCTGTAAAATTTAAACCCATTGTTTTCTGAGACCAAGATTTTTGTAAATATCAAACCCCCACTACCTTCTGCTCTCCATATGCCAAAAATCAATCGCAGCGAATCTTTATCAAACGCAAATTCTTTTTTTAGATCCCCTTTCTTTATTTCATCACAATAGGCCATCACAAAAAAAGAAAATAAAACCACCAATAAAAAAACCCGTTTGGAAGAACTTGACATTTTTTTCCTCCAGTGAAAAAAAAATTATATCATACTAAAAATTTTAAAGTTGAAAAAAATTTTTTTTTGCCTAAAATATATAAATCAAGGTGAATTAAAACGAATTGGAGATATCATGAAAAAGATTATTTTATTTTTGTTAAGTGTTTTTATATTTTTTTCTGCCTGTAGTCAGGAAAACCCTGATTTAAAGGGTATTCAGAATAGGAATAAAGCGATAACTTTATCTCAAAAGGATATTGAATTTTTAAAAACCAGTCCTATTCAAAATGAGTTCATTGGTGCGGTGAAAAAAAATGATATTTTGAAAGTGAAAGAAATGATTAAAAATGGAGAGGATGTGAATGCAAAAGATAAATTTGGAAAAACTCCCATACATGTTGCAGCTCAGTGTGGACATAAGGAGATTGTTGATTTTTTGATAAAAAAGGGCGCAGATATTCGTGCCACTTCCAAGTCCGGTGTTACCATTCTCCATGCCGCAGCCAGAGGGGGATTGGTGGGCCTGGTTAAAAAATGTCTGGATGCTGGGATTGATGTAAACAGTTCATATAGCACGTTTTATACCCCCATTCATGAAGCATATTGTCATGATCGAAAAGAGGTGGTTGCTTTATTGTTAAAAAAAGGAGCACATTTTCCAAAATCTCCGTTTTGTATGTTTAAATCTGCAGAAAAAGGAGACCTTAACATACTAAAAAAATGTTTACAAAAGGGTATGGATGTTAACATGAAAAATGATATTGGTGACACACCACTCCATCTTGCTGCTAGGAATGGACATAGAGCTTGTGTTAAATTGTTAATTCAATACGGGGCGGATCTTAAGGCAAAAAATATTTATGAGTCCACCATTCTTCATGAAGCTGTTACTGGTAATTTAATTGACCTTGCGCGGAAATGTTTGAAAAAAGGATTAAATATAAATGCAAAAAAAATTTTTATATATGATTCTCAAGATACCGCAATTAAAATAGCGTTTAAAAATGGGAACAAAGACATGATTAATTTGTTACTTTCAGAAGAAAAACATATTGAATTGACTCCACAAATTGTTACTGCTGCTGCCAGGGCTGGAATGATTAATATTATTCAAAAATGTATTAAAAAAAGAATGGATTTAAATAGCCTGATGAAGTACTGGAAAAATCCTTTTCATGAGGCTGCTTTTGGGGGTCATAAGGATATTTTGGAACTTTTGCTTAAGAATGGAATAAATATAAATGCAAGAAGTAGATCCGATGAAACTGCAGTTCAAATGGCGGCAAAAGGAGGTCATCTTGAGATTGTAAAATTTTTAATAAAAAATGGTGCTGATATTGACTTAAAAAAGCGCTATAAGAGCACTCCATTACATGATGCAGCATTGAAAGGACATAAAGATATTTTAGAATTTTTGTTAACAAAGGGAATTGATGTAGATATCAAAAATAGATCCGGCGAAACTCCCTTATATATGACTGTAAAAGGAGGTCACCTGGATGTTGTGAAATTTTTAATACAGGAAGGCGCTGATGTTAATGTTAAAAATAGCACCAAAAATACTCTGCTTCATATGGCAGTGGACAAGGGTCACAAAAATTGTGTGTCATTTCTTTTAAAGAAAAAAAACGCAAATGTAAATGCCAAAAATCGGCGGGAGAGGACACCTATATTTGGTGCAATTGGTAAGAATAAAAAAGAAATTTTAAAATTGTTAATTCAGGGTGGGGCTGATTTAAATGTTTTGGATAATTATGGTTATTCTCCTCTCATTTGTGCTGTACAAAAAGGATATAAAGAGAGTGTAGAATTATTGGTTCAAAATGGTGCAAGCATCAATGTACAGGATGAAAACGGAAAGACTCCAATATATTACAGTGTAAAAAACCGGGATAGATATAGCACCTTATTATTGCTTTCCAAAGGCGCAGATGTTTCAGTAATAACCAGTGAAGGTTCTACATTGCTTCATACTGCAGTAAATAGAGGCTGGAAAGAATTGGCTGAAGTACTCATAAAAAAAGGATTGGATATCAACGCACAAGGTGCTAATGGAAAGACCCCTCTGCATTGGGCTGTATATAAAGGAGAAATTGAAATTGTTTCGCTGTTGATAAATAATGGGGCTGATGTTAATGCCAAAGATCTTAAACAAAAAACACCGATTCAATATGTGAATAAATATAGAAGCGGTAAAAAGATCCTTGAGTTGTTTTTATCAAAGGGATCTGATCAATTTTCCTCCAATATAAATGTTAAATTTAGGTTTCACCAGGCCATTAAAATGGGATCCATAAATCTGGTTAAAAAGTGTTTGAAAGAAGGCATAGATGTAAATAGAAAAGATGACAACGGATATCCCCCGCTTTATTTGGCGGTTCAGAGTAAAAATATTGAAATGATAAAACTCTTGCTTGATAATGGCGTTGACATTGACGCAGTACTCGGAGAGGGCAGGGGCAATACTGCACTTCATAATGCTGTGATTGGAGGCCTTGAAGGTATTGCTGAATTACTGATAAAAAGAGGGGCAAAAATAAATGTTAAAGCAAATTATTGGGCGTCACCCTTACATGCCGCTGTACAAAAAAGAAATAATGCCTTGGTAAAATTGTTGATGAAAAATGGAGCTGATCCAAACATTAAAGATGAGAATGGGAACACTCCTATTTTCTGGTTGAAGTGGAGAAAGGCATCTGAACACGACCGTGTCTCCTCTGGAATGGTTTCTGCTAATAGAGTGATTTCTTATAAGAAATATTCGTTGGCTGAAATAAAAGAGCCCGTTGGAGGTGATAAGGAAATAGCCAGTATTATCCTACAGAATGGGGGAAATATTAATGTTCAAAACAATAACGGTGACACCTTTCTTCATCTATTGATAAAAAATGGGCAACAGTCAATTTTGGGTCGAGTGGATACAAATAGTATTAATATTGAATTTGTAAAATTTATAATCAATCAGAGTACTAAATTAGATATAAAAAACAATGATGGAAATACACCATTACACTTATCAGTAAAAAAAAATAATTATGAATTAGCGGGTTTACTCATTAAAAGCGGGGCCAGTGTAAATGTAAAAGATAACCAAGGGAGAACACCCTTGCATTTTGCAGTACAACAAAACACAAAAATATTACGATTATTAATACAACATGGAGCTAACGTTGATATGTTGGATGAATACGGGAATACGCCACTCCATGTTGCAGCAAAAAAAGGAAAACTGGAAAGCTGTAAGATTTTAATCATCAATGGTGCAAAAATGAATATCCGGAACCCCAAGAATGAAACACCTCTTTTTACTGCAGCAATGTTTAATAATAAAGAGATTGTAACGTTGTTGATCAAAAAAGGGGCGGATGTGAATGTTAAAACTCAGATGAATCGAACGCTTTTGCATCAATTATTATCCAAACCCCAGAAGAAAGAAGAGATAATTAAGATATTGATTGAGCAGGGTGCAGACGTTCGTGTGAGGGACTTCAACAATGTCACACCCTTGCATGAAGCAGCAAAAAATAACCTTGCTGATATAACAAAAATTTTACAAAAAAAAGGTGCAAGAATTAATGCAACAGATTATGATGGCAAAACCCCGCTTATCTGGGCAGCCAGTCAGAGAAGAAAAGAGAATAAAGAGGTGGTTGATACATTAATCCAGAACGGTGCCAAAACAAATATAAAAGACAATATTGGGAATTCCGCTCTTCATTATGCTGTTCAGTATGACCATTTAGATACGGTTAAACTGTTGATTAAAGGCAAAACCAATGTTAATTTAAAAAATCACAGTGGAGAGACTCCCTTATATTTGTCTGCAAAAAAGGGTAGTGTTGGAATAGCCAGAATACTGATTCATAGTAAAGCCAATGTGAATGCCAGAACCCACCATGGTTTAACCCCGTTGCATATGGTATTAAAGTACACCAGGTTTCAGGGAAAAGGTGAGGTCGAAATGGTTAAACTTCTGATAAAAAATGGAGCTGATTTGAATGTCAGGAAAAAGGATGGGGGTACATTGTTGCACTGGGCAATATCAAAAGGCAATGAAGAACTGGTCAATCTGATTATAAAAAAAGGTGGTGATATTAATGTAAAAGACAAGAATGGACTGACCCCTTTACATCTGGTTGTATCTAAAAAAAATAAAGGAGTATCAATACTATTAATAAAGAATGGTGCAAATGTAAATGCTGAAACCAACCGGGGTGTGACACCACTTGATATTGCTGAATTGGGTGACAATGAAGAGATGGTGAGGATTTTAAAAAAACATGGTGCCAAATAATGGTAATTATGGTGGAAAAAGGAGAGTAAATGTGAAATTTAAAAATGATTTATTTAAAATAACACTTGTATTAATGTCTGTGTTAACCGTGTTGATCCAAACGTCTGTTTTTGGTGAAAATGAGAATCAAGCGAGAGATTATCAAGTATATGTGGCTGGGAGCACGGGAGGCTCCTGTGTGGGTGCCAATCAGTGGGGGTGGATCCATATCCTTACCCAATGCAATTTTGCACGGGAATTTCGTGAAGGGCTGGCTGCAGTCAACATAAATGGCAAATGGGGTTACATTGATAAAGCAGGAAAAATTGTAATTGAACCACAGTTTGATGATGCCCGTGAATTTCACAATGGGCATGCATTGGTTAAGGTTGGGGGGTATTCATGGAAGACCATCAATCAAGCTGGGAAATTTCTAAGAAAATCCATCTTCAATAATAAAAAAGAATTTCATGATGGGTTGGCTGCAGAAAAAATTGACAAAAAGTGGGGATATATCAATCAAAGGGAAAAGTTTGTGATCCCTGCCCAGTTTAACATGGCTGATCGATTTAATAATGGTCTGGCTCTGGTAAAAATGGGCAAAGAATTTAAGTATAAATATGGATATATCAAAAAAAATGGAAAATTTGCCATTAAACCGGAGTTTTACCGGGCAGGGCGATTCTCTGAAGGATTGGCAAATGTATCTGTTTATGGACGCAGTTGGGGCTATATTGATAAAACAGGCAGAATGGTTATTAAGCCCAGATTTAACCGTGCATTCCAATTTTCAGAGGGTCTGGCTGTGGTTAGGGTAAATGAGAGTTGGGGGTATATTGATAAAACCGGACAGTTTGTTATTAATCCCACATATGATATTGCAGGAAGGTTTTCCGAGGGAGTTGCTGCTGTTCAGTTAAAGGGAAAATGGGGATACATTGATAAATCGGGTAAATTTGTGATTCCTCCCCGCTTTTATAAACAAATCAACATTATAGAAGAGATGTTTAAAGCCATAGAAAAAAATCAGATTAAACAGTTCAAAAAGTTTATTGGAAACTGCGATAATGTCAATGTGAAGAATAAAAAAGGAGAGACCCTTCTTTTTGCAGTGGTAAAAAGGGGACACCACGATATGTTAAAGGTGATATTGGAGAAAAAGGTAAACATTGAATCTAAGGATAAAAACGGATTAACCCCTCTCCTTCTTTCTGTCGCAAATAGATATAAATTTGAACTTTTACTGGCAAAAGGAGCCAATATTTTTGTGAAGGATAAAAACGAAAATACAGCACTCCATCTAGCTGCTCATAAGGGTGTGTGCGAGGTTATTGAGTGGTGTCTGGAAAGGGGGATCAGTCCGAATAAAAAAAACAATGAAGGTGAAATTCCTTTACAAATCGCATTAAAGAAACGTCATGAAAAGGCTTCGAAACTTTTGATTTTTCGAGGATCCAACCTTAATGTTCGGGACAAAGAGTGGAGGAGTCTACTTCATCTGGCAATAAAATCGAGAAAACTAGGTGTTGCTAACATGCTTCTGGAAAAGGGTGCTGACATAAATGTCATTGATCATTTTGGGTTTACCCCTCTTCACATGGCAGTATATGTCAATAATATCGATGCTGTTGGATTTTTACTTTCCAGAAAGGCCAATGTAAATATCAAAACCAAAAAAGAAATCAAAATCAATTATATCTGTCCATCAGGCTCCACACCACTTCATATTGCTGTACAGGGAAAACGATTGGATATTCTGTCACTATTATTGGAAACTGGAGCCTATATAAACGCATTGGATGATTATGGCTGGACTGCAGTTCATATTGCTGTAGAAAGAGGTTATGTGTGGGATAACATTCAGATGATTAAATTTTTAATCTCGTATAAGGCAAACGTAAACATAAAAAGTAAAAAGGAGTTTAAAAGAATTAATACCATTCATCCTGCTGGATCTACACCCCTGGATGTGGCTGAAACGGAATCCGGTAAAAAAAATTTATATCCACAACAAATGCAATACAGAAAAGAAATAGTTGATTTTCTCAAAAAACACGGTGCAAAAAGGGGAAAAGACTTATGAAGATATTAGAGTATATATAATTAGATACTCAAAATAGAAAAGTGAGGGTAAGAGAACTTACCCTGGCAATAATTTTTCCATTTTCACAAATTAAAAGATACTTGTGAAACTAATTTTTTATTTTTATATGAGGGAACGATACCTGTTTCATATAGATTTTTTTTGAGTCAATTCAGACTTTATTATTTATATTTATTTTGATAAAATATATTTTGAAGTCAAAATTTGTTTTTTTCATATTTATTATAATATTATTTCTTAATTTCTGTTCTATGAAAGAATCTAAACCTATAAAACTCGAACATAAGCCTAAAAAAGAAAATATAATTTCAAGCAAAATCATTTATCAAAAAGGAATTGCTTCCTGGTATGGAGATAAATTTCATGGGAAAAGAACCTCAAATGGCGAAATTTATGATATGAATAAATTAACAGCAGCTCATAAAAAACTACCTTTTAATACATTAATTGAGGTTGAAAATTTAGAGAATAACAAAAGGGTTATTGTAAGAATTAATGACAGAGGACCTTTTGTTAAAAATCGAATAATTGACCTTTCATTTAAAGCTGCAAAAAAAATTGACATTGACAAAATAGGTACAGCTCCTGTTAATATAAGAATAATAAAATGTACTGATATAATAAAAAACAATGAGATATATACTTATAGCCCTAACTACTATATTCAAGCTGGAGCATTTACAATTAAGCTCAATGCAGATGAAATATTAAATAAAGTAAGATCAATTTTACCAGAACTAAAATTCAGCATCTGCTTTACAAATGGCTTTTATAAAGTTGTATCATCAAAAATTCAATCAAGGTCAAAAACTGAAAAATATAAAAAGGTTCTTGATGATTACGAAATTGACGTTTTTATAAAAGAAACTCCTTAGAAAACTGGTATTACTAAAACAATCCTATTATATAAATAAAAATAAAAGCAGCCAATATAGATAACAACAATAATCTAATTGGAGGTCTATATTTATCCGGAGTATAAGTCTTTTCTGAATTAAATTTTCCAAAAATAATGTATGGATTACGCCCGAATTCAACACTCTTCTTCGTAACATATTCTACTGCTTTATCTGCTTTATCAAAAACCACAGCTACTGAATCAACAAAAATTCTTTTTGCCAATTTTGCTGGTCTTCTGTAAAACCAATCAAAATCTAAGAATATACCCTTATGTGGTTTGAGCTTTTTCCTAAGCAGCCAAAAAGCAATGAAAGTGAATGTTAATACTTGAACAGTTTCAACAAGATGATGCATGTTATATGGTTTAAAATGAACAGGGAATGGAAGTAATTTATATAAAAGTGATGGCATTATACCATACAATATACATAAGAGGTTTACGATTACCATTGCTATATACATATTTTTAGGTGTGGCTTTTACAACAAGATTTTTATCTTTAGGTTTTGAAAACCATGTAAAATAAGGTAGCTTTAATCCCACGCTCAAAAATGTTCCAACAGAAGCAAGATGTAATAAAAGCATTGCAATATTATGATTCGCTTCTCCAGCTGAACCAATCACCAGGGATTTGCTAACAAAGCCATTAAGCAGAGGTGCCCCTGAAATTGCAAGAGCAGCGATCATATATAAACACATTGTTAGGCGTTGTGATTTTACTAATCCTCCAAGCTCATTCAACTTATCCTTCCCTGTTGTATACAAAACAACTCCTGTACCCATAAACAGAGTTGCTTTATATAAAACATTAGAGATAGCAAGAGCTGTTGCTCCATTCAAAGCCATTGCCGAACCAATACCTACACCTGCAACCATGTATCCTACCTGACTCATAATATGGTAAGAAAGAATGCCGCGAATATTATTTGATAAAACAGCAAAAACAACACCGTGTATACTCATTATCACACCCAAAACCACTAAAATGTCCCATCCAGGAAACATTCTAATAAGAACATAAACAGCTGATTTTGTTGTTAAAGCACTCAGTAACACAGCACCCGTTATTGTAGCTTTAGGATATGCATCAGAAAGCCATGTATGTAGAGGAGGAATTGCAGCGTTTATAGCTACTCCAAGTAAGATAAACCACGAAGAAATTGACCCGCCTGAAAATAATCTTGTTATCATTATATTCCCAGTCTCAGAAATATGCATAAGTATACCAATAAATAGCATTCCTCCACCAAAAACATGGTATATTAAGTATCTAAATCCTGATTCCCGTGACTCCTTCGTACGTCTCGCCCAAATTAAATAAAGTGAAGTAAAACCCATTGATTCCCAGAAAATAAAAAGAGTAAAGAGATCACCTGCAAAACAGACACCAATAGCTCCAGCAGCATATAAAAGAGCAGCTGACTGCTGGCCTGTTTCTTTTATATGAAAAGCGTAAATTCCGCCAGCAAAAGCTATAAATGAAAATATAATTCCAAAAACTCTGCTTAAAGCATCAACCTTACAAAGTATTAGAGAATAGTTCATAACATGAGCTATTTGGATAGCTCCATCTGAAAGATTCCAAATGTAAAAAAGAGTTAAAAATGTAAAAAATAAAAAAGCAAAAGAACGAATCTTCTTCCTAAGTAGAGGCAGAACAAAAGCTCCGATAATTAATATAATTGCAGGAGACATTACTAATTCATTTATCATCATAATAATCCTCTTTTCTATCTAAAAATAGTTTACCAATAGTTTTTGAAAAAATGACAAGGAGTGCACAACCCAAAAAACCAAAAATGACCCAGAAAGCTGGAATACTGCTCCACCAGTTATGATGTTCGGAATTATGAGACATTGTAAATTCAAAAAATAGTGAAACAATTGTTAACAAGATCAAAGAAATCCAGAACCAATGTTTCTTCATAAGCTAATTCCTCCAAAAACATTAGTAACAACCCTTAGTGCAAGATGATAAAAATCAAAAAGGAAATCAGGACAAATTCCCAGTAACACTGCCAATATAGCTGTTATTACCAATGGGACTACCATAAAGGGAGAAGCCTCCTTTTTACCCTCTAAGCCTTCACCAGTTCTAAAAAAAGCACGATGAACAATCGGGAAAAAATATGCTGCATTTAACAACCCACTTATTATAAGAATTATCAATGCAATTAAATTATTCGTTTGCAAAGCACCCAACCCAAGGTACCATTTACTCACAAATCCATTTACTGGAGGTATTCCAGTCAATCCAATTGCTCCTACAGCAAAAGCCCCCATAGTCCATGGCATTACTTTTCCAACTCCATTTAGTTCACTTATATTTTCTTTGTGAAGGTTAACATAAATTGCACCCGCACAAAAAAACAGAGTGATCTTCATCACAGCATGAAATGCAATATGCATTATAGCGCCCAAAATTGCTGCTGAAGATACCAATCCGGCCCCTAAGACAATATATGATAGATGACTAATTGTAGAGTAAGCTAATCTTCTCTTCAGGTTATCCTGTTTTAAAGCCATTAAAGACGCAACAATAATAGTGAAACCAGCAAAAACAATCAATATCTTATTTAATCCTAATTCATACATAAGTTTTGGCCCAAACACAAAACATACAACTCTTACAACACCAAAAACACCGGATTTAACAACAGCAACAGCATGTAAAAGAGCACTTACTGGTGTAGGCGCTGCCATTGCAGTTGGCAACCAGCTATGCAAAGGCATAATAGATGCCTTTACACCTACACCTCCCAAGAACAGTAAAAACAAAACCCATGCCATATTTGGAGATAATACAATATTCTCAAATATTCCACCTGCTTTAAAATCAAGATTATTCGTTATTTGATAAGTTACAGCAGTTGCAGCAATTAATAATGATCCTGCTGTTAAAGTATAAACAAGATACTTTCTACCTGCTTTTATAGATTTCTCATCCTCTTTATGTATTACTAAAGGATATGTAGCTATTGTTAATATTTCATAAAACACAACAAATGTAAGCAAATTTGCAGCAAATGCAACTCCAATAGTAGATGAAAGACAAATGGCAAAATAAGAAAAGTAACGAGTTTGCTTGCGGTCTTTTAATCCACGAACATACCCTATTGAATAAAATGATGTAAAAATCCAAAGACCTGAAGCAACCAAAGCAAAAAACACACCAAAAGGGTCTGCTTTTAATGCTAGTTCAATGCCTGGAGAAATTTCAACTATACTTAATTCAGCAGCTTTATTTAGAAGGGCATTTGGAACAAGAGAAACAACCAGACCAAATTTTATTAAACTCGCAGCAATAGTCCAAAATTCTCGCAAATTTCTTTTTTTTGAGCTTAATATAATTAGAGGGACAGCTATTAAAGAAACCAGAACAGCATAAAGAGGAATAAAAGAAGTATAAACACTTTGTATATTCATTTTAATATCTTTACATTCCAGCAGGAATCATCTTCTCAATGATCCCTTTTACAATAATTGTATTTAGTAATCCAAGTACAATTATAGCTATTGCTAAAATCAAAACCGGTATTAAAGCAGATGAGCTAACTTCATCTCTTTTATTATTTTCAGGTATATTCAATTCTTCTAAATTAGTAGATCTTATTGGCTTTAAATATACCTTTTCAAGTACTCTGAAAAAATAAATAGCATTTAACAGACTACTGATTAGAAGAACTGCTAAAAAGACCCAGCTTGAGTTTTTAATTGTTCCCAATACTAAATACCATTTGCTAAAAAACCCGACTGTTGGAGGTATACCAACCATAGAAAGAGCACCCACTGTAAATGCAGCAGTTGTCCAGGGCATCTTTTTTCTTATATTATCACTTAATTTAAATATATTTGAATGACCTAATTTAACTCTATAATTCCCAGCCACTAAAAACAAACAGGCTTTCATAATAGCATGGTTCATCACGTGTAGAACTGCTCCGATCAAACCCATTGGATTACATAGACCAATTCCTAATCCAATATAACCTATCTGAGAAACACTACTATAAGCCAACATTCTCTTCATCTCTTTCTGAGAAATAGCCATGATCGAACCATAAACAATACCTATAGCCGAAAGCCAGGCTAAAATATCTGTAATATGAAGAGTTTCACTAATATAATTAACACCAAAAACAAAAAATAAAATACGTAACATAGCATAAGCACCAATCTTGGTTCCTGTAGGTGCTATTAAAGCAGAACTCGTTGTAGGAGCATAAGTATACGCATCCGGTAACCAACCATGAAAAGGAAATACAGCCATTTTAATACCAAACCCTATTACCATAAGAGAAATTGCAACAATAATAGTAGGTTCATTATAAAGGTGTGGAACAATACTTCTTACATCAACCATATTAAGAGATCCGGTTGTTATATATAGAAATCCAACTCCCAACAAATAAAAAGAGCTGCCAACTGCTCCAATAATTAGGTACCTAAAAGCAGATACTGGAGCTTGCTTTTCTCCAACTGAAATTAATCCATACATAGACAAAGAACATATCTCTAAAAAAACATAAAGATTGAACAAATCTCCAGTTAAAATAATTCCATTAAATCCACAAAGCATTAAAAGAACAAGGGCATAATAAGGTACGCTCTTTATTTTTGATTCCATTTCAATAATCTTCTTTGAATGAATAAGGACTAAAAGAGCAATTACATTAATAACTAAACATATAAAACTAGATAAAGGATCCAAAACATACTCAATTCCAATAGGTGGTATCCATCCACCAAAGTGATAGTGAATAGTACCAACCTTTAAAACCCTAAAAATATTATAAAAAGAGATAATAACAGAAATAGAAGTTGCAATCATAACCATAAAAAATGCAATTTGCTTCTTTTTCAATGCTACTAAAGGAATTGAAATAGCCATAAATAATAAAATTAAAGGAGTTAAAGCAGCTGAATTACTAGCTATCATTATCTTTTTTCATCCTTTTTAGTAAAACAGATTCGTCCAGAGTTTTATATTTCTGGAATATAGATATAACCAGAGCAAATGCAACACCCATAGTAGCAACACCTACAACAATTGCGGTTAGCATAAGAGTATGCGGTAAGGGATTTATGTATTTTGCTGTGTTCGCAACACCTATTTTCTCATCAAAAATAGGTACTGTTGCACCCCATTTAGAAGAACTTGCAACAAAGAAGATAATAATAGATGTTTGAAAGATGGTTATGCCTATTAATTTCTTTATCAGATTTTTCTTCATTATAGCTCCATAAAGACCAAGACACATCAATAAAATCGCAAACCAATAACCATAATGACCCAAAAAGAAATCAATCATCTGAACTACCCTCTAATAAATCATCATAAATTGAAACAATAATAGCCATAACTGCAATTGCAACTCCAATTTCAATACATAAAATACCTATTGATCTACGCTCAGCCACAGCTTCAGCAATTGGGATGAACCCGTAATCAAGAAAATTTCCACCGAATAATAGAGCAACTAATCCAGTACCAAAATATATCAATACTCCAGCTGAGCCTAAAGGTGTTGCCCATCTACTTTTAAATTGAAGCTGAGAAATTTCCATACCCAAAGATAATCGGATTAATATAAAAGCAGCTGCTAACATAGTGCCGCCCTGAAAACCTCCTCCCGGGCTATAATGACCATGAAATATAACATACAATGCAAATAACATGATAAAGGGTGAAACTGTGCGACTCACCAATGAAACAATTGGATTATCTTTTTTTCTTTCCATTCTTTTTTTTCTCTTTTCTTAATAAAAGGAAACAAACCAAACCAGCTGTAAAAATAACAGTTTCTTCTCCTAAAGTATCATACCCTCTATAATCTGCCAGTATAACAGTAACCATATTTTCTGTTTTTGCGTCTTTTTTAGCATTATGAATATAATATGAAGCAGCATTTGGAGTTTGCGATAAACTCTTCTCTTTATTCAGATCTGCGTATGCATCACCCCTATTAGGTAAACCCAGAGAAGCATATATCATTAAAGCACAAAAAACAATCATAATTAAATAATTAACAACCTTCAATCTGAACTCCTTCTGCTCGTTCTATAAATTGTTATTATCAATAAAACTCCCGTAACACCTGCGCCAACAACTGCTTCAGTAAACCCTACATCTATAGCTCCCATAGCAACATAAATCAATGCTGTAAAAAAGCTGAATACACTCAAAGTGATAACAGCTGTAAGTAAATTTTTTACATATAAGGATACAAAAGCTGCAATAAGTAAACAAACAAACAAAACTATTTCAATTTCCCAGTTCATCTTTTTTTTGCTTTTTTTTAGACTTATCTTTTTTAAACCATGGCCTCAATCTAAACCTGTATGCTGCTCTTGCAAGAGCATTTGTAGCGGTGGGATTTGTTACAGCAACAAACGTAATTATAATGATTAACTTTGCACTATTAACAGAAAATCCCTCATATATAACTAATCCAAGAATTACCAATATTATAGCGAGAGTATCAACTTTACTTGTAGCATGTGCTCTTGAGTAAAAATCTGGAAGACGGATTAAACCTAGACTTCCTATAAACATAAAAAAAGCACCCAAGCTTATAAATATAATTGATAATATATCTTTAAATACCATTCTTCCTTCTTGAACCCAAAGTACCTAAATACTTTGCAAATACAATAACTCCAATAAAATTGAGACATGAATAAGCCATAGCTATGTCAATAAACATGTCTATTCTGTTAAAAATAAATCCCACCATTAATATTAAAACCATTGAACTTGTTGCAATTGAACCGGAACAAAGCATACGATCATATATTGTAGGACCTATTACAACACGATAAAGAGGAATGAAAATAATTATGCTTAAAATAACCGATACATAAATAAAAAACATATGCATTATATATCCACCTTAGATTTTATGATTTCAACATTTGATATTATTTGCCCTGGTTTTTTTTCATAAAGTTTTGCAACCTGCTCTGGCAGAGTTCCAGAAATAATTCCAGATGAAGATACATCCATTAAAGCATGAACTATAAAATCATCACCGGATATCTCCACTGTTATTGTCCCGGGTGTTAATGTAATTGAATTTCCCAAAATTACTTTTGCAACTGTGCAAGGCAATTTAGTTTTAAAGAGAATTATAGAAGGATCAATCGGCATTTTTGGAGAAAGAACAGCATAGGCAACTTGCAAGCTCGCAATTACTATTTGCCATAATAACCATGGTATATAAAATAATAATCTAAAAAAATTCATCCTCACCCGGTAATAATCCTTTATCACTGCTTCAGCTTTATCTATTTCTTCTTGAAAAAAAAAGTACCGTTTTAGTTTGAAATTAATTAGAATAACCAATAAAGAGGAAAACACTCCCATTGAAATGTGAAAAAAATCATAATGGCCACTCAAAAGTAACCAAAATCCAAATAACAGGACAAATTGAATAACTAAATTTTTAATAAAAATCTGCTTCAATAAATTGCCTCAATAAAAAAATTTATTTTTTTTTTGATATAGATAAGTCGTATTATATTTTTTTTTATGAATACTGTCAAGTAAGAAATTGGGACAAAAAATAATTTAGACATTAGATATGTTTTTTTAAGATCATATATACTATATTTTTCAGCTAGTTTAAAATACTCCTATAAATTTCTAAAAAATTCTTTAATTTCAATTCTTCAGCTCTTACATTCAAATTTATTTTATTTTTTATTAATACTATTTTCGCCCCTTCTCTATTAAATTCATCTGAAAGATTATTTAATAATATCTTTCTCCTATTCATAAAACATTTTTTTAGAAAAACATAAAACTCTCTAACATTAACTTCCTCTTTTTGTTCTCTAATGATTTTTCTAAATGAAAAAACAGAAGAAACAACCTTTGGCTGAGGATAAAAGGAACCTGGGTTAACATAAAAAAGTTTTTTTGAATAAAATAAAAATCTAAATAAAATAGACTGAGCACTATCTTCTCTTTCAATCAATTTATTTACAAATTCTTTTTGCATCATTAAAATACCTTTTTTTATTTTGTTTTTATTAAATATAATCCAATCAATTATATCTTTTGAAATATAATAGGGAACACTACTTATCAAATTAATGCTGTTATCAGGAAAATTATCACCTAACTTTATATCCAAAATATTTACATTCATTGCTTCAAAATTAAATTTATATTTCTCTTCAATCTTTTTACATAGCTTTTGATCAAATTCTACAGCTATAATTTTACTTTCTTTTCTATATTTATATAAAAAATCTGTCAGAATGCCATCCCCAGGCCCAATTTCGAGTACAGTACCATATACTGGAAAGAGATTTTTTGCTATTTTTTCAGCTACTTTTTTATTTATCAAGAAATTTTGACCAAATCTGACAGATCTCGCCATTTACAGATCACAAGTCATATTTTTTTTATTCTCTACAATAATACCTTCACAAATATTTTCATTAAATACTCTTATAATTTTTACTTTTACCCTCTTTTTTCTATAACCCTTTGTAGGAGGAACACTAACTGTTAAGAAATTACTTGAAACAACAAATGAGCGATCCTCACCCTCTTTTGTTAATATTCCTTCTACTACTTTGTTCTTAAACTTTTCCTTGTAATTTAGTTTTAAATCTTTATTCATACCTTGAATTTCTTTTACCCTCCTTTTTACTATATTTATTGCAACAGGTTCAATAAGAGCTGCTTTTGTACCAATTCTTGGAGAAAAGGGAAAAATATGAATGTAACTCAAGTTACTTTGTCTAACGAAACTTAAAGTTTCCTGATATTCCTTCTCTGTTTCTTCCGGGAAACCAACTATTATATCAGCACCATAATTAGCCTCAGGGAAAAATTTTCTAAAGTTATCCAACATTTTTAAATACTCGATTGTTTTTATCCCTCTTTTCATTCTTGTCAAAACTGAGTTACTTCCACTTTGAAAGGAGAGGTGAAAACTATTTGCAACTTTTTGTATATAGCTCAATTCTTTTATAAAACTATATTTAACATATCTCGGATCAAGAGAACTTAATCTTATGAACTCAATATTATTGATTTTATTTAAGCCCTTAATTACATTTAAAAGATTCTCCCTTGGAAACAGATCATAGCCATATGATGATAAATTTATCCCGGTTAGCACAATCTCCCTATAACCAACCGAGCTAAAATATTTTGCTTTTGCTATTATTTCAGAAGAGGGGGTACTTATAGATTTTCCTCTTAAAAAAGGAACTATACAAAATGAACATCGAAAATTGCATCCATCTTGAATTTTTAAAAAAAATCTTGATCTATAAGATGTATGATATATAACATTACCCTTTATCGGGAAAGTATTACTTATGAATTTGAATATGTCTTTTTTTTCAATGTTATCAAGAAAATAATAATTTTTGTATCTATTTTTAAGATTTTTCTTCTCCTTAGAAACTGTACAACCGGTTATGATCCATTTGGCATTTGTTTTTTTGTAAATTTTATTTACAAAACGAAAAACATCCTTTTCTGCTTTTTCAGTTACACTGCAAGTATTAACAATCCCAAAATCAGCATCTGAAGCATTACTCGTTAATTCATAACCTATATTTTCAAGTTTTATTATTAACTCTTGAATTTCAGCCTGATTTGTTCTACACCCAAAATAAGATACATAAAATTTCATAAAGATCTTATCTTATCTTTCAATTTCTCACTTTTCTTAATAACATCCAACTTTTGTTCTTTTCTGTACTCTACAAGCTTTTCTTTTATTTCATTGTCTTTTAAAGCCAAAATTTCCATAGCAAAAAGAACAGAATTTATACCTCCTGAACTTCCAATACTAAATGCTGCAACAGGGATACCACTTGGCATTTGAACTATAGAATAAAGTGAATCTACTCCTGAAAGCTGTGAATGAATAGGAACTCCCAACACTGGTAGCAGAGTATGGGATGCTATAACTCCCGGAAGATGTGCTGCCCCACCTGCTGCTGCTATAAATATCTGAACACCTTGTTTTTCAAATTCCATTACTAATCCAAGAGTTCTTTCAGGTGTTCTATGTGCAGAACTAACTTCTATTTTAAAAGATATTTGAAACTTTTTGAGAATATTTATCCCTTTCTTCATATATGGGTAATCCGAATCACTCCCAAGTATAATCCCTATTTTTTCATTCATTTCTTTGATCTCCCTATATCTTGTCTAAAGTATATATTATCAAAACTAACAAAAGAAATAGCATCATAAATTTTTTTCATGGTCTCTTTTAATGTAGGGGCAATAGCGCAAATGTTCAATACTCTCCCTGATGAAGTATAAAATGAATTATCTTTAAAAATTGTTCCAGCGTGAAAAATTTCAACTCCAAGAGATTTGGCTCTTTTTAAACCATCTATTACTTTTCCAGTTTCATATTTTAATGGATATCCTTTAGAAGAAAGCACAACACAAGCAGAAACGCTTGTGTCCCATTCAACTGGAATATCAATTAAATGCCCTTCAGCAGATGCTTCAAGTAAATCAACTATATCACTCTTTAGTCTTAACAATATAGCCTGGGTTTCAGGATCACCAAATCTTACATTAAATTCAAGAACATATGGGCTATTATTTACAATCATCAAACCAGCATAAAGTAATCCCCTAAACTCTTTTCCCTCAAATCTTAACCCCTCAATTGTAGGAGAAATAATTGATTTCATTATATTATTATACAAAGTCGTATCTATTTGAGGAAAAGGAGATATAGCCCCCATGCCTCCAGTATTAGGTCCTTCATCATAATCAAATATTTTCTTGTAATCCATAGATGTAACAAGAGGGATTACCCTTTTGCCATCTGATATAACCATAAATGTCATTTCCTGACCTTTTAGAAATCTCTCAACTATAATTTTATCTCCAGCTTCACCAAATTTTTTCTCAACCATGATAGTCTTAATGCTTTCCTCTGCTTTATTCACATCTTCGCATATAAACACTCCCTTACCCCCAGTAAGCCCGTCAGCTTTTATAACAATAGGAAAAACAGCCTCTTTTATATAATCCAATGCACTATCTGGAGAATTAAATATATTGAACTCTGGAGTAGGAATATTGTTCTTTCTCATAAATTCCTTTGCAAATGCTTTTGAGCTCTCAATATATGCTGCCTTTTGTCTTGGTCCAAATATTTTTAAATTTCTCTTATTAAACTCATCAACTATTCCCAATGATAGAGGCAATTCAGGGCCAATAACTGTTAGATCAATCTTCTCTTCTTGTGCAAAATCAGCAATTTCAATAATATTTGACACTTTAATATCAACATTTTGTGCCAAATCTTTTGTACCTGCATTACCTGAAATCGAATAGATGTTCTTTACCCTCTTGGATTGCGAAATTTTCCATATAAGGGCATGTTCTCTTCCTCCTGAGCCAACAATTAAAATTTTCATATTATCTCCTTTATTAACATTTCCTTTATATTTATTATACGATATATAAATTAAGAGGTAAAGAGATAAGCATTGCTTATTAATTCAAACGAAGCATTTGCCAGAATGAAAAAAGGGATTTCCTATGGTATTTATTCTTGACATTAAAAATTGACTGCCTTATCATTTTCCCTGAAAGAAATTGAAATCAAAAAATAAATTGTTGAAAGTTATTGAAGGGGAATTTGTCAAAAAATAAAATGGGACTTAACCAAATGATTGACAAAGCTGTAGAAATAATTCGAAACGCAAGAAGAGTAACAGGATTTACTGGTGCTGGTATTTCTATAGAGAGCGGGATTCCTGTTTTTCGTGGAGAGAATGGGTTGTGGAGTAAATATGATCCTATCTTTCTTGATATTGGATATTTCAAAGCCCATCCATTAAAAGCTTGGAAATTGATAAAAGAGATATTTTTTGATTTTTTTGGCGAAGCAAAACCAAATCAAAGTCATATAGGTTTAGCTGAGATGGAAAAGAATGGTTATCTAAATGCTATAATCACACAGAATATTGATAATCTGCATCAACAAGCCGGTAGTAAGGAAGTTTATGAAGTTCATGGAAATTCCAGGAATCTGGTATGCATTAATTGCGATTATAGGGTTTCAGTCGAAGAGAAATATTTGAATAACTTGCCACCAAGATGCGAAAAATGTGGTGGGTTATTAAAACCAGATTTTATATTTTTTGGTGAACCGTTGTATGAACCGGATATAACAAAATCCTTTAGAGAAGCAGAAATTTCCGATGTATTTCTTGTAATAGGGACTACAGGAGAAATTATGCCAGCTTCTCAAATTCCCATTATTGCAAAAAATAATATGGCATCAATTATTGAGATAAATGTTAAAAAATCAAATTATACAGATAATATCACAGATGTTTTTCTCAAAGGGAAAGCAACAGAAGTAATTGATGAATTAGTGAAAAACTTATAGGTTTAAATAACCTGCAAGGATTAGAAAAAAAATTGTAAGATTCCATAACATACTGGATTTTTTTTTATTTTTAACAACCACATCAACATAATATACATCATAGGAGGTAATTTACTAATACTCATGACAAAGGGTTCGCAAAGGCTTACTCTCCATATTTCTAATTTTGTGCTTGACAATATATGGGGTTTTGAATATATTCTTAATAAGCTTAAATGGAGGCAAAATGAATTATAAAAACCATATTCAATTTTCTTTACCAAACACCCTACCTTCCAAAAAGAAATTTATAAATGGAATAAGAAGGGCTCCTGATAGAGGATTCAATTTAACAAAAAAACAGACAAAAATTGCATTAAAAAACGCTTTAAGATATATCCCTTCAAATCTACATGAAGAAATTGCCCCTGAATTTCTTGAAGAATTAAAAATAAGAGGTAGAATATATGGATATAGATATAGACCGGAAGGGAAAATAACTGGTAAACCTATTGATGAGTATAAAGGTAATACTATTGAAGCAAAGGCTTTTCAAGTCATGATAGACAATAATCTCGATTTTGAAGTGGCACTTTATCCATATGAACTCGTTACTTATGGAGAATCGGGGCAGGTTATGCAAAACTGGATGCAGTACAACCTAATAAAACTATATCTTGAAAATATGAGAAATGACCAAACACTTATTGTTTATTCAGGCCACCCTCTGGGTCTATTTCCTACAACTCCTGATGCACCAAGAGTTATTTCAACAAATGGTATGTTAGTTGGTTTATACGATAATCTTGAATACTTTCACACAGCTGCAGCAATGGGCGTATCGAATTACGGACAGATGACAGCTGGAGGTTGGATGTATATAGGTCCCCAGGGTATTGTTCATGGAACATACATTACCCTTTTAAATGCTGGAAGATTATATCTAAAAATACCTGAAAATAAAGACATCTCAGGGATTTTATATCTAAGTTCCGGGCTTGGAGGAATGAGTGGAGCACAGGCAAAAGCAGTTGAGATTGCTGGAGGTATAGGAGTTATTGCAGAGGTAGACTTATCGAGAATTGAGACAAGATATAAACAGGGTTGGCTTTCAAAAATGTCTTCGAATCTAAATGAAATTGCTAATTGGGTAGATGAATACAGAAGATTAAAAAAATCCGTTTCAATTGCATATCATGGTAATATTGTTGACCTCTGGGAATATTGTGTTAAAAATAATATTAAAGTCGAACTTGCTTCTGACCAAACTTCCTGCCATGAACCATATACTGGAGGGTATACTCCTGTTGGGTACACTTATAAAGAGGGAAGAAAATTATTAAAAGATGATCCAGAAAAATTTAAAAAGGAGGTTAATAAATCCTTAATTAAGCAATTTAGTTTAATTCAAAAAATGAGTAAAAGAGGAACTCATTTCTGGGATTATGGAAATTCCTTTTTAAAAGCAGTTTATGATGCAGGTGCAAAAGATATTGCAATTAGTGAGCATGACCCTTCCGAAGGATTTATATTCCCCAGTTATGTAGAAAACATAATGGGACCAATATGCTTTGACTATGGATATGGTCCTTTCAGGTGGGTTTGCCTTTCACGTAGATCTGAAGATCTCAGGAAAACGGATAAAGCTGCTATGGAATGTATTAACCCAAACAGAAGCTCTATAGACAGAGATAACTATGAATGGATAAAAAATGCTGAAAAAAATAAATTGGTTGTAGGAACCCAAGCAAGAATTCTATACGCAGATGGAAACGGAAGAATTGAAATTGCATTAAAATTCAACAAAATGGTAAGAAATGGTGAAGTAGGACCTATTATGATTGGAAGAGACCATCACGATGTTTCAGGTACTGATTCTCCTTTTAGAGAAACAGCCAATATATATGATGGAAGCAATATAACTGCTGACATGTCTATCCAAAATTTTGTTGGAGATGCTTTAAGGGGCATGTCAATGGTTGTTTTATCAAATGGCGGCGGAGTTGGTATAGGAAAATCTTTTAATGGAGGTTTTGGCCTTGTACTTGATGGAAAAGAATTGAAAGATAATATTATAAAATCTGCAGTTGAATGGGATGTAATAAATGGAATTTCAAGACGGTCCTGGGCAAGAAATAAACATGCATTGGAAGTTGCATCAAAATGGAATGAAAATAATAAAGATAAAGGACATATAACCTTACCACATTTAACAGATGAGGATTTAATTGATAAAGTTATGGAAAAATCTTTAAACAAATAAAATATAGAAAAAAAATTCATGAAATACTGTGGTTTTTTTTTAAAATATGTATAATAATTTTAGAAAAAAAATGAAAAATAAATTTTTATTTATTTACCTAATACTCATCCTTATTTCACCTATATACTCAAGTGACGGACTAAAAAATATTATTTCTAAAAAACAATGGAATGAATTACCCGCAATTTTTTCTGATAATAGTTACACCATTTTAGAGGATTATTTTGATAAAGTTGAATGTATAAAATTTATAGGCCATACATCAAAAAAAATAACTTACAGAGCAAAATTTCTTAAATATGGAGAGGTTGGAGTAATAATCTTTAATAAAAAAGACAAAAAATTCTCAAATTTAAGTATAATCAACCAAATCAAGCCCATTTATTTTATAAATAGTTTTAAAAAATATCATGTAAATAACCTTTCATTAAAAATAGGAGATGCAAAGATTCATTTTAAAGAGGGTTACATTTACGAGTCAATTCCTTTTAATCTATTAATGATTTTTAGCGGTAAATGGGAATTTTCTATTAAGCCAAATGATGATGAAGAGAGATTAACTTTAAAGAATAAATATAAAAAAGATTTCTTTTCTAAATCAAATAACAGAGGGATTTTTATTTTAGAAGATAAAAGTTTTTTAAACAAAACAACACAGCTCGGAAAAGTAACAGGACTTGATAAAAAATCTCAATCACTTTTTGAAACGTATCGTGACACATATGGGAAAAAAATAAAACAATTCAAAGAATACTGGTACTTACCATTTTCAGAAGGGTCAAACTTAATAATATTCCCAAAAGAGAAAAAAACATTCTATTACTATAAATTTAAAAGAGATTCTGTTCCAGACACCCAACTTATAATCTCAACCGATAACAATATGATTCTAAGCTACAATTCTGTAAAATCTCTAAAACTATCTTTTTCAGGAGTGAATGAAGTAGATAAAGTTAAATTGAATATATTTTATAATCCAATAAATAATTTTATTTCAGGCACAATAATAACATTATACAAAGACCCCACTTCACTAAAGGTTCTGCAGCTTAAAAAAAATCTAAAACTTGCTGGGAATTTAGATAAGAAAGCAGTTGGATTGAATGTCTTCAAAAAGGGACATTTATATTACTTACTTGGACCTGAATCAAATAAATCCGCTCTTTATTATAAGGGATATATTAAACCAGATAATTTATATGATGATATCTTTAAAATGCAGTATCAAGAGACAGGAAACATTGAAACATTAGATCTTTTCTATTATTTATCCAGAACAGAAAATTTTTATCCAAATCCGGGAAATGAATTTTTCAAATCAGATGTTACAATTAATCTCCCAAATAATTTAAATTGTTTAATATCAGGAAGCCTTATAAAAAAAATAGCTGTAAATAGAAACATTTTCAAATATACAAGTAAAGGCACAAAAGGTATCTCTGTTATTTGTGGGGAATTTTTTCTTAAGAGCAGAATAGATTCAATAATTCCGATTAATATTTATAGTTCCAACTTTTGCAGATACTCAAAATACATAAATAATTCAGAAATAAAAAAAATAGTTAATTTTTTAATTCAAAAATATGGAGATATCAATATTTCTGAAATAAATATCTTATTTAAAAATGATTTACATGAAGGGGGTGTTAGTAATAGAGGGTTTATAATCATAAATTTAAGTCCTAAAAGATCAGATGTTGTAGACGTTAAATTCAGACATAGCCCAATAATATTTAGAGATAATGTCGGAGATTACATTATTCATGAAATATCACATCAGTGGTGGGGCGGAATAATTTCCTGGAAATCTTACAGGGATGTATGGATAACAGAAGGATTGGCTCAATTTTCAGTTTTATATTATTTAAGAAATAATATATCAGACAAAAATTTCAAAAGAATAATAAGAAAAATAAAAAAATGGTTATATAAGCATAATAATAGTGGACCAGTAATTTATGGAACAAGAATTATAAAACTTAAAGACAGTTATGAAGCTTATCAAACCATTGTTTACAATAAAAGTGCGCTTATTTTCCTGATGTTATTTGACATGATTGGAGAAAAAGATTTCTTAAACAGACTCCATTCAATTTTAAACAAATTTAAATTTAAAAGTATTTCATCAATGCAATTTATCAATCAATTCATAAATAAAGACAAGACATTATTGAAATTTTTTAAAAAATGGGTATATTCAAGGAAATTACCTGAGATTATTTACAACATAAAAATAGATGAAAAAAGTGCAGAGATATCAATTGAACAATTGAATACAGACTTTGTTTTTCCAATTACGTTTAATGTGAAATCATCAAAGGGAATTTCATTTGAAAAGGTTATAGTAAAACAAAAAACAGAAAAATTCATTATAAAGAGAGATTCATCAATTAAATCAATCAATATAATCGATCCTATTGGACCAATTAAAATAAGTAGAAGATAAAAAAATTTATTTTAAATTAAACCTTTATTTATCCTAATTTTCTAAAAAAAATACTTTTTTATTATTTAATATGCTCCTCAAACCATGCATAAACAGACTTCCACCAGAATTGTGCGTTTTTTGGCTTTCGAACAAAATGATCTTCATCAGGAAAATATAACATTTTTGATTTTACTCCTCTTCTCTGCAGAGCTGTAAATAACATTAATCCTTGAGAAACAGGAACTCTATAATCTTTTTCTCCATGAATAATAAGCATTGGTATCTTAAATTTCGCAACAAAATTCGAAGGGCTAAATTTTTCATATAAGTCTTTATTCTCCCATGGAGTGCCTCCATGTTCCCATTCATCAAACCATAATTCTTCTGTGGAATAATACATACTACGAGCATCAAAAATCCCATCATGAGAAACAAGACACTTAAAAGGATACTTAAACTCATCATAATGACCAGCAATCCAATTTACCATAAAGCCACCATAAGAGGCTCCAGCAGCAACAATTTTATCCTTATCAATAAATCTATAATTTTCTACTACATATTTTTGCCCCTTAACCAGATCAATAAAAGGTGCTCCTCCCCAATCTTTTGATACTGCATCTGTAAAGGCTTGACCATATCCTCTGCTGCCATGAAAATTAATTGCAACAACAACATATCCAGGAGAGGCAAACATACTCAAATTCCACCTGAAATGGAAATCATCAGTCCAACAACCCTGAGGTCCACCATGTATTAAAAAAACCATAGGATATTTTTTATTTTCGTCAAAATAAGGAGGTTTCAAAAGAATGCCCTCTACTGTGTCATTATTAGCACCCTTAAACTCAAATAATTCAATAGAATTCATTTTAATATCTTTCAAAGCCTCTCTATTAAAATTAGTAAGTTGAATCAGCCTCTTTTTTCTTACATCAAATTTAAAGATTTCATTTGGATACTTTACAGTTTGATTAAAAAATACAATATGCTTTCCATCACGAGTAATAGCTAAGTTAGAGGAATAAACCTTATTTATCAATTTAACAATCTTACCGCTTCTTATATTTAATTTATAAATAGGATGATAAACACTCTCATCCACATTAAAATATATATATTTCCCTTTAGGAGAGAAAATTATCTCTTTTATATTGTATTTAAAATTCTTTGTTAAATTTCTTCTAGTTCGCTTTTTCAGGTCATAAATTATTATATTTTTTTTATCAGCTTCAAAA
>JAUWQW010000092.1 GCA_030610885.1 Candidatus Aminicenantota bacterium | reverse complement strand
GGAAAAGTTTGAATGACTTTTCCAAAAGCATGTGGAAAATCTCCGATTTTCCTCATGCTTGTCATTTCAATTGCGATTACTTTTAACACCTTAACCTCAAATCTTACTTTCATAATCTTTCATTAAACTTTTGTCATTACCATTGCATCAATTACTCCCAGGTTGGTTTGAAATCCTGTTGAGAACATTAATGCCTCTTCTTTACACATAAATTCTGCAATTTTTTCTTCAAGCTCAACATGGAGAGAATATGTTCCATTTAGGAATCTTGAACCGCATGTAGATGTACCGAAATCTTTTATATCTTTGATAGCAGCTTGTTTAACTGTTTCGTTATCAAATAAGCCTAAATAATTGTTAGAACCAACCATTAATATTTTTTTCCCATTTACCCATACATAATTCCCTTTAACTTTATCAATTTGTGTGAAATAGGGGTAAAGCCCTGATTCTTTTATTTCTTCAGCTTTAGTAAAATCATAGCATTTTTTAAAAACGTCCATAATTTGCTCCTTATTATCTATTTATTTTAAATGTAAGAAATGATTGTTTTTTGTATTGTTGCTTTTCATATAAAATATAGTTTAAAAGTTATATTTCAGGCTAAAGAAGAGTTCATCGTAATCTTTTACTCTTCCGAAACTAGTTGTATCTTTGCCATCTATCAAACGTAAACCAAAGGTAATTTCAGCATTATCAAAAGGGTAGTACGTAATCATAGGAGAGTATATAATTGCATAATTATTTTTAATATCTTTAAATTCTTTTATTTCTATTCCTCCAGCAATAGGCGTTATTTTGAGTTTATTATCAAGTAATTTCCATTCCAGACCAAACATAAAATAATCTTCCAGATTAGCAGCACCTCTTTCGTGAATAAAACCGTGCAAATATTGTACATTCAGATAAATTCCATTTTTAAAAGTATAATCCATTCCTATTACATATTTAATATATGGTTTATTATCTAAAGCAACAGATTCATGAATTCCCATTACTAAAGAGGATAAATCTGTTATCATTTTGATTTTTTCTGGAAAGAATAGAGCTGCTTCTGCCCATATACCAATGCTTCCAATTGCTCCTGCAAGGTCTATTCCTGCTATGTTCATCCTCGGATAAATAAGTTGACTTTTAATATCCACTTCTTCATGTTTTTCTGTAGGTATAAATGTGATTTTATTTGCCAGAGGAAGTTGGTCTCTTGCATGAACATAGCTTAAAGAGAAATCAAAATCAAAAATATTTTTTGAAACCCTAATACCTATTGTAGATCCCTCTTTTAAATTTTTCTGTGGTAAATCAATTGTATCAGTTAAAGTGCCTAAAGTTAGTCCATGGGGAAGTTCCATAGGCGGCGATAATGCAGAAGCCCAGTTACCACGTGGCAAAACAGATGGAGTAAATAGAGGGATATAAACAACAGTAAACGTAAAATCTCCTGGATAATAAGACATTTTGAATCCATCAGATCCCAGATGTCTGCCAAAATCCCAGATATCTTCCAGGTCATAAGGGTTAAGGTTGTCTGTTGGATTAAATTTATCACCTGTGCCCCATGCTATTCGTTGTCTTCCTATACGTATATCAAGGTTATCTAAAAGGAAACTATAGAAATCAACATATGCCTCTCTTAAATCTAAATTCCAGGTAGAGACCATATTTTTATCCTTTAAATCAGAAATGTTTTGCACATTTGGGAAACCCCAAGATCTCAGCCATACTTCACTGTAGAAGCGTGCTTTTTCAAGAGGTTTAGCTTCTGCTTTTAAACCAAGCCTATATTCCTGCCATGAAAATTCATTATCACCTTCTAAACAAAGGCGATTGTCGGTTTGTAAATATCCTCCTAATTTAATTCCTTTATCAGAAGAATTATCATTCTGTGCATTTACTGGCAACGAAAATAAGCATAACAATATATACACAACTATTATTGAAAACAATTTTACTTTCATGCTTTTTCCTTTTATTTTTTTATCTGTTCAGATATCGTTTTGAGAATTGTTTTTCAAGTATTCCTGAATCAAATTTTACATTAACTATACACATTTTTGTTTTATGCTTAGCTTTCAAATCTTCCATTTCAGATTCCTTTGATATCCAATAGCCATTTACCTTTTCTATTTTTTCTCTTAACATTATTTTGTAAAGTGTTCTGTTTTTATTATAATATTCGATTTTAAATGGGTAAAAGTTGTCAGCTCTAATCCATATTACCAATTTTGAATAGTCGGTTTTAACCTCCTTTTTAGGCTTCAGTTGGAGAATATAAGAATCATTTTCTTTTTTCATCAACTCAGGGTTATACTTTTCTAAGTATCTTATTGCCTCTATATCTTCATAGGTAAAGTCTGTGCCTGCAAATTTCGTGTTTTTAACGTGCGAAGCTATTCTCCTCACTTTTTTAAAAGCAGGCAGATATAGATACATGATATCATTAGGAAGTGAAAGGAAAGCAATTCCTTTCTGATTGGCTGGCGAAAGAAATTTCACCATCCTTTTATCACTGCCTTTTTGAAGCATGCTCATCTCGCGTATTTTTTCTTTTCCATTTTTGTCAACCAGAATTAGTTTTATTTTTAAGTCCTGATCTTTGGGTGCATTAATAACATCATCGACTTTCTCAAGGATTTGCAGTGCTGTAAGCTGCTTCTCAGCAGGCAAGTCCTGGGGTAAAGACATTATAATGCCTAACATTAAAAAAATTGATAAAGTGATTTTTTTCATTTTTGTATCCTCCTTTATTATTTGAAAATATATCTTATCATTCATGAGAACCTTTTCCTTTTGTTATCTCTTAAACTTTTTTATATGTTTATTCATCTTTGATTGAATTCCATTTATATTTTTTAAAGTAATATGTTTTAAATGTCCTAGGAATGAGGTATGTGTAAGCAGAATTAAAGATGGCAAAAATACTAATGCTGTTAAAGCACTAATTACCATAGTTAGTGCAATTAACCAGCCAAATCTTTGCATTGGAACAATACTACCAAATAAGAGTGTTAAGAAACCAAGCATTACAGAAAAGGCATTTATTGTTATGCCTTTACCTGTTGTTTGTAGGGTTGTATTTAGAGCTTTTTCTACACTTTGCTCTCTGGCAAGTTCAAGATGAAAACGGTTATTGAAGTGAATGGTATAATCAATGCCGATTCCAACAGCCACACTTCCTATCATAACAGTAGCTGTATCCAGAGGGATTTTAAAAATCCACATTATAACAAAATTAAAAAAAACAGTAAGTATAATGGGTAAAATGGAAATTAATCCACCAATATAGGATTTAAATTGAATTGTTAACAAAACCAGGACCAACCCGAGTGCGAAAATGAGACTTAATGCCTGACTGGAGATAAGTTTGCTATCAATATCTTTATAAATTATTGGAAGTCCGGTTTGTCGGAAATTCATAATAATAGGGGAGTGCTGTTGATTATTAAGATTAAGTTTCTTGTAATAAGAATATGGAATTGTTATTTGAGTGTTATTAATATCCCAGATATCTCCAATTAAATTCTTTTGAAAATCAGGATATTGACTCAAGTCCTTAGAAAAAAATGGTTTTATTTCTATTATCAAATTATTAATCTTATCCCATTCTATCTCATTTTTGATGATTGCTGATATTGATATTGCTGCATAGTTCAATAACTCTGGATCATCCGCATAATATGAGGCAGGCACTTCTTTTTGTAATTGAGATAAAATATTTTTTTTGGAATAATCCTGGTTTTTTTCCATATTTACAATAATTGATTTGACCAAATTTTCCCTGAGAAGTGCTGATTCAATATTCAAATCACTTTCATCATCATTAAAATAATCTTCTAATTTAGCCGAGATATTATGTTTAAGTGGTTGCTGGTTAGCCTGAATGTTTTGTGAAATATATTTTTGTAAAATCATACGTAAAGCATTTTTATCATTTATTTCAAAACTATAATGAGCTGAATCGTAAGATATATTATTCATAATATTTTTTACTCTCAAATGATTGATTTCTTTTAGGTTAGAATTTGCTTCTGCTAAGTTAATTTTTATTATTTCTGGATAGATTTTTTTGGAAATATATTGGTTTATACTATTGGTTATAAAATTCAACCTCTTTGTATTAACGCTTCCTAATTTTGCCTGTATCAGCCCTTCATTATTTTCTGAGTTAATCAATTGCGGAAGGATCTCATTTCCTTCTAAAAAGAACCATAGGTTTTCCACACCTTTGCGAGTCTCTGGAATAGAGTAATGGTCATTTATTACATAATTCATTTCACAGATTAAATCGGCAATAGACTGAGGATTATGCACATCAGGTAAACTTTTGAGATATTTTTCTAATTTCATTATCTCTTCTAAGATAGCGGGATCTTTTAAATTACCTTTAACTATAATTTGAATAGGAATAGAACCACCAAGTTTTGCTTCCATCATCTCTTCTGCCTGGCGAATTTCACTATGCTTTTTAAAATACTCTACCATATTTACTTCTCTACTAATATTAAAAAGTGAAAGTATACCAATAATACAAATGCAAAATCCTATAATTGCGATCATGATTTTTTTTCTTATAATGAATGCACTTAACTTTTTTATAAAATGATAAGTAAAAGTATCTTGAACGAATTTCTGATTTTTTCTGATTTTAGGGACTTTCATAAATGACACCAGAGCAGGTAAAAAAGTAATTGATACGAGAAAGGCAAATAAAACTCCGATTGCTGTAAAGATACCGAATTCTTTGATCAGAGTCAGATTAGAAGTAAGAAATGCTAGAAATCCTATGGTTGTAGTTAATCCTGCTAAAAAGATGGGAACTCCTACTTCACTGATAGTATCTTTGATAGCTTCAATTTTATTATCTCCCTTTTTTATATCTTCTAAATATTTATTTATTAAGTGAATACCATAGGCACTGCCTATTGCCAGCAATAATACAGGCATTCCTTCAGAAGCAATAGTGAGTTTGATCCCCAGAAATGACATTAAACCCAATCCCCAAATTGTGCTGATTATTACAGTAGCTAATGGTAATATAACACCACGCTTACTTCGAAAGCTTATTGCCAGAATGATAGAAATTAAAATAATTACAATTGGAAGAAGTAAAATGATATCAGATTTTATTATATCAGTTAAGAAAATCATCTGGAATGGAATACCAGCAAAATAGAGTTTTTCATCTCCTTTGGTACTTAAAACAAATTCTTTCATTTTTCGCCCAACTAAAATTTTATCAACACTATCTTTTAATCGTGCGATTATGATAGCAATTGTCCCGTCATTGGAGATGATATTCCCTCTATACATTTCTTTAGATAACGTGTAGTTCTTTATCCTTTCTAATTCCTTTTTTTCAGTTGGAATTTGATAACTATCAACCAATTTTCCTATTTCCAAACCATCTTTGATTTTTTTTATATCAATCACATCTGTAAGGCTGGTTACATAAGATATTTCGGGCATTTCCTTAAATTTCTGGGTGATAATATTAATACGATTTAAAGTGTTAGAGTTAAATAAATCATTAGTTTCTAAAGCAATCATTGCTAATGAATTTCCTCCGAATTTTTTCCCAACTTCATTAAACATTAATACATTTGGATCATCTTGCGGTAGGTATTTCAAAATATCACTGTTTATTTCCAGATCCTTTAATTGATATGACATAAGTACTGTTAAAATAACAGTTACAATTATAATTAAAATACGATACTTTAGAACTAATTCAGCAAATTTTCTCATTCATTCCTCCTGTAAATTATCCAAGAAACCTTATAAAGCTAAATTTTCATACAAATCTTAATATTACTAAATTCAAACAATAGACTGAAATAGTTTTTTGCTTGAATCATAAGTAAAAAAAATTACTTTTTAACTAAACCGTTAAAAAGAATTTCCAATAAATTATCAATCTTTTTCTCAATCATTGAAACGTTATTTTCTATAACCCATGAATATTCCAGACTCTTCAATGCAGTGATTATGGAATATGCTGTTGTTTCTAAATCCTTAATAAGAAAAATTCCCTCATCAACTCCATTTTTTAATATCTTTTTCATTATTATAATTTCATCTGCATAATGCTTCTCTCTCAGTTTTTCAATAAATCTATAGTGATTAAGATATTCGTCTTTGAGAGCATTATAAAAATTAGCTAAATTATTAAGAACTTTCATTCTTGTAATAATATAAGCACGTATCTTTTTCTGAGGAGTATCTTCCTTGTTTATAGATTTAATTATCTCTTTTTTAAGTAACTTACTCTCTTTTTCCACTACTGCTTTAAAAATTTTATTTTTACTCTTGAAATAGTGATAAATAGAACTTTTTGCTTTGTGAGCTGCTTGAGCAATTTCTTCAACTGTTGCCTTTTTAAAACCAAACCGAGCAAATATTCCACTTGCAGCATTGATAATAATTTCTCTAACATCTTTTCTAGAATTTTTCATAATGCAACTCCAACTTATCGACCAAATTGGTCTAAAAGTCGATTTTAACATTTTAAAATTATCAAGTCAAGTTTTTTTAATTAAAATTGATTTTTTTGTGATATTTATCAAAAATTATTATATTATAATATATATGAGAAAGTTTATTTATATAATCTTAATTTTAGCATTTTCTGGCCTGATAAATGCTTAAAAACATAACATAAATTTTGAACATATCTCTGTTGAACAGGGATTATCTAATGGAACTGTATATTCAATTGCACAGGGCAAAAAGGGATTTATGTGGTTTGGAACACCTGATGGACTTAATAAATTTAACCCTGAAACCGATCAGTTTACTAATTATGTTCCTGTTCCTGATGATCCTACAAGTATCAGCGATGATCGTGTTCAGTCTATTTTTCAAGATAGTTCTGGCACTCTCTGGTTCGGAACATATCAAAATGGGCTTAATAAACTCATTTTAAGTAAAAAGGAAGGTTCCAATTATAAAAAGGAAAATTTCGTTATATATAAACATGATCCAAATAATCGCAACAGCCTAAGCAATAACCGGGTTTGGGCAGTTTTGGAAGATCAGCACAGACAGCTCTGGGTTGCAACCAGTAATGGGATAAATTATTTTGATCCCAAAACAGGGCAGTTCATTCATTATTATTATGATCCTGATAACCCGTATAGTCTGAGCAATAATCTTGTTCGTTCACTTTATATGTCCCATTCAGGTATTTTTTGGGTTGGAACTACAAATGGGTTGTATTGTTTTAACACAAAAACAGGAGCATTTACATATTTTTTACATGTGCGGTATAGAGCAAAGATACTGGAAAATAGTGTAAATGAAAGGACAAAAGAGTTGCAGAGCTCAGAAGAGAAATACAGAACAATGATTGAGCATTCCAATGATATGATATGGACTCTTGACGAAAAAGGAAGTTTCCTCTATTTTAATAAGGAATCTGAGGAGATTACTGGATATAAATTAGAAGATTGGTATGGAAAATCATTTGCCCCACTAATATTAGGTGAGGATTCAAAAATGGTTGAGAATATTTTTGTAAAAACAATGGAGGGAAGACCTCAACATTATGAATTAAGTATTTATGACCACAAACGGAATCTATTAAATTTATCTGTTAATACAGCACCCATATTAAAGGAAGGAAAGGTTATTGGAACTGTAAGTTTTGGGAGGGATATTACTGAAAAGAAGAAAATGGAAGAAGAGCTTTTTAAAGCTAGTAAACTCGAATCTATTGGTATACTTGCAGGTGGTATAGCACATGATTTTAACAATATTTTAGCTGGGATTATAGGTAATATATCAATGACTAAATTAAGGTTAAACCCTGAAGATAAAATTTTTAGAGCTTTAATAAAAATAGAGGAAGCTTCTTTATAGGCAAAGGATTTAACAAACCAATTGTTAACTTTTGCTAAGGGTGGAGCTCCGGTAAAAAAGGTAACCTTAATAAAGGATTTGATAAAGAATTCTGTTCAATTTGCTTTGACAGGTTCAAGTATAAGATGTGAATTTTCAATATGTGATGATCTCTGGCCTGTTGAGATTGATGAAAGTCAAATAGGTCAAGTTATCAATAATTTAATTATCAATGCTGTCCAGGCAATGCAAGCAGGAGGAGTAATAAAGGTAATTGCTGAAAATATATATATAGATTCAGAAAAAGTTATCCCTCTAAATGAGGGGAGATATATAAAGTTATCAATAGAAGATATTGGGGACGGGATATCAAAAGAACATCTGGATAAAATATTTGATCCCTATTTCACAACAAAAGAAAAGGGAAGCGGGCTTGGATTATCTATAACTTATTCAATAATCAAAAAGCATAATGGATATATAACTGTAGAGTCAGAAGTTGGAATTGGAACGACTTTTCACATTTATCTTCCAGCATTAGAGAAAGAGGTGTTGGCAGGAGAGAAGAAAAAAGAAAGGGAACTCATAATCGGAAAGGGAAGAATCCTTTTAATGGATGATGAGGGTATAGTAAGAGATGTTTTGGGCGCAATGCTCAGATATATTGGATTTAACAATTCCAGGTGGAATGGGAGGCGAGAAGGCGATAAAGAAACTCATTAAGATAGATCCAGGGATAAAAGCAATAGTTTCGAGCGGATATTCAGATGATCCAGTAATGTCGAGCTTCAGAGAGTATGGTTTTTCCGGAGTCCTCTTAAAACCATATATAATTCAAGAACTCAGTGAAGTATTACATAAGGTAATGTATGAAGAAGAAAAATGATTTTTTTAATAATAATAAAGTTTTTATAAATTTTGAATCAAAAGAAGTGTGGTTAAAAAGTGTAAAATAATATGAAAATTCTTCTAAGTCCTTCCTATTGCCTCATTTAAGAATCTATACGAAGTATAGATCGTTGACGCACGAAAAAATCTATATGAAAAATTTATCAGGAAGTGGTACCTTTTTTGATGTAATCTATCAGAAGAGGTGTAAAAATGGGGTTAACAATGAAA
>JAUWQW010000115.1 GCA_030610885.1 Candidatus Aminicenantota bacterium | reverse complement strand
TAAGATCTTCACGAACACAATATTCCAACAGAGCTACATCAACCAGGCTATCTCTCTTTGCAACTCCAATTCTTTCTGAAAAATCACGTATAGATTCAGGGGTATAGCCACGTCTTTTAAAACCTGCAATAGTTGGCATACGTGGATCATCCCAACCCGTTACATATCCATGTTCCACTAATTCCAGAAGTTTTCTTTTACTCAAAACCGTGTAGCTCAGATTGAGTCTGGCAAATTCGATCTGTTGAGGGTGGAATAGATTTAATTGTTCAAGAAACCAATCGTATAAAGGTCTATGATCTTCGAACTCTAAAGTACAAATAGAGTGTGTAATTCGTTCTATTGAATCCTCAAGACAGTGAGCAAAATCATACATTGGATAAATGCACCACTTGTTTCCAGTCCTGTGGTGGGATTCATGAATAATTCGATATATAACAGGGTCCCTCATATTTAAATTCGGGGACGCCATATCGATCTTAGCTCTAAGTACATGTTCACCCTCTTTAAATTCACCTGCTTTCATATGTTTAAATAGTTTGAGATTCTCCTCAACTGAGCGTAAACGATACGGACTATTTTTACCCGGTTGAGTCAGAGTACCCCTGTATTCTCGGATCTCTTCCGTACTTAAGCTGCACACATATGCTTTTTCATTCGTTATTAATTGCTTTGCATATTCATACAATTTATCAAAATAGTCAGATGCATAAAATAGTCTACCATCCCAGTTAAACCCAAGCCAACGAATATCTGATTTTATTGATTCTACATACTCAACTTCCTCTTTTGTTGGGTTAGTATCGTCAAAACGCAAATTGCATAACCCGTTATATTCAGATGCAATACCAAAGTTGAGACATATTGATTTTGCATGCCCAATATGCAAATATCCATTTGGCTCTGGTGGAAATCTCGTGTGAACCCTGCTGTCATTTTTGTTTGTACTTAAATCTTTTTCTATAATATTTTTAATAAAATTTTGAGGTTTAACTTTATTTAATTTTATACTATCTTTTTTTTCCATATATTATAATTATATTATTTCTCCTTTAATTATATAGTCTATAAAACTTTTTATCCTTTTAATTGATTCCTCTTTGCCAAAAAACTCAAATAAATCAAAAATTGAAGGGCTAATATTACTTGAGACAAGAGCAAAACGGCATGGATGGATCAAATCAGCAGCTTTAATTCCATTATTATCAGCACATATTCTCAATACTTTTTCAATATTCTCAGAATTAAAAATCTCAAGAGATTCCAGTTCGTTTATAAGCTTTTCTAAAGGGTCTTCTATGTTTTTATGAAACTCAAAGTTTTTTAAATCATGTTTATTGTATTTAAAATCTCCCTTTAAATATATGTAAGCTTTTTCCTTCATTTCATTCAAATTTTTCATTCTTGATTTTATTAATTCTATAAACGATATTTTCTTTTCATATGTGAACTCAGAAAAATCCCTTTCAAATTTCTTGTCTTCAATAAGAATATTATAAATTTCCCTTGAATCCTTTTTTTTTATAGCAAGGCCATTAAGAAAACTCAACTTATTATAATCAAAAACAGGACTGTTCTTAGCTAATTTATTAAATTTGAATCTTTTTATTAATTCATCTAAAGAAAATATCCTTTTTTCATCTCCCGGAAGCCATGAAAGTTGTGAAAGATAAGTAATTAAAGTTTCTGAAAGATAACCCATTTTCTTAAATTCTAAAACTGATGTTTCACCATGTCTTTTACTTAGTTTTTTTTTGTCCTGTCCAAGTATTAAAGGTAAATGAAAATATTTAGGAACATTAAAATTTAATGCATTTAAAAGTAAAATTTGCTTAAATGTATTTGATATATGGTCATCCCCTCTTATTACATCTGTTATACACATTTCATTGTCATCTACAACAACTGAAAGATGATATGTTGGAGTACCATCTGATTTTAATATAACAAAATCCTCAATCTCAGAATTATTTACACGCATTTTTTTATGAATCCCATCATTAAAGGAAGTAAAACCATTAGATACAAAAAATCTAAGAATAAAAGGAATTCTATGCTCAAGTTTTTTAGCAATTTCTGTTTCTGTAAGATTCAGGCATTTCCTGTCATATTTCCATATTAGATTCTTTTTCTTATTTGCTTCTATCTCATCCGGGGTGCAAAAACATCTGTAAACTTTTTTTCTTTTCAGCAGGCTGAAGGCTGTTTTTCTATATTTTTCAAAATTTTCAGATTGATAGTATGGACCTTTATCCCAGGTAATATTAAGCCACTTTAAACCATTTATAATTTGTTCGGCCATTTCAAAAGAAGATCTTTTAATATCAGTGTCCTCAATCCTCAGTATAAAAGTTCCATTTTGATGTTTTGCAAAAAGAAAATTAAAAAGAGCGGTTCTAGCACTTCCAATATGTAAATGTCCAGTTGGAGATGGTGCGAATCTAACTTTCACTTTTCACCAGAAATAATATAAGAAATAAATATTTTTCCCTTTTTTCATTTGTATAAAAGATTGTTAATCTTAACATTTATCGCAATAATTTTCAAATCAATCAATAAAAATCATTTTTTTTGTTGACATTTTTGACTTTTTATATTATTATGTAATTGAACTCATTACAGATTGAAATTGTTGCAATTTGTAATGAGTAAAAATTGACTTATGAGGATTTAGATTGGATTTTATATTCTGGCATAAAGAAATAGAGGGGAGTTATAAGTGGTAAATAAAAACAAAACATTACTTAATGAAATAAAAGAAATATTAAAATCAAAGGATATAAAACCATCATATCAGAGAATAATGGTTTATAATTACATGAAAAATCATAGAAATCACCCTTCTGTGGATACAATATTCAAAGCTATTTCAGGCAGTATTCCCACTCTCTCAAAAACAACAATTTACAATATACTGAATTTTTTTGCAAAAAAGGGGATTGTTGATACATTAACTATTGATAAAAATGAAGTAAGGTATGATTTCATTAAAACACCTCATGCTCATTTTATGTGTAAAATATGTGGTGAGATCTTTGATATACATCTAAAATCAGATGTATGCTTAAAGGATTTTGTTGAGGGTCACAAAGTAGAAGATGCTCATGTAGATTTTAAAGGAGTCTGTAAAGGGTGTTTATAATCAAAATGATAATAAAAAAATATTTTAAATATATAAATTGTTATTTATTTAGGAGGATTAAATGAAAAAATATGTTTGTAAAGTATGTGGTTATGTGTATGAACCTGAACAGGGTGATCCAGGCGGAGGAATTGATCCGGGTACAGCATTTGAAGATATCCCGGATGATTGGGTGTGCCCTGTATGTGGTGTGGGTAAAGATATGTTTGAAGAGCAAGATTAACAAAAAAGGAGAAAACAATGAATAAAACAGAAGAAAACAATGAATAAAACAGAAGAAAACTTAAAAGCTGCATTTGCAGGTGAATCACAGGCAAGAAACAAGTATGATTATTTTGCAAAGGTTGCAAGAAAAGAAGGCTATCATTACATAGCAGAAGTATTTGAAACAACAGCTCTTAATGAGCAGCAACATGCTAAAGATGAATTCAAACTATTAAATGGTATAAGTGATACAAAAGCAAATTTAAAAGAAGCTATTGCAGGTGAACACTATGAAGTTACAGAGATGTATCCTACATTTGCAAAAGAGGCAGAACAAGAGGGTAAAAAAGAAGCTGCAAACTTATTTAGACAAATAGCTAAAGTTGAGAAAGAGCATGAAAAAAGGTTCAAGAAATTGCTGGATATGGTTGTAAATGAAACAGTGTATAAAAGAAATAAACCAGTAATTTGGAAATGTAGCAAATGTGGGTATATTCATATTGGTACTGAACCACCAGAAGAATGTCCATCATGCAATCATCCAAAAGAATATTATGTACCTGAGGACATATTTATTTGATCAGACCTGATAATTAGGGGTGTTTCATATTTATAATGTGAGATATAAATCTAAGGGAGGAAAATGATGGCATTACAAGAATTAAAAAAGGGAATTTATTCTGTTGGTGCAAAAGATTGGGATAGAAGAATTTTTGATGAACTAATACCTCTTCCTGATGGTACAAGCTACAATTCATATCTAATAAAAGGAAAAAAAAAGACAGCTCTTATTGACAGTGTTGATCCTGAAAAAAAAGATGATCTATTTAGAAATTTACAAAAGTTAAATCTGGAAAAAATTGATTATATTATAGCTAACCATGCTGAACAAGACCATTCAGGCTCTATTCCACACCTTCTTGCAAAATATCCAGGTGCAAAGGTTGTTACAAATCAGAAATGTAAAATTTTCTTACAGGATCTACTTTATATTCAAGAAAACAAATTTTTGGTTATTGAAGATGGAGAAACTCTATCTTTGGGTGATAAAACCCTTGAGTTCATATTAACTCCATGGGTACACTGGCCTGAAACAATGGCCACTTATCTAAAAGAAGATAAAATTCTATTTTCATGTGATTTCTTTGGTTCACACCTTGCAACAAGTAATCTATTTGTAAAGGATATACCAAAAGTAATTGAAGATGCAAAAAGATACTATGCTGAAATAATGATGCCCTTCAGGATCCCTATAAGAAAAAATATTGAAAAGATTGAGGCTCTTGATTTTGAGATCATTGCACCAAGCCATGGCCCTGTTTATGATAAACCTGAAATTATAATTAATGCATACAAAAATTGGATATCTGATAGAGTAGAAAATGAGGTGGTTCTTCCTTATGTATCAATGCATGGAAGTACAGAGCGTATGGTTTCCTTTTTTATTGACTCTCTTATAGAAAAAGGTATAAAAGTCAGGCCTTTTAACCTGATAAAAACTGATCTCGGACAACTTGCAACCGCTCTTGTTGATGCTGCAACTGTTGTAATTGCAACCCCAACCGTACTGGCCGGGCCACATCCTGCTGCTGTTTATGCTGTTTCAATTTTAAATGCGTTAAAACCCAAAACAAAATTTGCCTCTGTAATTGGTTCTTATGGATGGGGAGGAAGGACTGTGGAAATAATTAAGGCAAATTTAATAAATTTGAAATTAGAATTTCTCACACCCGTTTTAATTAAAGGGTTTCCAAAAGAGGATAATTTTCTGTCATTAGAAAAACTGGCAGAAGAAATTTATTTAAAACATAATGAGGTAATAAATTAAAGAGGAGGTTTACAATGACTAAAAAATCAGAGGTTTATAAGTGTGAAGTATGTGGTAATATTGTTGAAATTTTACACACAGGAGCTGGTGAGCTTGTATGCTGCAATCAACCAATGAACCTTATGGAAGAGAATATGATTGATGCTGCTACAGAAAAACACGTTCCTGTAATTAATAAAACACAAGAAGGGATTAAGGTATCTGTTGGAAGTATTGATCATCCTATGGAAGAAAAGCATTATATAGAATGGATTGAGTTGCAAACTGATGCACAGAAACACAAACAATTCTTGAAACCAGGCGAAAAACCTGAAGTTCTCTTCAAAATTGAAGCTTCTAATTTAAAAGCACGTTCATATTGCAATTTGCACGGGCTCTGGAAAAGTTAAATTTTTTTTAAAGAATGATGCAAGGAAAATAACTTTAGAAATTCTTAAAAATTTTATTATACAGAAATCTAAATTAGGTATTATTCAAAAATTTATGATAAAATGAGGTAATGACAAAAGTTTTATGAAAGATTATGAAAGTAAAATTTGAGATTAAGATGTTAAAAGTAATCGAAATTGAAATGACAAGAATGAGGAGAATACGAGATTTTCAACATGCATTTGTAAAACTAATTCAAACTTTTCAACATTACAACAGA
>JAUWQW010000001.1 GCA_030610885.1 Candidatus Aminicenantota bacterium | reverse complement strand
TAAATGAAATTCCTCTTTTTTCAATACAAATCCAGCTCAATTTTAAAGTTTTAAACTTTTTTGTATTGTTTAATATTATGCTTGTTTATGCTATATATGTATATTGTTTGTTATTTTTATACACTATATTGCTTTGCAACTCTAACGGCGGTAGCTTATTTCTTGATTTCTTTAACAGATACCGGAAGAAAATTTTTTATGTTAAACTATGAAACAATTGATATCAAAACACTTTGACCTATAAATAATGAAAGACTATGATATTTTAATTGAACCTAAAAAAGGTATAAAGAACTTTTGGAAGGAGTTATTTGCATATAAAGAATTGTTTTTGTTTTTAGCCTGGCGAGATATTCTTGTAAGATATAAACAAACTATTATTGGTATTGCATGGAGCGTATTGAGACCTTTATTGACTATGATTGTTTTTACAATAGTTTTTGGAAAAATTGCAAAACTTCCCTCAGAAGGTATCCCTTATCCAATATTAGTTTTTACTGCAATGTTACCATGGCAGTTTTTCAGCAATACGGTAAGTGAGAGTGGAAATTCCCTTATATCCAATTCGAATATGATCTCAAAGGTATACTTCCCGAGGATAATAATTCCTACTACTTCAATGATTGTAAGTTTGATCGATTTTTTAATATCATCTGTAATTCTTTTAATAATAATGATGTTCTATAGATTTACACCAACGATATATGTTCTCTTTATCCCTTTCTTATTGATTCTTGCAATAATAACTTCTTTAGGTATTGGGTATTTAATATCTGCTTTAAATGTAAAATACAGGGATTTTAGGTATGTTATTCCATTTTTGGTTCAGTTTGGATTGTATATTTCCCCTGTAGGATTCAGTAGTTCTGTAATTCCGGAAAAATGGAGATTGATCTATTCACTTAATCCAATGGTAGGAGTTATAGATGGTTTCAGGTGGGCAATTATTGGCGAAAAGTTTCAAATATATTTACCCGGTTTTATTTTGTCTATAGGAATAGGGATAATAATATTTATAATCGGTTTCACTTTTTTCAGGAAAACTGAAAGGGAATTTGCTGATGTTATCTAATTTATTATAAAATTAAAAAATGATAATAATAAAAGTTGAAAATTTAGGAAAGAGGTATTTAATTGGACATGACAAAAAGGCTACAGGTGCTTTTAGATATAATTCTATGCGTGATTCAATTGCTCATTCTATGAGGGGAATATATCAAAGGGTAAGACATCCTTTATCTCCAAATAGAGAAAAAACAGAGCTGGAAGAGTTTTGGGCGTTAAAGGATATCAATTTTGAAATTAAACAAGGTGATCGGGTTGGAATAATAGGGCATAATGGGGCAGGCAAAACAACCCTTTTAAAACTGTTAAGTAGAATAACTTATCCTACAACCGGAAGTATAAAAATAAAAGGAAGGATCGCGAGTCTCTTAGAGGTTGGGACTGGTTTTCACCCGGAACTTTCAGGAAGAGAGAATATCTATCTTAATGGTGCTATTCTAGGGATGAAAAGGGTAGAAATCAAAAAAAAGTTTGATGAAATAGTTGATTTTGCGGAGGTAGAGAAATTTCTTGATACTCCTATAAAAAGATATTCTTCAGGTATGTATGTAAGACTTGCTTTTGCTATAGCAGCTCATCTTGAACCTGAAATTTTAATCGTTGATGAAGTATTGGCGGTTGGAGATGCCGCTTTTCAAAAAAAGAGTCTTGGGAAAATGGAGGATATTTCAAAAGAGGGGAGGACAGTTCTTTTTGTTAGTCATAATATGTCGACTATCCAGAACTTGTGTACCAGTGCAATACTCCTAGATAAAGGAAAGCTTGTTTTATATGGAAGTGTAAAGGATGCTGTTGCTCTTTACCTTTCTGCCTCTTCGGAGGATCCGAAGAAATTATTCGAGGACGAAATGAGCAGAACTGGCATCTCGAATTTTCGATTTCGCGGTATTGAATTTTTGGAAAAAAATTCAGTGAAACCGGTAAAAACGCTGATTTCCGGGCAAGATATTTTAATTAAAATCGATTATGAATGTCCTGATGTATCATTAAAAAAAGTAGTGGTTTCTATCGCTTTTTTTTCAATATACGGCTGTTTTCTTTTTGCTTGTAGAAGTGATGCTGTGGGAAAGAGTTTTAATATAAGATCTGAAAATGGATACATGGTATGCGAGATACCGAGGTTTCCTCTTAATAAAGGGGTATACTCTTTCAATTTAATAGCCATGTGCCAGGATGAAATCCTGGATTGGATCAAGGATGCCGGGAAAATAAATGTTGAAGCGGGAGATTATTATGGAACCGGCAAACTCCCTGCATCTGCTTATCAAGGTGTCTTTATCGATTATAACTGGGATATTGAAGAAATATAGGAGAAGGATGAAGCGATGTTGAAAATTGATGTAAGTGAATTTGATTTAAGATATGACGATAAAAGAACAAACATTTTTTTTGTCCCGTCTACCGGGAGATCCGGTAGTCAATCGATAGCTGCAACTTTATCTAAAATTAGCACTGTTACATGTCTGCATGAGCCCAGGCCGAAATTGAACTGGTTATCGTCCCAATTGGCCAACGGCAAGAAAAGTAAACAAAAAGTGAAAAGAAAACTGTATTCGATTTATTGCAGGCACGGGAAATATCCTGAAGGAAGTTATGGGGAGTCCGATCAGAAATTATGGAATTTAGTTTCTTTACTTGCCGAATGTATACCGTCTTCAAAATTTATCTGGCTCATCAGGGATGGACGGGATGTGGTGGCTTCGATATATAGCCGGGGGTGGTTTAGTAAAAGTGAGCAGGAAAAAGGATATGCAAACGGTAAGCTTCATGAGGAGATGATCAAAGCCAGGGTATATGGAGATAACTGCGGTTACTTCAAAAGGGATGAATGGGCAGCTATGTGCGATTTTGAGCGATGTTGTTGGTACTGGTTTTATGTAAACGAAGCAATAGAAAAACAGTTAAACCGATTGCCTGTAGAGTGCTATTTTTTTGTGAAGCTGGAAGAATTGAGCAAGAGGATTGAGGAACTGTGTGATTTCCTAGGAGTGACGGATGAACACGCTCCACTGAGGGTGGAACATCTAAATAAAGCAAACTACAGCCTGAAAAAATGGGTAGATTGGACTGATGATGAGAAAAGGATTTTTGAGCACTGGTGCGGTGCATCTATGAATAAATGGTATAATGGCTGGAGAAATACCAATAGATATCTTTAGTCGGCCGGCACTTTAAACTGCTAAATTAGAGAAATAATATGAATATAATCAAACGAATAATCAAGACAATTTTACTATTACCCGCCAGGTTGGTTTTGAGCAAAGGTTCCATATTGCATTTCATTCTGGATAAGGATGAAAGACAATTAATGAAAATGAAAGAGCGGGGATACCTGTTTGAGAAAGGCTGGTTTAAAGCGGTTAATATGAACGCATCGGTGGATGCGGATAATAACACGATTCCCTGGATATCTTATAATGCCGTTCAATTTATAGGTTCGAGATTGAAAAAAAGTTTTGATATTTTTGAGTTTGGCAGTGGATATTCCACTCTCTTTTACGCAGCGAAAGTCAATTCCGTGACGACGGTGGAGCATGATAAGGAGTGGTATGATAAAATAAGCGGCTTTTTACCGGGAAATGTCACCCTGATTTACAAGGAATTGGTCAGGGGAGGCGACTATTGTAAAACCACTTTAGCCTCCGGGAAAAAGTATGATGCTATAATTGTTGACGGCAGGGACCGCGTGAATTGCATGTTGAATTCTTTTTCAGCATTAAAGGATAACGCTGTTTTAATTTTAGACGATTCGGGACGGGATTACTACAGGGAAAGCATTGAATTTTATGAAAAGAAGGGATTCAGGCGAATCGATCTTGAAGGGATTTCTCCCGGTCAAGTTGAGATGCATATGATGACGATTTTTTACAAGTCGAATAATTGTTTTGGGATTTAGTTGAGGTCATACGGTGGAGATTAAAATGGTAAAGTGCTTTATCCAGGGATGTTTAAAAAAATTGGGATTTAAGTTAGTGCGAATCGGGAGTGAGCATTCTTACTATATACTATATAAATACCGCGGAGACGATTCGTTCCGCCGGGAAGAATATTTTTAGTGTCCGGGAATATGTGGAGCGGAAATGGTGCTAGGAAGGCCGTGTCGAGTCCATAATAAATGAGATGAAAAAGAATTCATGCTTTGAACAATGCAATCGTGTTTGTGAAATCGGGCCAGGAACCGGCCGGTATTTGGATTTAATATTGAACCAGATTAAACCGGAAAAATACGGCATTTACGAAATCGCTGAAGATTGGGCACTATGGCTGGAGAAAACATATAAACCCTATGTGTTGCGTCATCCCGCGGACGGTCGGTCGCTGCAAAATACGCCAAATGATTCTTGTGATCTCGTTCATGCGCATGGTGTCTTTGTTTATTTGAGCATGTTAAATACATTTGAGTATTTCAGCGAAATGACCCGGGTATGTGCACCTGGAGGTTTTATTGTTTTCGACTTTTTTTCCAATAAAGATTTTACGCTTCCTGTGATAACGAAGTGGTTGTCCTTTAAAGAGCGTTATCCCGTTGTACTAGATGAAGATTTTATTGCTAAATATTTTGAGTACAGGCAATTTCAATTGATACATTCGTTTTCAGCCATTTACGGGCACAGTGAAAGCCGTTATTTAATTTTCAGGAAAAATAGTAGCGATAAATAGTAATGATATCTATAGTGATTCCGGTATTTAACCGGGAAGAATTAATCCTATCCACCATCCAGAACCTTCTGTATCAAACCTTTACGGATTTTGAAATAGTAATTGTGGACGATTTTTCCACTGATGATACATACGATCTAGTCCAGGAGCTTTCGAGAAAGGAAAATCGTGTCCGTTGTTTTCGTACTCCTGTTAACATGGGGGCACAGGCGGCCCGGAATATCGGGATTCGTAAGGCGGAAGGTTCATGGATTTCCTTCCAGGATTCCGATGAGATTTGGTTGCAGGAAAAACTGCAATTGCAGTACAATGAGCTGGAAAGGGTAAATTTTAATCCAATGACTGTTGTTCACGGTGATTGTACCATTTATTATCACAGCAGTGGAGAAAAACATAGATGGGAATTACCATTAACTGAAGGGAAAACTGCATTTATACAATTATTCTCCCAATCATCAGTACTTTTTCCTACTATATTAACGTCAAAAAAAGCACTCGAAAAGATTGGTTTCCTGGATGAAAATATACCATCTTACCAGGAGTGGGATACAGCAATACGTTTATCGAAAATTTGCAATTATATTCATATCCGTGAGCCGTTATTGATATATAATATTCACAGTGGGCATACCATCTCGAAAAGTGGTGAACCTAGTTTTCGAGGTTATAAATATGTAGTTGACAAATTCATGGAAGAGATCATCGATTGTCATGGAACAGTTGGCTGGAACCGCCATATAGACACCCTGCTGCATATGGGAATTGATGTAGGGCTTTGGGAAGATGTAAAGTTTATCGTTAGTCAGCTTGAATTTTCAAAAACTGGTGAAGCAATTCTTTGTTTAAAAAAGATTTTTTATAAACTACTGGATAAAAAATGGGAGCACACCGGATATTTGTTAAAATGGTTAGACGATATTAACGATTTAACGTTGGCTCAGAGAGTAATTAAACAGTGGTTGCGTATATATTATAAGCTTCATCTTTCACCACGCTTTGTTTTTTACTTTTGGTCAAGGATTTTCAGGAAGAAATAATAACGAAGAAGTTGGCTTTTTTTGTTTCTGGATATTCTATTGATTACAGCCCCTCTATTTTAAATATGTTGGAATTCTTTGCGGATACTCATAAGATTGATTTCTTTCTTGAGAATGTTTGTTTTCGTAATAGCAAAGTACTGGATAATAAAAATATACGCGTCATTCTGGTGAGGGAACTTAATAAAGTCTATTTTATATCCTTGTTAAAACGGGTAGTAGAGAATATACTCAGATTCATATCTTTCAATTCGATATCAAAAAAGTGATAAAAAACAATTACTCAATGAGCCATCATATCGCTATTTTAAATAATGCTATTAAAAGTTCTCTAAAAAAATAAACCTTTGGCCTCAATTCTTTTTTTGATTAAATTCACTAAAAATGCTAGAAAATATGTTTTAAGAAAATATAATATTCTAAGTCAAAATAAGATATTAGAAGCTATTTATGAAACTTTATAAAAAAAATTGAATATTAAGATTAAATAGATGTTAAAAATAAAAGTAAGTGTAATTATTCCCACATTTGAAAGAAATGTCGCGTTAAAAAGAGCTGTTGAGAGTGTTTTAAATCAAACCTTTAAGGAGTTTGAAATCATAGTTATAAATGATAGTCCTAATGAGAAGGAAACGATAGCTTTATTAAATGAATTCAATGATAAAAGGATTAAATATTTTCGGAATACGAGAAAAAAGGGTGGGAATGGAGCCAGAAATACAGGTATAGTCAACTCCAAATGTGATTATATAGCCTTTTTAGATGATGATGATGAGTGGCTTGAAAATAAACTGCAAGACCAGTATGATTATCTGAAAAATAATGATGAGGAACTAGGCGGAGTTTGGTCTGGTTTCTTAAGGTTAGAAGATGAGATGTGGAAAGCTTATAATAATTTTATTTTTTCTAATGCTGTTAGTTTTAGTAAGGAGATAATTTTTGGGAATATATCTTTATGTGCAAGCTCTAACCTTATGATTAAAAAAGAGGTTATTAATAAAATTGGACTTTTTGATGAATCACTTCTCAGGCATCAGGATCTTGATTTTGTTATAAGGATTTTACGAAGTTTTAAATTACAGTATTTGAATATAATTCATTTAAAAGTTTATCCAAGTGGAATTAGTAATCCTTTTATTCTGGAACGAGTTCATAAACAGTTTCTTAATAAAATTGTTCCTGAATTAAGTAAGTTTAATAATAAAGAAAAAAAAATTTTTTTTACACATAAATACTATACATTTGCAAAATTATTTTCAAGAAATGGAAATACTTTAAAAACACTCATTTATCTTATAAAGATTCATAGATATAAATTAATTAATCCAATAACTACCCTTAAATTCTTGATAAATGCTATGTGTTTTTCTATCAAAAAAAGTGGAAATTAAATTATGATTATTTTTTTTACCTATATTATATTTTCCTAAAAAAATGTATGAAAAAAAAGAAATATTACATGTCTCTTTGTTTGGAGATGAAAAAAATGTAGAAGGAATTTTGGATGTTATAAATTTACTAAAAAAAAGAGATGGTTTTTTTATTGATAAATATGGTTACACAGGCTTTCAAATGATGTGTGCAAATTTGACCTATTTATATAGATCCAATATTTATACAGATGTAAAAAGAAAAGAACTAAAATCCATAAAGAGACTATTAAAGAAAAATAAAATAAAATTTGAGGCAAAACCCATTCCATTAAATTATAAAAGATTTAAATTAAAAAGATTTATTCTTTCAGCATATCTCAGAAGATGGCTAAAAAAAATATTCACAGGAAAGATTTTAAAAACTTTAGAAACCATAAAAAATTCATAAAACAGAGAATGAAATTATCAAAAAAAGATTTAAAAATTCTATTTTTAGTTAGCTGGTATCCAGATAGAACACATCCTATAAAAGGAATTTTTATAAAAAAACATGCTGAAGCAGTATCAAAATTCTGTGATGTTTCAGTTCTACATTTGATTCGCGATGCACAACTAAAAGACAATACATTCGAATTAAAGTATTGTATTGAAAATAAAGTTAAAACAATTAGAATCTATTACAAAACAAAAGATATTAATATACCCGTTTTATCTTATATTTATAAATTAATAAGATATGTCAAACTGTTTTATACTGGTTTTAAAACCGTAAAAGAAAAGAGCGGGACTCCTGATATTGTACATGTTAATGTAATCTACAGAACAGGATTTTTTTCTCTATTTCTTAAATTCATAAATAGGATCAATTATATAATTACTGAACACTCTTCAGAATACCTTCCTGAATCTGAAATGGAGAAAAATTTCATTAGAAGACTAATAGCCAGGCTTGTTGTGAAAAATGCCAGATATGTAACAACTGTTTCAAAATCATTAAAAAAAGCAATGATAAAGAGGGGCTTAAAAAATAAATATCTTATTGTTCCAAATGTTGTTGATACAAATCTTTTTTATCCATTAAAAATCAGGCATAAGAGAAAAAAGAAAAGATTCCTTCATGTTTCTTCACTTGGTGATGAGAAAAATGTTTCTGGAATTATCAATGTAATGAAAAGACTCTCTGAAACACGCAATGATTTTGAACTTCATATAATCGGTGAAGGAGAAAACAGAAAAAAGCTTGAAAAATTAAGCAAGGATCTGGGTATTGAAAATAGATATGTCTTTTTTTATGGAGCAAAAAACACAAAAGAGGTTGCTGACGCAATGAGATCATCTGATTGCTTGATTATATTCAGCTACTTTGAAAGCCTACCATGTGTTATGATAGAAGCAATGGCATCAGGTCTTCCAATTATATCAACAGATGTTGGAGGACTTTCTGAGCATATTAATAAAGAGCGAGGTGTTTTAATTCATTCCTTAGATGAGGATGCTTTTATACATGCTGCAAATTATATGCTTGACAATTATTTAAAGTATAATACAAATAAAATAAGAAACTATGCTGTTGAAAACTTTAGTTATGATGTAATAGGAAAGAGGTTTAAAAACATATATAATTCCATTTTATAATATGCAAAAAATTTTAATAATTGCTTTTACTGATTTAAAGAATAATTCATTGGGAAAATCATGCACAGGTAATGGCAGATAAGTTATTGAATATTGTAGCCAATAAAGTGTAAGATTTGTAATTTGAAATTGAATATAATTTTAATATCTGATCTATATCCAGCCTATGCAGGGCATTCCATAAAAGATGTTAGTTATGCTCTCCATTATTTTGTTCGTCAATGGATAAAAACAGAAAATGTTCTGGTTATCAGACCTTATGTTTTTACAGGAAAAAATTGGCATAATTTAAAGCTAAAAAGCAAGGAATTTATGTTAGATGGAGTTAGAATTATCCATTGCCCGGTTATTAAAATTCCTAAATTAAAGATTTTTTGTTTAAGTTCTATTTTTAAAATTATAAAAAAAAATTTTAATCCTGATGTAGTGGTTGCCCATTTGGGTTTTAATTTGATTTTTGGGTATAAAGTTGCTAAACATTATCAGTTGCCCTTAATTTCAGCTGTGCATAACGGTGATTTTCGCTTTGGTTTCAATATGCTATCTGAAAAAATTTTAAGAGAGATTTTTAGCCATTCTTTTGGTATTGCTTGCAGGTCTGATCCTTTGTATGAAAGATTTATTAAATGGTTCCCAAAATTACAAGAAAGATGCTTTGTCGCTTATTCAGGAATTGATAGAAATATAATTTTAACTAAGAATTTTGCTATAAAAAAAGCAAAAAAGTGGATAAGTTCAAAAAAAATTAAATTTATATCAGTTTGCCATTTAATAGAACATAAAAATATTGATATAAATTTAAATGCTTTAAGCAATCTTAATGGACAATTAGATTGGATTTATAAAATTATTGGGGCTGGTAAAGAGATAAGGAAATTGCAAAAGCTGACAGAGCATTTAGGAATTTCGAAAAAGGTTCAGTTTACAGGTCTTTTATCTAAAGAGAATGTGCTTAAAGAGTTACAGAATTCTCATATTTTTATTATGGTTAGTTCCAATGAAACCTTTGGTTTGGCCTATCTGGAAGCCATGGCTACTGGTAATATTGTGATAGGGGCCAAAGGAGAAGGCATCGATGGTGTGGTGGAAAACGGAAAAAACGGGTTTTTATGTACGCCGAGGGACAAAAAAGAACTGGTTCAAACCCTCGAACATATCATCACAGGATCGAGTAAAAAGGAACTGGAGGACATCGTGACACATTCCCGGGAAACCATCTCAAATTATACGGAAGAGAAAGCAGCAAAAAATTATTTGGAAAACATTATTAAATTTTGTAAGAAATGAACATTCTTTTAATAGCCTACTATTATCCGCCTATTAAAAGCGGAGGATCTGTGCGTCCTGAGAAAATGGCAAAATACCTTTCAAAATTTGGTCATAATGTAACAGTTTTGACCCAATCATATAAAAAAACAGATTTTACACAAGAAAATATGATCCGCATCTATGATATAAGTCATAATAAAGGCAGAAGGGGTATAAATAAAATTAAATGGTTATTTTTAAGGTCATTCACTGAGATTTTAAATCTATTTGGTATTTATTACTCAATTTACTCATTATGGAAGAGGAATGTAATAAAATATGAAAAAAAAATAATAGACAAGGTCAATCCTGATATAATTATCACAACATACCCTCCTGTTGAAACACTTGAAATCGGATTACTATTTTCAAAAAAATATAAAATAGCCCTAATATCTGATTTTAGAGATGGCATTATATTCGAACCTATTGAAAAAGAAAGAATAAAAAAATATAAATGTATAAGACAAAGATATGAAGAAATTGAAAAGGAATCTGCTGTTCAATCAGATGCGATCATAACAATTGCTGCTCCGATAACAGATTATTTTAAAAACATGTATAAAACAAAATCAATGACAATTCTTACCGGTTTTGATCCTGATGATTTTAAGAACCTGCCTCTGGATATAAAACTGGATCATTCTAAATTCAACATTGTTTTTACAGGAAGCTTTTCGCTAGCAGAGAAATTCAATAGAGTGGATTATTTTTTTGAATCATTAAGAATACTTATAAAAAAAGATCCTGAACTCATAAAAAGGATAAGGATACACTTAATAGGAGATTATACTAAAAAAGAATTAAATCAATTAAAAGACTTAATTGATAAAGATATTATTGTTTGTCATGGGTTTGTTGAGCGAAAAATAGCCTTGGCATTTCAAAAAGAGGCAGATATACTTTTAATAATTACATTACCGGACAGAAAATCTTCAACATCAACAAAAATTTTTGAATATATTTATTCTAAAAAACCAATCCTTGGATTAACTCACAAAACTGTTCTTGCTGATATAATTGAAGATACAAAAACAGGATGGGTTGTTCACCCCCAAAAGCCAAAAGAAATATCTGACCTTATATTTGACTTAGTAACAAAACCTGATCTATGTAGCTCTATAATACCTGATCCTCAAAAAATCAAAAATTACTCCACAGAATCACAATTAAAAAACCTGGACATATTATTGAGAAACATATTAGATGAATATGAAAAATAATAAAAAGTCTCTGTGTGCAGGAATCCATCAACCAAATTTTATGCCATGGCTTGGTTTTTTTTACAAATGGTCTAAATGTGATACATTTGTCTTTCTTGATGATGTTCAGTTTACAAAGGGAAGTATTATTAGCAGGGTTAAAATAAAAACTATTAAAAGCGATCAATGGCTAACCATACCTGTGAAACAGAAGGGACGCTACCCACAACTTATTTCTGAAGTTGAAATTGAAAATAATATCAAATGGGGAAAAAAGGTTTTAGGAACAATAAAAACCAATTATGCAAAGGCTCTACATTTTAAAAAATATTTCTATGATTTTGAAAATATAATAAACAAAAATCACAAATTTCTTGTAGATTTAAATATTGATCTATTAAAATGGCTGGCTAATGAACTGAACATAAAAACCAATACTATCAAATCCTCTGAATTAAAAGATATAAAGGGGAAATCAACAGAAAAGCTTATCTCAATCTGTAATTCAATTGGTGCAAAACAATATGTTTCAGGATTTGGGGGGCAGAGATATCAAAAAAAAGAACTATTTAAAAAGAATGACATTGAACTAATTGTGTATGATTTTAAGCATCCGGAATATAATCAATTATGGGGTCAATTTATCCCGGGTTTATCAATTATTGATCTGTTATTTAATTTAGGCTATGAAAGTGGTAAAATTTTAATAGAAAAGGAAGCATAAAAAGTGAATTATAAAAAAATAAAAGAACAAAACATTAGATTCTTTTCAAATACTTTAAAAAGTTCTTCAGATGAGCATCATTCAGTTGCACAATCAGAAATCTCTCATTTAAAAAGATTTGAGAAAATATTGGAATTAGGCAATTTCAACAATAAAAGAATACTTGATGTGGGGTGTGGAATTGGTGGATTTTATGGTTTTTTAAAACAACACGGGATACATACAGACTATACTGGTATTGATATTAATAAGCATATGATCGAAGCTGCAAAAAGAAAGTATCCAGAATTACAAAATCATTTTTTTGTTCATGATATCATTGAAAAAGAGATGAATGAAACTTTTGATTACATCATTTCCATAGGTCCATTAAACCTTAGATTTGAAGGAAATTCGAATACTGATATAACCATGAAACTGATCAAAAAAATGTATGAAACAGCAAATATAGGCATTGCTATTTCTATGACATCTTCATTAACAAAAAGACCAAATAAAGAAACATTCTATTATGATCCTGTTAAAATTATTTCAAAAACCTTTGAATTCTGTAGAAATGTAAGATTTGATCACACATACATACCTCATGATTTTATTCTTTTCTGCTATAAAAAGGATTTATATGATTTTTAATTATTATGAAAAATTTCTGGGGGAAAAATGAAAGAAAGTTTTAAAAGAATTCTTATCTTAGCTCCACACACAGATGATGGAGAATTCGGGTGTGGCGGTACAATATCAAAATTTATTGAACAGGGCAAACAGGTTTACTATACTGCATTTTCAACTGCTGAAGAATCACTTCCCCATGGATGGCCTAAAGATATTCTTAAAACAGAGGTAAAAGAGGCAACAAAACGCCTTGGTATTCCAAAAAATAACTTGATAATCTATAATTATGAGGTCAGGAAATTAAATTATATCAGACAGGAGATCTTAGAAGAATTAGTCAAAATAAAAAGAGATATTAAACCTGACCTGGTTTTCATCCCATCTCCCAATGACCTTCATCAAGATCATCAAACAGTTGCTATGGAAAGTATAAGGGCTTTCAAACAGGTGAGCATTGTGGGGTATGAACTTCCATGGAATAACATTACATTTCATACGAATATGTTTGTTAAACTTAATAAAAAGCATATAGAAAAAAAGGTTTTTGCTTTAAAAGCATACAATTCACAAAAAGACAAACACTATGCAACAGAAGATTTTGTTATAAGTTGGGCAAAAACAAGAGGTACTCAAATTGGAACAGATTTTGCGGAAACATTCGAGGTAATTAGATGGGTAATAGAATAGATCTAAATAAATTTATAAGAAGTTTCAACAAAAAAGGAGGCTTTTTTGAGCTTATCAATAATAGTACCTGTTTATAATGAAGAAAAAAATATAAAAAAAACAATTACCAAAATAGATACTATTCTCAAAAAGAGTGATCTAAAAAATTATGAAATTATTATTGTTAACGATGGTTCAACAGATAATACAAACAAAACTCTAAAACAGAGTAAGATAAACTTCAATTTAATTGAACATGAACGAAATATGGGATATGGAGCATCCATAAAATCAGGAATTAAAAAAAGTAAATATAATGTAATTGCAATTACTGATGCTGACGGCACTTACCCAATAGAAAAGATTCCTGAAATGTATAATAAAATCAAAAATTATGATATGGTTGTAGGTTCCAGGACAGGGAAAAGTGTAAAAATCCCAATTATAAGGAAACCAGCAAAATGGTTTATAGGAAAATTAGCAAATTACCTTGCTGGATTTAAAATTCCAGACATAAATTCAGGGCTCAGGCTTTTTAAAAAAGAAGATGCTTTAAGATTTTTCAAAATCTTACCAAATGGTTTTTCCTTTACAACCACAATAACACTTGCAATGTTAACCAATGATATGCAAATTAAATATATTCCAATAAACTACATGAAAAGAAAGGGTAAAAGTAAGATAAGACCAATACGTGATACATTAAACTTTATTCAACTCATTATCAGAACAGTAATGTATTTTAATCCTCTAAAAATATTTGTTCCTGTTAGCTTAATTTTGCTTTTAATCTCTTTAATAGTTTTTATATATAGCTATTTAGCTCTTCCCAAAATATTGGATACAACTGTTTCAATACTTTTTATCTCATCTATTCAAATACTTGCTATAGGAATGCTTGCAGATATGATAAATAAAAGGAACAATTAGCATCATATAAAATGAATATATTACTTATCAATCCACCCTCTTTTAATGAATTAATGGGGAATAACCCATCTATAATAGAATCAGAAAGAGGATACAATCCGCCTCTGGGGCTTTTATTCCTTGCAGGTTATTTACTCGAAAAAACAGCACACAAAGTATATGTAATTGATTCTCAAGTAGAAGAATTAACCTATGCTTCTTTGGAACAAAGAATAAAACACACAGATTTTGAAGTAGTGGGAATAACAGCAATGACATTTACACTTATTGATGTTATAAAAACCATAAATATTGTAAAAAAGATAAAACCTGAATGTAAATTAGTTCTTGGCGGACCTCATGTAAATATATATGCAAGAGAAACTATAAACATCAAAGGTGTTGATTTCGTGGTTTTGGGTGAAGGTGAAAAGATATTTGCTAAACTTATTGATAATATATATGATTTTAAAAAATTAAAGGACATAAAAGGGCTTGTATATAAGAACAAGGATGGGACAATAGTACACACAGGATTGCCTGTACTAATTCCTGAAAATGAACTTGATAAACTCCCTTTTCCAAAAAGAGAATTAACTCCATATAAAAAATACACCTCCATTTTAGCCAAAAGAACACCAATAACAACGCTTTTCACAAGCAGAGGATGCCCATATAAATGCTCATTTTGCAATAGACCTCATCTTGGAAACATATTCAGGGCAATGAGTGCTGAACGAGTTGTACAAGAGATTGAGGAATGTTTGAAACTGGGAATACATGAATTCTTAGTTTATGACGACACTTTTACAGTAAGAAAAGATAGAGTAAAGAGAATATGTGAATTAATAATAAAAAAAGACCTTGATATTGGCTTTGATATAAGAGCTCGAGTCGATACTCTTGATGAAGAATTATTGCAATTATTAAAAAAGGCGGGATGTAGAGGAATACATTATGGCATTGAAGCAGGAACAGAAAAAATTCTCAAAGTTTTGAGAAAGGGTATTACATTACAAAAAGCAAAAGAAATATTCGTACTCACAAAAAAATATAAAATCCAGACTTTAGCTTACTTTATGATAGGTTCTCCTGATGAAACAATAGAAGATATTTTTGAAACTTTCAGAGTATCAAAATGGTTAAAACCTGATTTTGTTCATATGACCATACTTACTCCATTTCCTGCAACAGATATTTATATACAGGGTTTATCAAAAGGGGTTTTTAAAAATGATGTATGGAAAGAATTTGCTGAGAACCCGGATGAAAATTTTGAACCTCCATGCTGGGAAGAAAATTTCACAAGACAAGAGCTTGAAAAGCTCCTTATAAAAGGGTACAAAACATTCTACACAAGGCCTTCCTATATAATTAAAAATCTGTTCAAAGTAAGCTCTTTTGGAGAATTTAAAAGAAAGACAAAAGCAGGGCTTAAAGTGATTTTTATGAGAAAAACTAAATAGAAAATATGAATATTGATAATATCAAATCCAATAAATTTATAATAAATATTCTTATTATTTTTGCAATTTTAGTAACCATCAATGCACTTTTCCTTAGATACCCTATTTATGTAATTCTTCCTTTTCTAAAGGCTCTTTTATTAATTTTTGAAATATTCATCTATGGTTTTTTCTTTATAAAATTTTTTAATAAGGGAAAAATCGGAGTATTAGAAAGCTTTGGCACAGGATTAATTTTCACAACATTTTTCTTCTTTATAATATCATTCTTCAAAATTCTCTCAGCCTGGATAATTATACTCTTTTATCTAATTCCAGTAATAATTCTCTTTTTTATTATTAAAAATCATAAATCAAATTTTTATAAAACAATAAATTCTTTTATTAAAAGACCATCCCTTGAATACCTTATTTTCGTTTTCCCATTAATATATGCTTCTCTTCCATCCTCTTTTTATGACACCTTAGTTTTTCACCTTGGAATACCAAACCTTTATCTTCAAAATTCGGGATTTATTTCAGCCCTACAATTTTTATACGCAAACACCTCTATCTATTATGAGATCTCATTAATACCATCTGTTTTTGCTGGAGATATGGTCCCACGTTTTTTCCACTTTTTTATAGGAATTATCTTAATATTTTCTATTATAGATTTTGCAATTGAAAATTTTAAAATAAAGAAAAGAAACATATTATTATTAACCATAATCTCTATGCCAATGAGTGTGTTCCTTATATCAATAGTTAAGAATGATCTTTTAAGTGCGTTTTTCATTTTTATTGGCATAAAATATTTTTTAAAAAAAAGGGTGAACATATCTGCTATATTCTGGGGCTTCAGTATAGGTGTGAAATACACAAATATAATTCCCCTGGGAATCTTTTTCATTGCCATATTTATAAAAGAAAAATGGTTTGATTCAAAAAAAGCAATTATCTTCGGATTGATTGTTTTAGGAATACTATTGCCATTAATGATAAAAAATTACAATTTTACAAATAATCCCGTTTTCCCATTTTTCCACAACTCTTTTAAAAGTGAATTCTGGGATTCCTCAAGGTCTGCTGTAATGACAAAAGATACAAGCAAGGTGTTTCACTCTTTCAAGGATGTGATTAAATTCCCTTACAACATATCATTTTCCCAATTAGGCTCAGGTGGAATTATTGGAGCTTTATTTTTGATTTTTTTACCATTTCTTATACTAAAAAAAGAAAAAAATTACTTCTTACTTATATTTTCTCTATTAACGATTTTTGCGGGAGCTTTTTTTAAGATGAGTATTCGTTGCTGGTATATTTCTTTTTTATTTCTATCAATATATGTTGTAATTGCTTATGAATCTCAATCAAAAAAGATCATAAAATATATCTTTTTTATCATTATATTTTTAAATCTCTTAACATCTTTTGCTTTGATGGAGCGCATTTTTCGCTCATATTATCTCTTTTCAGGAAAGCTCAGCATTGAAGAATACAAAACTTTAACCTTCCCAACCTATCCTGCAATATCTTTTATCAATAAAAACTCCACAAAGGAGTCAAAAATCCTTATTGTGGGAGAATCCAGGAACTTTTATCTAAAGCGTGCCTATCAGGTATCTTCTCCATATGACTACTCAATTTTGAAAAGATATTTAAAAAATAGTAATAATAAAAAAGAATTTATTAATGAATTAAAAAAAGACAAAATCAATTTCATTATATTTAATATGGGAGAATTCATACGCCTGCAAAAAGATTATAAAAGAATGAGTGAAAATGAATTAAAAAAATTCTCCTCTTTTATAAGAACTCTAAAACCGATTTTCAGAAAAAACAATCTCTTTGTTTTTAAAATCAGTTATATAAGCCAATAAATATTTTTTTTAGATTACCAATTCTTCTATCTACTTTTATATAAACACTCATAATTTTATTTTTCTTTAAAATTCTTTTATAATGATAAAAATGAGCTCATCTACAAAAAGGTTGATTTCAATCTGTTTTATATTGATAATAACTACTCTTGTTTTTCTTCCATCATTAAATAATGGTTTTCTCAATTGGGATGACCAGGCTTATGTCACACAAAATCAATCAATAAGAGAACTCTCGTTTAAAAACCTGAAAAATATTTTTACTTCTACATTTTTGGGGCTCTATATGCCAATAGTAATTTTATCACACACAGTAGAATTTCATTTCTTCAATCTCAATCCCCTTCCTTATCACACACACAATCTTATTCTTCATCTCATTAATTGTATACTCATATTTTATCTAATTTTAATATTAAGTAAATCCTATTCAATATCTCTTTTAACAACACTTCTCTGGGGAGTTCACCCCCTGCGTGTAGAATCAGTTGCATGGATTTCAGATAGAAAGGACCTTATTAGTTCAATTTTCCTTTTAATAGCTTTAATACTTTACCTGATTTATAGAGAAAAACCAAAAAAAAGGATTTTTTTTTATTTTAGTCTAATCATTTTTATATTTGCTTTATTATCGAAAATCACAACTGTAATCTTCCCTTTAATATTAATACTTTTTGATTTCTATTTTGAAGGAAATATAAATAAAAAAAAAATAATTGAAAAAGTTCCCTTTTTTGAAATCTCATTTATCTTTGGTATAATTGGAATGTGGGTTCTGAAAATTGACCAGCCACCTACATATTTAACGATTTCAGAGCGTATTTTAAACGTTTTAATTAGTGTACCCTTTTATTTAAGCAAAATATTTTTACCTTTAAAGCTATCACCACGTTATCCTATCCATGCTAATGAAATTTTCCCAAACCCACTTACTGTTTTTGTTCTTACAATAGTTGTTCTGATTATTATAATCTACTTTTCAAATAAATACAGAAGAGAATTTATTTTTGGATTTCTTTTTTTACTAATCACGCTAATTCCAATAATCCCACTTATATTAGACGGTTTCCCACATGCTGACAGATATACTTATATATCTTCTATTGGGATATTCTATTTAATAAGCAAATTACTAATTGATTTATTTAACAAAAAATTTAAGAAAAAATGGTTAGTAAGGATACCATTGTTAATATTTCTAAGTGGAATCTTATTCACTTTATCCTTCTTGAGCTGGCAAAAATGCCATGTATGGAAAAATGATATAACATTATGGAATGATGCTCTTAAAAGTTACCCAACTCATATTGTTTATGACAATAGAGGATCAGCTTTTGCAAAAAAAGGGTATATAAACAATGCTATTTCAGATTTTAGTATGGCTCTAAAAATTCACCCTAATTATGAAACCTTTTATAATAGAGGCCTTGCATACAGTAATAAGGCCAATTATGAAAAGGCAATAAAAGATTATAATAAGTCAATTGAGTTAAATCCAAGATATGCAAAAGCATTTAATAATCGTGGATTTGCTTATGCAAAGAAAAGCAAACTGGATTTTGCAATAAGAGATTATAGTTCTGCTATAGAACTTGCTCCAAATTATATTATAGCTTACTTTAATAGAGCAATTGCATATAGTGACAAGTGCAATTTTAAACAGGCTATCTCTGATTTTAATTCAACAATCAAGATTAATCCTAAGTTTCTCCCCTCTTACTATTGTTTAATAGAAATTTATAAAAAAGAACAATCAAATGATAAACTAAAAATAATATATAAAAAGATTTCAAAACTTAACCATAACAAAAGAAATATTAAACACAAATAAACATTCTTCGTATTAAATTCTCTATTTTATTTCTGTGGGACCTTAAATAAATTATCCAAATAGGTTCCATGTTGATAATCTAATTTTTTAGCTTTAGCTAAAATTTTATCTATCCTATTTTTAAATTTTTCCTCATCAGAAAAATAATTAAATCTATTGTGAAGAAAATATAGGGCTGAAATAAACTCCGGTTCTATATCTAAAGCTTTTATAGCCTCTCTTTTTGCAAGATTTTTATTATTAAATTCAAAATAAATTTTAGCCTTTTTTAATTTAATGAATGGATCGAATGGTGCATAAAACTCAGCTTTAATTAAAGGAGCAATTATCTCCTTATCCATAGAAATATACTTAAGTTCTTTTTTTAATACCTCAAGATATAAATCAGATTCTAATAAATAAGACTCAATAAAATGCTTATTCAACATCTGAGTTTTTTTTATATTTCTCAAAGCATAAGAAAAAGAATCCAGATCCGATTTTCTCTCAAAATAATTATAGTGCAGTAAAGACTTGCGATAATATACCCGATAATCTAAAGGGTTTAAATACTCTGATCTCTTCAATAGTTTGAAGGCTTCTATGATATTCTTACTCTTTTTTGACCTTTCAATTAAATTATTGGATATATAAGGGACAAAATAGCCAACTAAAAAAATAAAAATTAATAAAAGTGAAAATATTAATTTAAAATTTCCGTTTATACTCTTAAAACTAATATTTTCCTCGAATAAATTTTTCAACAAAAAGATAAACATAAAAAAGAAAAATGTATGAAACATTATATTAAACAAAAATGCATTAAATAATAAATAAAGGATTATTATTTTTGATATATTAAATAAAGAAGAGGAAAATATCTTTCTTAAAATAAAAAATATAAATAGAAGTAAAATTATCAATCCAAATATACCTGTTTCACACAAAAGCTTTAAATAATCATTGTGAGGAATTCGAGGAACCTTGAAATAATTTGCAGGTCCTTTTGTTTGCTTAAAATTGTATTTTTTTGAAACCTCGGAAAAATTTCCGAGTCCTACACCATACAAAAAATTATCTTTAAAAATATTTATAGACATTTTCCATATATCGATCCTATTAAAAGCATATGGGTCCTTTGTTAATGAAAACTCAAACATATTTTTTATGGGATTTGGAATAATAAATGTCAATATAATAAGGATTATTAAGAAAGGGATTAATCTCTTTCTTTTAAGAATGATCAATACAAAAGAAAAAATCACAACTCCTATAAAAGCTGCTTTTGAGGCTGAAACAAAAACTCCTGCTAAATTTAAAATCATTAATACAAAGAAAATCCAATCGAATCTTTTTAATATATAATAAAAAGCTATAAGCAAACCAATACCAGAAATAAGCCCCTGCATGATTGGATTTGAGAAAAAAAGATTTTTCTCCTCAAATATTGAAAAAGAATAATTAAGAATATTTATAATAGAAAAAAGAGATATTAAATACAAAATCAAAAAGAAATATTTTTGTTCATCATTTTTATCATAAAAAAATAATGCAAAATAAATACAAATAAGAAAAATGTCTAAAAGCAGAAGAATTGACTTGAGTTTATATGAGGAAAAAAATATACTGATTATGAATAATAAGTTTAAAAATACAAGAACATACAAAAATAAAGATTCTACTATATTTTTGATTGAATAAATATTTCTAATAGAAAATAAAATAATTAAAAGTGCAAATATCAAAAAATAGAAGAGAGATTCCTTTTTAGGAAAAAAAAGAATCCAACTCAGAATTATAAAAAATTCAAATTCCTGTTTTACTGAGTTCAATTTGTGTATTATTCTTGATAAACTCATACCACCTCTTGTATTCAAAATTTAATCTGTTTTTATTAAATGCTAAATTTGCGCGATATAAAGAATTCAAAAAGTGTTCCTTCTTAAAATCAAGCCTTGACTTCAAGTAATTAGCAAAAGCAGAATCCGGATATAGTTTCAATGATCTATTTAGATACTTTTCAGATTCCAAATAGTTGTTCTTAATGAAATTGATGTTTCCCAAACCAGTTAAAGATTTAAAATTAAATGGATTTATTTTAAGACTCTTTTTATAATAAATTTCCGCTTCTTCAAAACTCTTTTGACTTAAAAGAAAACTGGCTTTTTTTTGATAATTATCCGAAAAAGTTTGCACCATTAAACAAATTGATAATAATATAAGAATACCAAGGTTTAGTTTATACTTTTTATTCTTTTTTTCATATATTTGAGAAACAAGCACAACAGTTATTATTCCAGCAGAAAAGAAATAAAACCCAATATCAATTAAATTATACACTAACATAATAATGAAAGCTGAAATATACAAAACCTTTTCGTTAGAATTTTCAGGTTTTAGCCTCTTTTTTGACAAAAATAAAATCAGTAAAATAAAAAGAGAAATAATTACGCCCAGTTCTGAAATAAACTGAAGGAAAAAATTATGTGCATAAACAGACTTTGCCTCTCCGGTAAAAGTAAAATAAGAGATTTTTGATTCATAATTCCCAAGCCCTATTCCCAAAATGGGGCTTGATTTTATTGCTCTATAAGCCTGTTTCCAGTTTGAGAATCTTAATTTAACAGGTTCGAGTTCTTTTGCCTCTGAATATCTTAATCCTGTTACTATGAAAAAAAAGAGAAATAAAACCATAATAACAGGTGCAAGATACTTGAAACTTAAAATTCTTGATAAGAAGAGATAAATTAAAATACCAATGGATAAATATAAGATTCCCCCAAAAGATTGGGTTAAAACTATATTGATTATACCTAAAATTAATAATATAGCCCAAAAAATCTTATTTTTTTTTGATTTTAAAAAATAGTGAAAAATAAATAAGATCAATACTGCACATATAATTGCATACAGAGAGGGTAATGTGAACAATGAGAAAACTCTTCCTGTCTCCAATCTTGTTTTAAAAGCCTGGAAATAGAAATTATTTTCATTACCTAAGTTTCTTAAATAATAAGGAAACAGAATAAATTTTTGAAGGATACCATATACAAACAAAATTAGAGAAATTCCCCCGACAATTGGTATAAGTATCCTTTTCAAATTGAATCTTCTTAAAAAAAAGAAGAGAAAAATCAAAAAGAGAAAATATATTAAACGTAAAAAAAAGAGAGTTTTATATGAACTTATAGAAAAATTAAAGAGAAAAAAAAAAGCAGCTGGAACAATCATCCAGCTGCTTTTTTTCATTAAGGATTTTTAAATTATTTTACTCTTGGACCGAAAGTATAAGTTCCATTCGAAAAGATGATATCATTGTCAAAACCAGACAGAGTATTTACAATGTAAGGTACTGTCTGAAACTGACCAAAACCGCCAAAACTTCCGTCTCTTCCACCTGAACCGATTGAATATTCATCGAAAGCTGTTCCGCCTCTTGTATAGTTCCATCCATTACCCCATCCATCTGAAATTGGTATTTTTTTCATGTAAAAAACTGTAATATCAGCGTCAGTAATAGTACCTGGTGCCAAATAATTATCAGTCATATAAGACTCAACAGCAGTTCCAATAGATTTCATATCACCCATTGTTGCTTTCTGTTTAGCTTTCTGAAGAGCAGTTAATAGATTTGGAATAGCAATAGCTGCAATAATACCAATAATTGCAATAACGATTAACAGCTCAATCAAAGTAAAACCCTTTTTGCTTTTCATTATTTTTCTCATAAAAAGACCTCCTTTTTAAATTTTACACTTATAATGTAGCAATTATCATACCAAAAGCAATATTCCCATTTAATAGGTCTTTTGATAAAAATAAATATAAAAAATCATAAAATATGTTACTTATATAGACAAAAATTGTCACAATTTTAAAAAAAATTTTATTTTACAATAAACAAATCTTTTGATAAAATTTACAAATGAAAAATTTAAAAGATCTAAAATTTTGGAAAAGAGGTCAAAAGTTTCTTAAGGTTGATTACCCTTTAATTTCAGGAGCTATGACATGGATAAGTAATTCAAACCTTGTAAGAGCAGTTAGCAATGCTGGAGGCTTTGGAGTTCTTGCTGCAGGTAATATGCCTGTAAGTATTTTTGAAAATGAGATAAAAATTTTAAAGAAAGAAAAAGCAAACTTTGCAGTAAATTTAATAACAATATCACCTAATTATTTAGAACATTTAAATAAAGCAAGCAATATGGGAGCCCCATTTATAGTATTTGCTGGAAGCTTCCCAAGAAAAAATGAAGTAAAGATAGCAAAACAGGCTGGAGCTAAAGTCCTTTGTTTTGCATCAACTGAATCGATTGCAACACGTATGATCGATTATGGAGCCGACGCATTAATTCTCGAAGGTTCTGAAGCAGGTGGACATATAGGCCATGTTTCAACTATTGTTCTAATACAGCAAGTACTTTTCAAATTCCCTGAAATTCCCATTTTTATTGCAGGTGGGATTGCTACAGGTAAAATGATCTGCCATCTCTTTTTAATGGGTGCTTCCGGAGTTCAGATGGGAACAATATTTGCAATGGCAGAAGAGAGTCCTGCACATCCAGCATTCAAAGAAAAATTCAAAACAGCAAGAGCAAGGGAAGCCTTTGCCACTCCACAATATGACTCATCTCTACCAGTTGTAGCAGTAAGAGCATTAAAAAACAAAGGCATTGAAGATTTTGGGAATTTACAGCTCAATTTACTTAGAAAAATGAAAAACAATGAAATATCACGATTAGAGGCTCAATTCCAAGTGGAAAATTTCTGGATCGGAGCATTAAGGAAAGCTGTGCAGGAGGGAGACATTGAACATGGTTCATTAATGGCTGGACAGAGTGTAGGGCTTATAAATGAAATAAAGCCTGTAAAAAAATTAATAGAAGATCTAATATATGAAGCTAATGAAGAATTTTTGAATATAAAAAAGCTATGTACATAAATTGCTCTGATTCTTAATTAGTTAATTACATTACATACAGAATAACACTTAAATTTGAAGAACACTTTCATACAAATGCTTTGCATTAACCAGCAAATATGGAGATCCAATATTATAATTTATATTAAAAAATTTTATCTCTTTTGATACTTTTAATATATTCAGAAAATATGAAAAAAAAGAGGTTTTAAAGTAAAAATGGACAGGCTCATTGATATCTCCATTTTCAAACCTGTAACCATATGCAGAAAACATCCATTCATCATTCTCAATATTTTTTAATTTAATTAAAGAAACAAGAATACCTTTTCCTGCATCCATCATTAATTTATTTAAACTTAAAACCGAAGGTTTAATGAAAAAGTTGGAAAACCTTGGAAATGGAAATATTGACTTATCACTCCTAAAACCATTACCTGTAGAACAAGCTCTTTTGTTGTAAAAAGCTCTCTTTATATCTGAAATCCGATCCAAAAAAACACCCTTATTTACTAAATATCTTTCTCCTGATTGAACGCCTTCATCATCAAACGGCACAGAACCAGTCTGATAATCCAGATTAGGATTTTCAATAATACTTAATACTGATGGGAAACTTATTTTTTTTAAACTCCCTTCAAAGCTTAAACAAAAATTATCAGAAAACTCTCTTAAGACAAAAACAGATGCTTCAGGAGAAAATATTAAAGCACAATCTTTTTTGATATGTATATTATTATCTGTAAGAGAATTTAATAAATTAAACGCTCTTGAAATCATTCTGAATGGATTTATTCGATTAAAATAGATCTCATTCTCACTTATTTCAATTGAATTATTTTTATATTCAAAATTAATAGTCAGGTTGAAATTTGTTTTTTTATATTTAGCATTAAGCCATTTAGTATTTGAAATATAACATTTCTTTAACACTTTAAAAAACTTAATTCTTTTTAGAGAAAGCCCTGGAAAAGATACAAGAATTTCTTTGATCTTTTCTACTAACTCATCAAATTTCTTTATATCAAAGCTTTTTATAGAATCATCAAAAATATTTATCTTTACTTTTTGAGCATGTGAGGGTAATAAATATGCATAATTTTTATTTCTTCCTGGAATATTTAAAGAACAAACACTTGAAAATCCTGTTTTAATTGATTTTATATCAGGTTTTGACAAATTAAATCCAACAGGCTCTCCAAATTCCCAGAAAGCTCTGACTGATATATTATCATTCTTTACGAAATGAGAAGCATTATAATCTAAAAGTTTCTCATATTCCTGTTTCTCCCTTTTTTCATGGAAAACCTCAACTGTTGAAAACCCGGCAGCTTTTCCTTGTAAGAGTATTTTCTCAATCATTTAAACCACTTTTAACAAAAAGGTTATTTATCTTAACTGTTGGTTGACCAACCCTGACATTTAATGTCTGGCCATTCTTGAAACAATAACTGATACCCTTGTCATATCTGAAATCATCAGCTACCATATCAACTGAGTTTAAGGTTTCCATAATATTTCCTTTCACAATAACATCACCAAGAGGAGAAGTAAGTTTACCATTTTCAATCAAATATGCCTCTTTTATATTAAAGAAAAATGAATTTTTATTAAAATAAGTTTTTCCCTCACCAAATTCTTTTGCATATATTCCATATTTTGTTGATTCAATTAACTCTTGAGCATTATAGGGGCCTGGTTTTAAGTAAATTGCAAACATTCTCGGCATTGGAACTTTTGAAAAATCTTCTACCCTTGAATAACCAGAATTTTTTATATTTAACAGATTTTTATAATAAATGTCTGAAATAAAGTTCCTTAATATTCCATTCTCAACTAACATAGAAGATTTTGAGGATACTCCTTCATCATCACACATTCTGTTTGAGAAAAACATATCTCCTTCGTAATCAGCAACTAAATTTACATTTTTTGATATTATTTGATGTCCCACATCATATATTGATATTGGAGACAACTTTTGATAAATATAATCAACCTCTAATGAATGCCCAAGGATTTCATGAAAGATTATACCTCCATCACCTGAGTTCAGAATTACTGGAATTCTATCCTTAAAATCATTTTTTATTTTATTATTATGATTATTAATCACATCTTTTATTCTCAAGCTAAGCCCTGTTTGATTGAATTTAAAGCTACCAGTTGATCCCTCTCCAATCTCAATGTAATTTCTACAGTTATTTAATTTTAATTTTATTATAATACTATAATGTGTAAATCCATTTCTCAATCCTTTATTTTTATTGTTAATAATAAGGCGGTTTAATGCCTTTACTCTAAATACGATCTTCCATTCTTTTAAATCAAGTGATCGTAAAAAATTTAAAATAAATTCATTGTCTCTTAACACTTTACCTGGGCTAAACTCAATGTTATTGGTTTTAAAGTTTTTAAAACTTGAAGATTTAAAACCCTTTGAAATATATGCTTTTGCATCATTTATTGAGTTTAACTCAAAAGAACTGCTAAGCCAGCTTTCATTATATTCTCTTTTTAATATTCCCGTTTTTTTCTTAAAAATATACTCTTTTCTATTATATGAATCATAAGTGAAATCATGAAAAAAATTATCCTCAATAAGATCTACTGAAAATTTTTTCATACTTACAATTCTATTAAATTTTTCCCATAAAAGCAAAACGAATTTATTAATTGTACAGGGTTTCAGAGAAATGTTTTAAAAAATTTAAGAATTTTTTTTGCGCGCATAGACATTTACAAGTCCCATAAAGCTAAGATTTATTGGCTTTTTAATCAATTGACAGCGAGCTAAAGGTTTGAGCATTGGTTTTAACACAGGTAATAAATTCCATGTCCTGTCCAAAAGATAATCCAGTATAATCGTACGCTTATGTTTTCTTATACTTAGGATTTCAAAACCCAACATACATAACATACGAGATAGAGTATCTCTTGAAAAATGAACAACATGCATATCCATAAAAAAAGGATATCTTCTTCCAAGCACTTTTACTGCCCAACTATCAATCATATATGTACTTAATGCCAAAATACCACCTGGCCGGAGCAAAGAAGCAACCTTTTTTAAAATTTGTGTTGGTTTAGAAAGGTGTTCAATTACATCCCACATTGTAACTACATCCATACTGGATGAATGTAATTGGATCTGATCAAGAGCACACTCAAATACAGCCCCTTTTCCCAATTTCTGTGCAATTGATGCTGCCCATGAACTCAATTCTACACCATAGACTGTCCAACCTGAAGCAATTGCAGTCTCCATAAAAATTCCAGTATAACATCCAACATCAAGCAAATTCCCGGGTGGTTTCATGTATTCTTGAAGTTGACTGATAGTATGTTTAAATGTAAGTTCCCTTCCTTTACTCTGTAGTATATAGGATGGATCCACAACCTCTTTATAGAAATTTATCAATTGATCCGCATCTGGCTGAGGATTATTATAAACCATTTTACAGTTCTTACATTGAACAATATCACCATGATTTGATAAACCTGTGCTCGTACATATATAAGAGTCTTTGTGCTTTATTTGATTGGATTTTGATGTTGCTGGATAGATAAGCCGGGTGTTATTATGATTACAAAGCGGACATCTGACAAATTTTAGATTAACGTTCATGACTAAAAAAGCGGAGACGCAACAATGTAAAGGCTCCCCTGTATATCTCTTGCTTGGATATCTTTGATTTACCCATTGTGCGGTCCACAAAGATAATTGGGATTTCTGTGATCTGAGCACCCCTTTTCTTTGTAAGAAAAAGCATCTCAACAAGATAAGAATATCCATTTGACTTTATTTTATCCAGATCAATTGTTTCAAGAATAGATCTACCATAAGCTCGAAAACCTGATGTTAGATCATGTCCTCCCAGTCCTAATACAAACCTGGCAAATTTATTGGCAAGCCAACTTAATAAAATGCGGCGGATCCTCCAGTTGATCGTTCCACCATGTTTAATATACCTCGACCCTACAACTATATCATATTTCTCAATAGCATCCAGGAAAGCAGGTAAATGATCTGGATTATGAGAGAGATCTGCATCCATTGTGATGATCACATCATATTGATGCTTCAATCCATATTTGAATCCTGTTGTATATGCAGTCCCAAGGCCTCGAACTCCTTTTCGGACAATAATATCAATTTTTGTTTTAGTAACTTTTGAAAAAGCCATTACTTCCTGTGCAGTTCCATCAAAGGAATCATCATCAATCACTAAGATATCAATATTAGAAACGGTTTCAATGATCTGTTTCATAAGAATACTGATATTTCCACATTCATTAAAAGTGGGAATAATAATTAATATTTTATTTTTTTTCATTTAACTACTCATTTGAATTTCATTCATTCTCTTTTTATGTTTACAAACTGTAGAGCCTTGACTTGATCTGGAAGGCAGTGATATCTATTATAGAATTCTTTAAGGCTTGTATTATATTTTTCAGTAAAAGAAAAACCATTATCTTTAAATACAAGTACTCTAAACTTTCCTTTAATTACACTTTCCAATTCCTTTTTGGGAATAGGGATCATCAAATACTTGAAAGGTTTCCCTGAAAAATTTGCCAGAGAAGCAAGATAGACCATCTGCCATATTCCATGCCTTCTTACAAATAATAATTTGGAATATCCTTGAACACTTTGTGACGCTTCACTTACAGCTTTTTTAGTGCCTGCATTTATAAAAATTATAGGTTGATTGAGAGATAATTTATCTTTTACCTTATTATACATATTAACCACTTGTTTGTGTGAATTTCCAAAATATTTATAGTCTTTTATTTCCCATTGCAACATAATATACTGAAAAGATAAATAAAAGACTAAGGTAGTAATAATAACGATTGATATATAAATTTTCTTAATTTTATACTTTTTTGATAACCATTCTATCCCTTTTTCAAAAAAGGCAATTACCATTATATAGAATCCCATAAGAGGAAGATAGTTATATCGAGATGGTGCATACTTTATAAGAATAGTGGGAAGCATTGAAAGAATCATAAAAGCCATACCCCAGAAAGCCAGTCTATTTTTTTGACAAAAGAGTAAAAACCCAAACCCACTAAATGATACAAAAACAAGCAATATTTGCCAGATTTCACCCGTATATAAATTCCCAAATCCAGTATATTTAAAAATTAAATACCCTACTTTTTTCAATCCGTAATTCATGTCATAGTCAGCATAATTTGTTGGAGAAGGAGCATTTGAAATTATAGGCACTACTATAAAAAAAACCAGATATAATATTAACAAAAAGATAATCACAAAAGAGCTCTTTACTGCATCTCTAATTGTATACTTTTTTATTAAAATCAGAAAACTTATTAAAACAAAGGGAAGGATAATCCAGGTTTCTTTTGAACAAGCTGCCCCTAATCCAAATATAAATAATAGGAAAAAATCCCTTTTTTTAATTTGTTTCCCGGGTTTGGCTACTACGATTAAAGAGCTTAGTATAAATAAAAGCATAATAGAGTCCGGCCTTGCTGCTGACCATAAAGTAATTTCGCTGTATAGCGGGGAAATACCAAAAACAAGTGAGGTGATTGAAGCAGGAATTATTCTGCGTGTGATTCTCAAAATCAAGATATACAATAATAAAACATTCCCAAGGTGAATCAAGATTGTTGTTGCTGCATAAAAAGGGGTATTTGTGCCAAACAGAGTATAATTCAATAGGTAAGAAAGCTTAACCATTGGTCTGAAAAAATTGTTGATTGTCGAAAATAAACTTAATGGCTGTTCCCAACAACCGTATATTGAGTTGAGCCATTCAAAGTCATCTCCCCTAAGGTAAATATTGAGGGCTGAAAGGTATGCCATAATGATCATTAAAATGATTATTGTTCCTATAAGAAATGAAAGCTTTTTATTAAACATTACACTCAAACTTGCATATGTGTCTGAAATTATAACTTATACAAAATTTCTTTTCAGACATAATTTAAATATTATATGATATATATATGGATTTCAATAAATATGTGTGTTTTTTATAAGATTTTGAATATTATATTTGTGAATAAAGTAAAAGGGAGGTAGAAGATTTATCTTCTACCTCCCTTTATATGTATAATAATGGGGTGTTATTTTAATCCGACCTCTTTTAAAATGCGATCAGCTTTTCCCAATTTTTCAGTAATAAACATAACATAACGCACATCAACAGAAATTGTTCTCTGTTTAGCTTCATTAAATTCCCAATCACTATTCATAGCTTCCCAGTTTCCATCAAATGCAATACCAATCAATTCACCATTTGCATTTAAAACAGGACTTCCGCTATTTCCACCCGTTATATCACATTTATGAAGAAAATCTACAGGTACATCATTCAAAATTGGATCTTTCCATTTTCCAAAATCCTTTTTTTCATAAAGTTGCCTTAAAGCCTTGGGCATATCAAATGGGGATTTACCAGTATCTTTTTCTACAATACCTTTAAAAGTTGTAAATGGAGCATAGTAAACTGCATCTTTTGGGCTATAGCCTTCAACATTTCCATATGTAAAACGAATGGTTCTGTTTGCATCAGAATAAATAGTCTCACCTTTCCATTTTGAAAGTGCTGAGATGTATTGTTTTCTTAATTCAGTTATATTTGCATTAAATTTCTCATTACGTTTACGAAGCTCCTCTTTCTCAGCATAAAGGCTCTTGCCCATATTTATAAAAGGATCATCCAATGCTTCTAATTCTTTTACAGTCTTATTGAAAAGAGACTTTACATATTTCACATCTTTAAGTTTGGTATTCTTGTATGACTTATCTACAAACTGCTCTATTGCCTTAGTTTTATTCTTTAAAATATAATCTAAGCCCTTAATTCGTGAACTTTCCGGGAGCTTGGAAGCCATTTTCAAAGTTTTATTTAAAAAAGCCTTATCTGAAGGTTCATAAAAAGACATAAATCTAAATTGAAGACGTGAAACAGCTCTCTTTATATCCTTTTCAGAAAATCTCGGGTCACGCAATTTCTTTGGTTTCTCTCTCTCTCTTGCAGTATTATATATCTGAATACCCATTCCAGGAACTGTACCGCCTAAAAAGCCAAACATGGAGAATAATTCATCATGATCTCTGGTCTTTTTATTTATTTCATAAAGCACTTTTATTTTTTCAAGAGCTTTTCCATACTTTTTCTTCAATTTCTTGTTCTCATTCAAAAAAGCCATGAATTTCTTTTCCTGTTCTATTTTCTTCTGCAAATAATTTATACGGTTCATATCTTCAATTTTACCCTGATAATTCTTCATACCATTATTCAATCCCTTAATGAATCCTGACACCTTCATCTTTGCAATCATTGAATCCTTACCATATTTCTCTAACAAATCAATAAGCTCTTTATATAATTTAATCCTGGTTGGGTATACATGGTTTAAATTTTCATCAACTGAATAAGATGTTCTATATCGGCTGGTCCTTCCAGGGTATCCCATAATAAAAGTAAAATCTCCATCTTTTAAATTATCTTTTGCTATTTTTAGCCAATATTTCGGTTTATATGGTACATTTTCCTTGTTATACTTTCTACCTGACCCATCAGGAGCCATATAAATCCTCAAAAAAGAAAAATCACCTGTATGACGTGGCCACATCCAATTATCAATATCTCCTCCATAATTTCCAATTGCCTTAGGTGGTACATAAACAACACGAATATCATCAAAACGTTTGTGCACAAACAAAATATACTGTTTACCCTCATACATTCTTGCAATTGTTGCTCTTATATCATCTTTACCCTTCTCAATTTTATCAGTTATCTTTTTTATCTTCCTTTCTATTTCCTTTTTACGTTTAACAAGATCCTTTATTCTCTTAAACTTAACAAATTGATTTGTGACATCTTCCATTTTCTGGAGAATACTTGCCGTATATCCAAGAGCTTCAATTTCATCTTTATAGGACTTAGCAAGAAATCCCTTCGTAACAAAATCTGTTCCTTTTATAGATGCACGTTGAACAGCTCCAAAAGCCACATGGTGATTTGTTAATATGAGTCCATCAGAAGAGATTAATTCAGAAGTCCCCCCTCCAAGTAAAACAATAGCATCTGCAATGCAGGGTTTGTCCGGACTATAGATTTCTGAAATATCAATTTTCAAGCCTTTTTTTTGCAGATTTAATCCTTTTAGCTGATTTAACTGCCACATTCCTTCCTCTCCAAAAACAAATAGAGTAAGGCTAAATAATATAAATAAAATAATAAAATTTTTTTTCATAAGCACTCCTTATTTATAATCTTAAAGTTATACGAAATCATAAGGCATTTTGTTCAATTAACTTTAATTTTTTTATCTCTTTTTTAAAACATGGATAAATAACCCTTTTTTCCGTTATAATTGCGCTGATTAAATTATTTGGTGTAACATCAAAAGCAGGATTATATACCTGTGTTTCAGGTGAAGCAATTCTTTGATTTCTAAAATTAATCACCTCATGTTTAGGCCTCTGCTCAATTGGGATTTCTTTGCCTGATGTAATTGAAAAATCAATTGTTGATATAGGAGCTGCAATATAAAAGGGAATTTTATGGAATTTAGCAAGAATTGCCAATGAATATGTCCCTATTTTATTTGCAGTATCTCCATTTGCTGCAATACGATCCGCACCAACAATAACAGCATCTATCAAGCCTTTAGACATAAGATATCCAGCCATATTATCAGTTATTAGTTTTACAGGAATATTATCTTTTTGTAACTCCCAAACAGTTAACCTTGCTCCCTGTAAATAAGGTCTTGTTTCACCAGCAATAACTAAAATATCTTTTTTATTCTCATAAGCAGCTCTTATCACTCCAAGTGCAGTTCCATATCCAGCAGTTGCAAGAGCACCCGCATTGCAATGAGTTAAAACTCTTTGACCCGACTTTAATAGAACCTCGCCATTTTTACCAATTTTCTTGTTAATTTTCACATCTTCTTTATCAATACACAATGCTTCTTCAACCATTTTCCTTTTTAAAATATCATAATCATAATTAAATTCATTAAAAACCCTTTTCATTCTTTCCACTGCCCAGAAAAGATTTACAGCAGTAGGTCTGGTTGAAGAAATAACTTTTATTATCTTAGGAAACTCCTTTAAATAATTTTTATTTTCATTTAAAACACCTAAGGCAATTCCCATAGCAGCAGCAACCCCAATTGCTGGTGCACCTCGAACAACCATGTTTTTTATACTTTGTGCAACTTCAGTATATTTTGAGTGTTCAATAAATTTCTCCTCCAATGGCAATAACCTCTGATCAATCATATAAACCTTATTATTTTTCCATTCAATAGCAGGATACATTGTAATTCCTCATTTGATAGATTTTACTCAATAATTTTTTGTAAAAAAAATCCTAAAAATGCAGGTTACTACCTAATCCATCCTGGGGGTACACCTGCCTTTCTTGCTTTATCAGAAAGTGAATCCATATCTTTCTTGAGATTTTGTAATTTTAGTTTATCTTTTTCCAACAAATCTGAAAACTTATCAATCTGATCTTTTATATTAATCTTTTGAAAAGGTAAACTCATGGAATAATAATCACTATACATTTTATTAAGCCTAAGCTGATCATTTCTAACTCCCTCTTCTAAGGTCCTTATATCAAACTCCAATTTCTTTTTAAGTTCCTGCCAATATTCTCTTGTTTTCTCAGGATCTTTTGGCTCTTTTTTCTCTATTTTTCCATTAGGTTCCTTCTTGCTTTGTTTTTCTTGTTCATCATCTTCAACAGACTCCATTTGAATAAAACTATATTTTTTTACAGGAACTTTGATTGTATTTACATTAGCATTGTTAACAATAAGTTTCGGTTTTTTTAATTTCTTTCTCCTTTCTTCTTCCTTTTTTTTAAGTTTTACAAGATCAACATCACCTTTACTATAAAGACTCATACAAGACAAATTTAATATAAAAAAGAAACAAACTAAAATTGACAGAAAAGATTTAATCACTTTTTTCATTTTCCAGTTACTTCAATATTTACTCGCCTATTTTTTCTTCTCTCAAATTCTATGCTATCATCATATATGGATTCTTTTTCACCATAATAGTAAGTTTCAACAAGATTTTCATCAATTCCATATTCTTTTATTAAAAAACTCTTCACATTTTCCACTCGTTCTTGAGATAATTTTAAATTATATTCAAACTCTCCTATACTACAAGCATAACCTCTTAAAATTATAACATACTGAGATTTATCACTTATAAACTCTTTAATCTTATTAAGTTCATCCTTATACTTTTCATTAATTTCATGTTCACCAATTCCAAACAAAATATTTAGTTCTACAGATTCTATTTTTCCAGCCTCTTTCTCCTTTTTAAGAGCCTCCACAATAGGAATACTCTCACCTTCTTTTAATGGTTGTTCCTGCTCTATTTCAGGTAATAAAATTACAAGTGTGCCTAATTCAATACAAGATGCAGAGTCTAAAATCTTAACAGTTGAATTTGTATTCTGTGCATTAATTACAATTCCAGTTCCAATTATTACAGGTGGGAGCTTTTTATTGAGCATTTTATAAAATAATAAGAAGTCTCCTTTTTTTACCATAGCTTTACCTAAATCAACAGCTATGTAACTTGAAGTACTTGCAATTTCCTTTTGAAAATTTGTATATAAATCAATATAAACAACTTTCCCTTTGACTTTCGATTTAGGGAGTATGCATTTTTTATATTCAGCTTTTTTCTTAAATTCAATCTCTTCTTTTTTATAAGGAATTAACATATCTCCAATATTTACAGCATTACATCCATTTATTAAGGTGATTATAGATTTATCTGGATAAGTATAAAAAACCTCTGCAAGAGATTTCTTTAAATAATAAGTGCCAAGACTCTTCAGTATTTTAAATGGATTGGATATACTATGACCTTTTTCAAGAACCATAAAAATATCACCTTTATGTAAACCATCAGCAGACCCTTTATTAATAAAAAGCTTGTCTCCATTAGAATATCCTTCTCTGCTTAAATCCATTTGTTTTGCACCAATGATTACAATATCTTTTTTTATCTTTTCTCTTATAAAAAAAGTACAGTTCAAATCGGTTTCAGAAATCAAAAGAGAAGCTTCTTTATAAGAATAAGCTTTAGTAATACTATATTTCTTCTTTTGATCCTTTGAAAAAAGAACTATAAAAAACATCATAATAATAAAGAAATAAATGATTTTTTTCATTTTAATCTCCTAAATATACTCGATATAATTCATCCTTATTAAACTTTTTACATATAAAATAAATGAGGATATCAACCTCCCATTTTAGTAAAAAACTTAACCTACACAAGACTTTAATAAAACAAAATTAAAATTTTGTCAAGTTTTATATGAAATTTCATTATAGTATTTAATAAATACAGAAAATTATTCCTTATATTTAAATAAAAACCAAATATAAAGTTGAATTGACAAAAAGTTAAATCTATAATAATATAAAATGAAGGAGATGACTGAAATCTTATAGAAATTATGCTAAAACAAATAAATAAAACTCCAGTTCCAATAATTTATAGAGACATTTTAAAAAACAAAATGAATGGTGAATTAACTATAAGAGGTCATGATTTTACTAAAATCCTATTTTTTCTTAATGGAAACTTAGCATTTGCTAAAACCACAAAAAAAGAGGAAAGATTTGGTGAGATTTTACTTGAGCTAAGAAAAATAAATCAATCACAATTCTTAGAAATTAAAGATTTAGTTGAGGGAGAAAAAGATAATTTAGGAAGGATTCTAGTAAATAAAAAGATAATAAATAATAAAGATATATACTTTGCTCTCATTCATCAAATAAAAACCATTGCAATATCAACTTTTTCTCTACCCTCTGTAGAATGGGATTTCAATTCACATGTCCTGAACATTCCAAGTAATTCAAAATTTGATATTGATTTATTAGAAATAATAAATGAAGGGATTAATAAAATAAGTGATTTTTCTTTTTATAAAAACAAATTCCTTTCTCTTGCAGTTGAGGTTTCCTCAATTCCAGAAAATATCAAAAAATCCCTGTCTACAGAAGATTGTCAATTTTACGAAAAATTATCTGATTTTAAAAACAGGTCAATTGACCAAATATTTTCTGAATTAAAAATAAAAGAAGAATTTTTTTGGAAAAAAACAATTCTATTCTACCTCTTAAATATTGTAAGCTTTTATGAAATTAAAATTGATGAGAATCTTGAACAAAATATCGAAGAACTATTAGAATTGTACGAAAAAATAAAATTAGACAAAATTAACTTATATCAATTACTTAATATAGAAAATAATGCAACCCAAGATGAGATAAAAGATGCTTATTTCAAACTTGCAAAAAAATATCACCCCGATAGAATTTCTACTACCTCTAAACCTGAAATACAGGAAATCGCAAACCTTGTGTTTGCTTCCATAAATCAAGCATTTGAAACATTACGCGATGAAGACCAAAAGAGAAAATATGACAAAGAAAGTCTTGTGACAAAAAATAAGACTTATGAAAACTTAATAGAAAGGGCAAAAATCCTCTACAGGAAAGCCAAGACTCTATACAATAATCAACGATACTGGGAAAGTTCAACTGTTATGAATGAAGCTGTAAAATATGATAGCTCAAGATCATCATATTTTCTCCTGTTAGGACTTAGCCAAATGAATGTGTCTACATTGAAAAGAGAAGCTGAAAAAAACCTAAAAAAAGCAGTTGATATAGATCCATGGAACGCAGAACCACTTGTTGCATTGGGTAAATTATATTTTTCAGAGAATATGATAAAAAGTGCTGAAAACTATTTTAAAAAGGCATTATCAGTAAACCCAGAACATGCTCTGGCAATAAAAAGATTAGAAGAAATCACTAATAAGCACTCAAAAAAAACTAAACCACCCTTTAGTTTCCTGTTCAAAAAGAAAAAAAATTAGTTTCTAACCCTTATTTAAATATCTATCTACATTGAATTGAGGAAATCTAAATTTCAATCTATATTTAACTCAGAATTTAATACTTTTTTTATCTTTTTTACAACCTGTTGAACTTCTTTATTTACCTGCACAGCTTCTTTTGCTAATTTTGATTTAAAATCCTTATCATCAATACTCTGAAGATTTATCATAACATTATAAAGAGCTCCCTCTGATGCAGCAGATGCAGTCAAACCTGCTACTCCTGCATCTGACAATGAATTTTTGTTACCTTTTTCAGCAACACACAAAGCCAATTTTACAACCTCTTTTGATTTTTCAAGAACTGAAAAAGGAATTAAAGTAGCTTTTTTTGTTCCCTCTTGAATTTTTTCATTTCTTAATTCTTTTTCTTCATCACTCTTTTTTGGTAAAGAAAAAGCTTCCATTATCATATTAAAAGCTTCTGTATCTTTATCAATTGCTTCAAGAAAAAAGTCTTTTAATTTTTGAGCATCCTCTGATGCTTTAATCATTTCTTCCCTTACTTCATTATATCCTTTCTTATTATATGTGAGATTTCCAACCATTGAGCTCAAACCAGCAGACAGTGCCCCATTTAAAGCGGAAATACTTCCTCCACCAGGAGCAGGCGAATCAGAAGCTAATTCATTTGCAAATTCATATAAACCCATTGATACTAATTTTCCTTTCTTTTTAAACCTGTATTCAATAATTTTATGCTCCATTTTAAATTCTGATATTTCATTTAACCCAAGACTTTGTACTGCAGTCCTTACAATTTCTTTTTCAGAAACTCCTGTTGAAGCTCCCTGTTTTATTAAGTAATGCTTTCCAACATCAAGAATCGCTTCAAGAGGAATTAATCCAACCAGTTCACTACCTGTTGCTCTCACACCAAATTCTGCAGCAAATCTCTCTGCTTCCTTAAAGACCCTGTATAGAGGCGTTATTTTATAGTTCAAAAGGTTTATAGAAATCTGAGCCATATTATATTCCTCAATATACCAACCAACAGCTCTAACTTTTTTAAGTGTTCCATGCACTTTTTTTCTTTTACCTGTTTTAATATCTTTTATAGTCCTACCCTTCTCTCTAATACGATTAGCAATTTTTCTTGCTATTTTAACGTCTCTTGTATTCAAATTAACATTGTAAGCTATTAAAAACTCTCTGGCACCTATTGCAGTTGCGCCTGATTCTCTATTAAATATTGGTTTCCCAAAATCAGGTTTATATTTTTCAGTCTTCAATTTCTCAGAAAGAGCTTCATACTCACCTTCCCTTAAATATGCAAGGCTTTTTCTCTCCTCTGAAGTTGCAGATTCTTCATATAGATAAACAGGTATTTTTAACTCCTCTGCAACTCTCTTTCCAAGATGTTTTGCAATCTCAACACAATCTTGCATAGTAACTCCAGAAATAGGTACAAACGGGCAAACATCTGTTGCTCCCATTCTTGGATGTGCTCCTGAATGCTTAGACATATCAATTAATTCAGCTGCTTTTTTAATTGCTTGAAAAGCTGCTTCCTTAACACCCTCAGGAGAACCTGCGAAAGTCACAACAGTCCTGTTAGTATCTTTTCCAGGGTCAACATCAAGAAGAACAATGCCCGGAATTTTTTTTATTTCTGTAGTTATTTTATCAATAATGGACAAATCTCTTCCTTCTGAAAAATTTGGCACACATTCTACTATTTTTCTCATGTTTTTCTCCTTTTTATATTTCTTTTCCTCCACTCAATTATATCTCTATGATTTCCAGATAATAAAACTTCAGGAACTTTTAAATCTTTATAATCCCTTGGTTGTGTATACTGGGGAAATGCAAATTGATTATCATAAAAAAATGAATCAGTTTTAACAGATTCAGGATTTCCAACAACTCCATATATCATCCTGCTCACACTTTCAAGAATAACTTCAGCAGCAACCTCTCCTCCCATTAAAACATACTCTCCTATTGAAATCTCCTCATCTACAATCTCATCAATAACCCTCTGATCAACCCCTTCATATCTTCCACAAAGAAGGATTAAATGATCTTCATCAGAGAGTTCTTTTACCTTTTTTTGTGTTAATAATTCAGCATAAGCAGAAAATAAAATAACCTTTCCCTTCATTTTTTTTTGAATATGATTAACAGCATTAAAAAACGGCTCCGGCTTCATTACCATTCCAGAACCGCCCCCAAAGGGTTTGTCATCAACCTTTTTATGCTTATTTGTAGTAAAATTCCTTAAATCATAAACATCTATATTAACCAATTTTTTTTCAATAGCTTTGTCAATTAAACCATAAGCAATAAAATTTTTTAGCATATCAGGAAAAATCGAAACTATTGAGAAATTCATCTTTTATTTAAATCTTTTAACCCTTCTGAAGGATCAATAATAATTAATTTTTCTTTTTTATTAATCTTTATTATATCATTAAATGGAACATAGACAATATCATTCTTATATGTAATCTCTAAAATTATATTTAAACTACTAACTCTTATATTCTCCAAAGTTCCCCATAAATCGCCTTTAAAATCTTTTACTTTAAAACCAATTAAACTATTGCATTCAATTTTTCTTTCTGGTTCACTTAAACTACAAATCGAATATCCAACAAGTTTATAGGCTTCATTGATTGAGTTTATACCAAAGAATTTTAATACCCTTATGCCCTGAATTACTTTAATATACTCAATTCGTTTTTTTTTTTATGTTTTTCAGATTTTAATATGACCTCTTCCCCTTCCTTACAGGGTGGAGAAATAAAATCAGGGGAAAGTGTATACACAACTTCCCCCTTATTTCCTCTAATTTTTGAAATTCTCCCGAAAAAAATCAAATAATCTTATCGTTTTTCGCGATCTTCGAAATTTTCAATGATTTCTAAGTTAAACCTTCTTCTCTGCTTCATACCAGCAGCAGCAAGAATTGTTCTGACAGCTCTTGCAGTTCTACCCTGCTTACCAATTACTTTTCCAAGATCAGATTGGTTAACTCTCAATTCTAAGATTGTGGTTTGCTCTCCATCAATCTGAGTTACCTTAACCTCATCCGGATTGTCAACTAATGCTTTGCATACTGTTTCAACAAGTTGTTTCACTTTGTCCTCCTTAATTATCAGAATTAACTTTCTTTATTAACGATTTTACTGTTTGAGATGCTTTTGCCCCTTTTTTTATCCATTCATTATATTTATCTAAATCAATCTTAATTTCTACTGGATCAGACATTGGCTTATAATATCCAATTAAATCCAAGTAATTAGAGTCTCTTGCCTTTTCCTTTTCAATTACCACAATTCTGTAATGGGGCTTATGCTTTGTTCCTTTTCTTGTAAGTCTAATTGATACCATTAAATTTTCTCCACTTTAAATTAGATGATAAATTTAACCCATTTTTGATAAAAAGTCAAATTTTTTTATCATCTTTCTAAAAAATGGTTTTTTCATATATTTCTTCATATCTAAAAATTGTCTAATAAGTTGATTTATTTCCTGAACAGGCCTCCCACTACCTTTTGAAATCCTCAGTCTTCTTCTCCCATTTAAAATCTTTGGCTTTTGCCTTTCTTTTTTTGTCATTGAATTTATAATAGCACATAAATGCTTTATTTTTTTATCATCAATATCTGGATTGTTGTTAATATTTTGACCAATTCCCATTGCAGGTATGTTAGGTAACATACCTACAATATCGCTTATTGAACCAAGTTTTTGAACTCGATTTAATTGCAACTTAAAATCTTCAAGAGTAAATTCATCTCTCATCATCTTTTTAGCAATAAGCTCGGATTCTTTTTCATCAAATTCCTTTTCAGCTTTCTCAATCAGAGTTAACACATCTCCCATTCCAAGAATTTTAGATGCTAACCTCTCAGGATAAAATTTTTGAAAATCTATATAGTGTTCTCCAACACCTATAAATTTTATTGGTTTACCTGTTACACTTACTATAGAAAGAGCTGCTCCACCTCTTGCATCTGCATCCAGTTTTGTGAGAGCTATAGAGTCAATCCCAAGCTTTTCAGAAAAATTCTGTGCTGAATTAACAGCATCCTGACCAGTTAAAGAATCAGCAACAAAGATCACTTCAGCCGGACTTAATATATCTTTTATTTTTTTCAACTCTTTCATTAACTCTTCATCAATATGAAGTCTCCCAGCAGTATCAGCTATTACATAATCATACCCATATTCTCTTGAAGATTTCATTATTCCTTTTATTATATTTTTAAGGTTGTTGGAATCTGTTTTAAAATAATTTACACCAACCTCTTTTGCAATAATCTCTAATTGCTCTCCTGCAGCAAGTCTCTTCAAATCAAGTGAGCATAAAATTGATGATTTACCTTGATTTTTCAAATAAAGGGCTAATTTTCCAGCAGTTGTGGTTTTACCAGTTCCCTGAAGTCCTACTAACATAATAATTGAGGGTTTTCTTGAAGATTTATTTAGTTCTTTATCTTCAGAACCAAGCATTTCAATTAACTCATTCTTTACAATTTTTACTACTTGCTGATAAGGAGTTAAGCTCTCCTGGACTTCTTTTCCCAGGGATTTTTCCCTTATATTTTCAATAAAATTTTTAACAACCTTGAAATTAACATCAGCTTCCAATAGAGATAGTTTAATCTCTCTAAGTGCTTGTTTTATATTATCTTCAGTGATCTTTGCTTCACCTTTCAAATATCTTAAGACCTTATTAAATCTCCCTGATAAATTTTCTAACATTTCATTCCTCTAAAAGATTTTATCATAAAAAATATGATATTAAAAGATATTATAGGGGCAGCCAAAGCTTCCTTTCCAAGTTTTCCAAATCCAATTTTTTACATAAAATTTATTTTTATTGAATATTTTATAAAATTAAATTATTATAATTATTGGGGGTAATAATATGGAGTTATATATTTTAATGACAAAATTAACTCCTGAAATCTCAGGAGATCTTAAAAGGCGTGAAGCAATTGGAAAAGAATGGAAAAAAAAAGTAGACAGGCTGTGCCCTGATGTGAAATGGATTGCTCACTATTCTCTACTTGGTCCATATGACTTTATGGATATCTATGAGGCTGAAAATAATAAAACAGCTTCAAAGGTCTCTATGATTACAAGAGCTAATGGAGCTCTTTCTGTTGAGACCTGGCCTGCTATGAACTGGTCTAATTTTCTAAGTATGATAAAAAAGGTTGAATAGTTTCAATAATATTTAATTAAACACATTGGATGAAAGTAGAAGAGATTGATGTGTCTGCTTATTCAGGCTATAAACTTTATGAGAAACCCCTAAAATTCATTTACAAAAATGAGGAATTCACAATTGATAAAATTTTAAGTAGAAGCACAAAAGATTCATTTTTAAATCACAAAACACAACATTGGTTTAAAGTACTGTGTAAGAATAAAAAAATTTTTACAATTTTTTATGACATTAATCAAGATAAGTGGTTTATTTCTCTATTCCCTCTCTAGCTTGCACATTCTCTTTAAAATAGTGTTTTATCTCCTTCATCTCTGTTATTAGATCAGCCTTTTCCTTTATCTCTTCAGGAGCATAACGCCCTGTTAAAATCAACTCGATATTCTCTGGTTTACTTTCAATAATCTCCAAAATGTACTTTTTGTCAATTACTTTAAAATGCAGAAGCACATTCACTTCATCAAGAATAATAATATTATATTTTTTGCTATGTATTGCTTTTTTAACAGCCTCAACCCCATTCATAGCACACTTTTTTTCCTCTTTAGAGGGCTCTTCTCCTGTGTGATGAAACTCAGGTAAACCAAACTGCTCAATTTTAATATATTCATTTAGATATCTATTTATTGATATAAGTTCATTATACTCTCTTTTCTTCATGAACTGTGCAATGTATGTTCTCATATCATTTCCTGCTGCACGAAGGGCAAGTCCGAGAGCTGCGGTGGTCTTCCCTTTTCCATTACCAGTATAAACCTGAACATAACCCTTAAATTTCATATATTAATTATATCATATTAAAGACTCAGTTGATTGATTTAGAATTTCTTTTTAATTATTAGATTTTTGCAGTAATTCCCTTTTTGATTCTTTCATTTTTGTTGAATAAATTGTTGAAACACCATTTTCATCCATACTTATACCATAGATATAATCAGCTTCTTCCATTGTCTTAAAATTATGTGTAATAATTAAAAATTGAGTTTTTTCTTTTAGTTTATGAAGAAACTTAAGAAATCTTTGAATATTTGCCTCATCTAAAGATGCATCAACTTCATCAAAAATGCAGAAAGGAGAAGGCCTATACTCAAACAAAGCAAATAAGAATGCTAAAGATGTTAGGGCTTTTTCTCCTCCAGAAAGTAGCCTTAAACTTTGAAGTTTCTTCCCAGGAGGTTGAGCTTTTATCTCGAGCCCAGTTTCTAGAACATTATTTCTATCCAATAAACTAATTTCAGATTCACCACCCTCAAATAATATTTGGAAATTTTTTTTAAAATTATTATTAACTTCATCAAATGCCTTAAAGAAACTTTCTTTTGACTCTTCATCTATCCTTTTTATTGCATCATTCATGTCACAAATTGATTTTACAATATCTTCCTTTTGAGCATTTAAGAATTTATAATCTTTTGACAAAATTTCATGCTCGGATTCAGCTGAAAAATTCAGCTTGTTGCTATCTCTCATTTTAGCTAATCTCTCATTATAAAGCTCAGTTTTCTGCACAAGCTCTGATATCTCTAAACCCATCATTTCTACAGAGCCCACAATGTTCTTTAATTCTGTATTTAATTCCCTAAAGGATAGATCTTCAAGCTGGAAAAGATCTTTTTTTATTGATGAAATCCTGATTTCAATCCTGCTTTTATCATCTTTTATATGCTCAAGAGACTTTCTCTTAATGGTTAAAGCCTCAGAATTATCCTTTATTTTAGAGTTGATATTTTTAAAATCTTGTTCCTGTTTTTTTATTAAATTTTCTAAATCTTCTTTTTTTATTTCCAAACCTTCCAAGCTTTCATTTATTTTTTTCTTTTTTATATCAATTTCATCTAAATCTATGTTGAGTTTTAAAACTTCTTTCTCTTTAAATTTAATAGTTGTTAAAAACCTTGATCGATTTCCTTTCAACCTGTTATTATTAGTATTAATAGAATTAATCTTTTCATTTAATAAACTTATAGAACTTTCTCTCTTTAATAAATTCTTTTCAACTCTGTTTATTTCATCTTTAGTATTTTCCTCATTTTCAACAAATCTGGTTTTTTTATCAACAAGCACTTCATATTTCTTGTCCAGTGCATCCTGCTCTTTTATAGCTGATTTTAATTCATCCTGATTCTTCTTTTTTTCTAATAAAATCAATTCAATTTCAGATTTATTTATTTTAACTCTTTTCAGGTTGTCTTCTCTATTTTTTTTCATTGATTCAACCTGAGTTTTCAAAAAAATAGCTTCTTCCTTCAATTTACTTAATTCTAAGGTTTCCCTTTCAATTTTTCCTTTTAATTCTTTTCCCTTTAATTTCTCTTTTTCAAATTTCGTTTTTAAAGTTTCTGACTCTTTTTTTAATTCCGATACTTTTTTATCTATCTCTCTAATTTCGGCAATTATATCGAGTATTCCTTTTTCTCTACTTTTAATCAATATTCCATCTGATGTAATTATTTCAGAGTTTTTTGTTACAACATTAATTCTATATTTTACAAATATTTTTATTCCATTTCTCAAATCATCAACAAGTACACCATTTTTAAAATATGATTTTAAGTTTTCATCTTTTAAAACAAATAAATTCTTTACAAATGATACAAAACCCTCTTCTTTTTCTACTCCAATCGGTATATTATCATTTTTATCATTTTTTAATAAAAATTTATTGAAATCTATACTTAAAACATCTTCATTTTGCCCAATTATTATAGAATCCATCTCATCATAATAAAAATTCTCAAGTAATTTATAATGACTTTTCTCTGCTTTAATTAAATCCTGTAAAGAACCAAAATTATCAATACCCGGATTTTCTAAATTACCTTCAGTGATCTTTTTCTTCATCTCAATGTACTTGTTTTTTTGATTTAAGTAATTCTCAATTTCATTCTCATATTTTTTCAATTTCATGCTAAATTCTTCAGTTTTTTCAACATTTTTTCTGTATTCTGTCTCAATTCTTGTAAAATCAACCCCTTTTTCTTTATATTTTTTATTTAAATCATTATAATTGCTTTCAACCCTTTTTATATCATCAATACTAATCTGATTCTTTAATTCTTCAACAAACTTCTCTTTACTTTGAATCTCATTCTCAATTCTAACCATTCCTCTATCAATTTCATAAATTTTATTTTTAATCTTAGAAATCTCTACTTGAGTATTAAAAATGTCAGATTTCATCTCAGAATCATGCTCAGTAAAATTCTCTAAATTTTTATTTAACAACAACAATTTAGATTTAATTCCATCATATGTTGAATTCTCTAACTCAAGTTCGGATTTAAATTTATTTATTTTTTCATCTCCAACTTCAACCTCTTCTTCTAAATTTACAATCTCTTTCTTGTTAGATTTTATTAAATTCTCTATTTCAAATATCTTTTGGCTATTAAAACCTTTTTGTTGATCTAATTTCTCGATCTCATTTTTCGAAGATAATATTCCCTCATTTATTATAAAAAAATCCTTTTGGTTTTGCTTTAAATCTTTATCAATTGCCCACCTTTGTTCTTCAAGATTCAATAATATTTTTTCAATGAAAGAAATTTCTTTGACAACACCTGCTTCCTGGTCTATAAAATTCTCTACTTTTGATTTTTCAGTTTCAAAATCATTCTTATAAAAATCATATTTCTTCTTTAATAGGGCTTTCAAAAAATCAGTTTTTTTGTTTTTTAATTTGCGATATCTCTGTATATAATTAACCTGATTACTTAATTCTCTCAATCTACTTTTTTTGTCAGCAATAAGCACATCAACATTTTCAAGATTCTGCTCTGTAATAATCAATTTATTTTCTGTACCCCGTTTTCGTTCTAAATACTGAGAAATACCCGCTGCTTCTTCAATAAGAGCTCTTTTCTCTGAAGGCTTCAATGAAACAACTTTCTGTATGCTTCCCTGCTCAAATATAAAATAATTTCTTCCTCCCAGATGAAGATCAAACAAAACATCTTGTATATCCCTGTTTCTACAAAACTTCTCATTTAAAATATATTTACCCTCACCCGTTCTAAAATATCTTCTTGCAATATATAATGGCTTACCATGATTGACAAAAAAAGCTCCCACATCTGTCATTCCAAGAGGTTTTTTTGATAAGCTGCCGTTAAATATTAAATCTGCATTATTTTCGCCTCTTAGATTTTTTATCCTTTGCTCACCAAGAACCCATAGAACAGCATCAACAATATTACTTTTTCCACAACCATTAGGACCAATAACAGCAGTTATACCTCTGTGAAATTTAATTACAGTTTTTTCAGGAAATGATTTAAAGCCATGCAGTTCAAGTTTGTCAAAATATACATCCATTTTATGAAAAGAAAATATCACAATTTATGGATTTTGTAAAACAGAAAACAATACCTTCAACTATTTTAACTTTCTCAATATTTATAGAACTTTTTTTTAATAGTTTCGTATTTAGTATTTTAATGGAGGAGTTTTATGAAAAAATCATTTGAAGTAATATTACTAATAACCCTTTTATTCAGTTTATTCAGTTTTTCTATAAAGGCTGAAAACAAAACAGATAAAATCTCTTTAAAAGAGGCTATCTATCAGGCATTAGAGAATAACCTTGATTTTAAGATTGAAAAAACCAACATGGAATACTCAAAGGAAACTTTAAAGATAGATGATTCAATTTTTATACCTAAATTTACAGTAGATGTAATCAGCACAGAAACAAACAGACCTAGTACTGACATATTTGGAGGTGCTGATATTCAAACGAATGAACGCTCATCATTAAATCTAGGGTTAGAACAGAAAATAGCATTGGGAGGTGTGTTAAACATTAATTTAAGTAATACTAATTATAAGACAAACAGTATATATTCTACAATAAATCCAAGTTTATATTCAAGTTTAACATTTTCCCTATCACAACCCCTTTTAAAAGGATTTGGTACTTTCTCAACAAAAAAAGATATATATATTGCTGCAAATAATTACAAAATAAATAAATACAAATTAAAAGAAAATATCTTGAATCTTATCTACAGTGTTGAAGATGCATATTGGAACCTTGTCTATACATATCAGAACCTTGATGCCAAGAAAAAAGCCCTGCAAAGATCAAAAGATCTTTTAAGACAAAATGAAATTAAGGTGAAAGTCGGAATTGCAGCTCCAATCGATATACTTGAAGCAAAAGCAGATGTTGCATCATATGAAAGTCAGTTAATTCAAGCAGAACAATCAATTCAAACAGCTGAAGAGAACCTGAAAAAGATTCTTAATCTAAGTAAACAGGATAAAACAATTATCCCTTCTGATATACCTGAAGTTAAAACAACAGAAACTGATCTTAATGAATTTTTACTTGAAGCCCTGCAGAATAGACCTGATATTGAACAATCAAAATTAGATTTAAAAAATTATAACATATTGGTTAAATATGCAAGAAACCAGATGCTGCCTGATCTACAATTAACAGCATCCTATTACACCACAGGACAGGGAGGAACTCAGATAATATATGGCCCTGGCAACCCATTTACTGGAGAGAGAGAAATTATAGGTGCAATTAAAAGAGATATATGGGATTCAATGAAAGACACTGTTTCCAATTTATACAAAAATTACTCATTTGGACTCAAACTATCTGTTCCTTTGAGCTTTTCAAAAGAAAAAGCTCAATTTGCTCAGGCCAAGATCAACATGAAAAGGTCACTTTTAAACTTAGAAAAGGTTGAAAACAATATATATTCTGAGGTAAAACAAGCAATAAAAGAGATTCAAACAAACCTCAAATTGGTAATAGCAAATGAAATAGCATTGAAATTAGAAAAAGAAAAACTCAAAGCTGAAGAGAAAAAACTTTCAGTCGGGTTATCAACAAATTTCCAAGTATTAACATATCAACGTCAATACGCTACAGCTCAAACAAATGCATTACAATCTATAATTAATTATAACCAAACATTAGCTAAAATTAATAAGATTCTTGCAAGAACATTTAAAACTTACGATATAAAATTCAAAGATTTTTTATAAAAATATAATAAAATATTTGTAAGAACAACTTTCAAGTCAAATACTATATTTTTATTTAAAATATAGATATTAATAAACAATTCTGTTAAAATATATTTATGAAAATCAAATACCTTTTAATAATTTTAATTTTAATATCTCAATTTATATTTCCAAAAAAAATTGATTACACTGTTCTAAGAAAAAATATGGTTGAAAAACAAATACTTGAAAGAGGAATTACTGATAAGAGAATACTTAATGCATTTTATAAAGTAAAAAGACATTTGTTTGTAAAACCTGAATTAAGACACATGGCTTATGGAGATTATCCACTTCCAATTGATGAAAACCAAACAATATCTCAACCCTACATTGTTGCAATAATGACTTATATTATAGCTCCTGAGTACAATAAAAAAATTCTTGAAATTGGAACAGGCTCAGGATATCAGGCTTCTATATTAGCTCAATTAGTAAAAAACGTATATACAATTGAGATAAAAAAAAACCTGGGCTTAAAAGCCAAAAAACTCATCCAATCCCTTGGTTATAAAAATATTAAATTCAAAATTGGAGATGGATATCTGGGATGGAAAGAATACGCACCTTATGATGGGATAATTGTAACTTGTTCTCCTGACCACATTCCACCTCCATTGATTGAACAACTTTCTGTTGGCGGAAGAATGGTCATACCAGTCAGCTATACTTCAAATGTTCAAGAATTGATCTTGATTGAGAAAGATACAAAAGGTAACCTGAAGAGAACAAATTTGATACCTGTTAGGTTTGTACCATTAATAAGAAATATAAATGGGAAATAATTTATTTGAAAATTTAAATCCTGATCAAAAAGAGGCAGTACTATTATTTGATTCGCCTTTACTCATCATTGCTGGTGCTGGATCTGGTAAAACAAAAGTAATTACTCATAAAATTGCCTATCTGGTACAAAAAGAAATCTGCTCTCCTTTCAATCTTCTTGGAGTAACATTTACAAATAGAGCAGCAAATGAGATGAAGAATAGAATAAAGTCCTTAACAGGAATTGACCCAAATCTATTTAACATCTCAACTTTCCATTCTCTCGGATTAAGAATTCTCAGAGAATCAGGGGATGCCCTTGGGTTTGATAGCGAATGGCAGATAATTGATGACAGAGATCAAAAAAAGATAATTGAAAACATTATAAAAGAAAATTTTAATTATTTTACAAATGATATGACAGAAAGCGTCAGGGTAAAAATCAATTCATCAAAAATGAATTCAGTTTACCCAAATAACCCTGATGATCTGTACGATAAAGGTTTTAATGAGGATGAAATCAAAATTTTCTCATTATACTTTAAATTTCAAAAAAAAAATAAAGTATGGGACTATGAAGATCTAATTTCCCTTACTGTTAAATTACTTCAAAATAATGAGGATATAAAATTGAAATACAACAGAAAATTCAATTATGTGGTTGTTGATGAATTTCAGGACACAAACCCAAATCAATATGAATTGATAAAATTAATTGCACAAAAAAATAATAAAATAACTGTAGTTGGAGATGATGATCAGGCAATCTACTCATGGAGAGGCGCAAGTATACGTTTTCTTTTTGATTTTGAAAATGATTTTCCAGGTACTAAAATCATAAAATTAGAACAGAATTACCGCTCAACTAAACAGATACTTGATTTTGCCAATAACTTGATTGATAAAAATCTATTTAGAAGAAAAAAAATAATGTGGACTGAAAAAAAAGATGGGAATATAGTATACATTTTAAATTCAACCTCTAAGGAAGATGAAGCTGAAAAAATAGCTGGTCTTATAATAAAACTCAATCAGATGAGACCTGACATGCTCCCTGTTGCTATTTTATATAGAATAAATTCACAATCTCTGGCATTTGAAACTGAATTTTTAAAAAAGAATATAAAATTTAAAATCATTAAAGGTATCAGATTTTTTGATAGAAAAGAAGTTAAAGATAGTATTGCGCTTTTAAAATTGTCAATAAATTTACAAGACAATATCTCTTTTTTAAGAATAATTGATTTTTTGCCTCTTGGAATTGGGACTAAAACCATTGAATTATTAAACAAAAAATCATCAGAGCAAAATTTATCTTTATTTGTAACCTTAAAAAGATTCTTTTCTGAAAAATTTCAAGCAAAAACTTTATTCAAAAAAATATTCGACTTAAATAAAAACAAGAGTAATTTTTCATTCTCGGAAATTTTAACACTTGTTCTAAATCATTCAAACTATATTAATTTTTTGAAAGATAAGGGTGAAGAAAGCAAAGTGTTAAATATAAAAGAATTAATAGCTTTTATAAAAAAATGGGAACTAATAAATAAAAAAGGTAATTTCACAGACCTTTTAGATACGATTTCCATTAATTCAAATGAAAAAAAAGAAAAAATAAAAGAAAAAGCTTATCTTCTCACAATGCATAATGCAAAAGGAATGGAATTTAAAACAGTGATAGCTGCAGGAGTAAATAGTTCATATATGCCATTTTTCCTGAGAAAAGGAAGATTAGAAATTGAAGAAGAAAGAAGATTACTTTATGTAGCTTCAACAAGAGCAATCAATCAATTGATTGTTTCGTCAGATTCAGAAAGAGTTTCAAAATTTCTATTTGACATAAACTTCAAACTATATAAATCAGTTTATTCAATTGATGAACTTATTCATTATATTTCACATAAAGATGTAGTAGAGTCACCAAAATTAGAAGAAAAGTATATCAAACACCCTATTTTTGGCAGAGGTAAAATTATAAATGAAATAAATAATGAAAAATATCTTATTGATTTTACTGATGAGGGAGAAAAAATAATTGATACTTCAATTGTTAAAATAATTTTTTTTTAGAAAAAAATCAAGGAAACAATAAATTTCTATATCATTTTTCCTTTAAATTATCTGTTTTTTGTATTAAAATACAAATATGGACACAAAAAAAACAATCCAGGAAGAAAAATTATGGAATATTCTAAATCCAAAAAAATCAAATAGAGATTTCAAAATCACAATAAGATTTCAAAAACATCTATCAAAAAATTACGAAAAAGCAATCACAATTGCAAAAAAAAATAAATATTTTATGGACCAAGGTAAAGGTGATTTTTATAAAGTATTTGTTAGTTTCTATCCTGAAGATGTGGAAGAATTATATCAGATATTTGAACTGGTAAAAAATCAGGAAACTACTAAAATTTACTTAAATAATAAACTTATCCCTTATATTCAGGACCTGTGGTTATTCTTAATGTGGTTTTATAAAATTAAATAAAATATATATTTCGGATATTTTATTTTTAAATTAACTTGACTTTTTTTAAATATTAAATTATAAAAGTATCTTATAACATAAGAGGAGGATTTTATGAAGAAAATTTTATTAATTCTATTAGTACTAACTTTATCCGCATTTTTTATAACCAGTTTTTCAGGGTGTGAAAAACTAAAAATAGATAACTTGAAAGCAAACAATCATCTAAAAAAAGCAAATACGTTTTATACAGAGGAAAAATATAAAAAAGCAATAAATGAGTACCATGAAGCACTGGAACTTAATCCTGACCTTAAAGTAGCATATTTCTATATCGGCTCAAGCTATGCTTTACTTTATAATCCATCAAAGACCACGGAAAAAAATAAAGAAAATGGTAAAAACGCCTTAGATTTTTTGCTTAAAGCAAGAGAATTTTCTGATAAAAAAATTGAAGATTTAGAAAATAAAGCAATAAATAGCATAAACCAGGAAAAAAGAGATAATATCAGAGAAGAGATTGAATTAAAGTATAAACCAATTGAGCAAAAAACCATAGAAGAGACAAAACAGATGTATAACAGCAATATTGAAGAGCTGCAAAAAAAGGCAGAACAAGAAGCCAAACCTGAAATTAAGGAAGAAATAAATTCAGAGATAGAAAATCTTCAAAAAAGATTAACAAATAGCCTGAATAATAAGAAAAAAGATATTAAAGAAAAGGCAGATCATGAGTTTAATGAAAAAATAAGAGAATATTTACCAGAAAAATTTAAAGAGCCACTTAAAGATGAAGCTACAAATAATAAAAAAATCGTTTTAGCTCTTGGTGATATTTATGACAGAATATCATCAGCTACAGAGACAAAAGAAGAAAGGGAAAACTATTATAAAGAAAGTGAGAAATGTTATCTAACTATCTTAGAGAATGCCAAAACTAACCCTCAATCTTATTATACTTTAGCTCATTTTTATTTAAATCATGGAAGACTTACTGAAGCTGAAATGATGTATAAAAAACCAATTGAAATGACTCCTGAGAACCCTCAAGCATACCTGTTTTTAGCACAATATTATGGAGATTCAAGACAATGGAACAAAGCAATAAAATATCATGAAAAAAGAATCTATACTATTTTGAATCCTGAAACCCTGGATCTACAAAAAGAGGTTGAAAAAATTGAACAAAAAATTGAAGATATAAATAAGATCAAAGATTTCATTGAAAATGTGCTTAGGAAGAATAGAACCCTGCCAAAAGAAGCTAAGGCAAAACTAATGAAGGAAAAAACAAAACAATTAGAAGAAATGGGCTCTTTAGAAAATGCTAATAAAGAATTAGAAATCAAGAAAAACGAATTTCAAGAACTAATAAAAAAATCAGAAGAAGAGAGTATAAATTCCCCAGAAGAAAAGAAAAAATTATTAGCTGATGCTTATTATAGAGTTGGACATGTTTGCTGGAACAAAAGTTACCAGACAAAACCTGATGAAATGTCAGATGAAGAGAGGCGTCCCCTTATTGCCAAGGGGTTTGCTGCACTTGATAAATCCACTAAATTTAACCCATCAAATCCATTCCCATGGTCTTATAAAGCTTTGCTTTATTATCAGAAGAAAATAACTGAGCCCTTAAAAAGTAAAGAATGGGATATGAAATATAAAGAGATGATTGAACAATTCCAAAAATTAAGAAAAAGACAAATTCAAAGAGAAGAAGATAAAAAACGCATTGAAGAAATGGGAAAATAACAAAGTTATAAAATAAATTAGGTATATATAGCTACAAAAAGCATTAACAATCTAATCTTAAATTTTAATACAGAATTGTAATATGCTATAATTTCCAATAGAGATGAATTAAACATCTATGGACAAGATAAAGAGAATTTACGTTGAAAAAAAAGAAGATTATGCTATTGAAGCTAAAACTCTTTTAAAAAACCTGAGAGAAAATTTAAATATAAAAAAATTAAATAGCGTAAGAATATTAAATAAATATGATATTTCTGGGATAACAGAAGAGGAATTTAAAAGAACAATCAGAACAATTTTCTCAGAACCCCCGGTTGATATGGTTTATAATGAAGAGTTTAAAACAGAAAAAAATGAAATAGTATTTTCCATTGAATACCTTCCAGGCCAATACGATCAAAGGGCAGATTCTGCAGCTCAATGTATTCAAATTACCACAAAAAAATCAAAACCAATAGTTCGCACAGCTAAGGTATATGTTTTAAAAGGTGATTTAGTAAAACAAGAAATTTTAAAAATAAAAAAATATCTAATAAATCCAGTTGATTCAAGAGAAGCAAATCTTGCAAAACCTGAAAGTTTAAAAATAAATTTTATAATCCCAGATGATGTTAAAATATTAATAGGGTTTACAGATAAAAATAAAAACGAGCTCGAAGCTCTCAGAAAAGAGTTGAACCTTGCAATGAGATTTGATGATATATTGTATTGTCAAAAATATTTTAAAAAGGATGAAAAAAGGGACCCCTCAATAACAGAAATAAAAGTTCTTGATACATATTGGTCTGACCACTGTAGACATACAACTTTCAATACAAAAATTAAAAATGTACATATAGAAAAATCTATATTCAGCTTTCCTATAAAAATAGCTTTCGAAAAATATCTAAAATCATATAAATCTATTTATAAAGATAAAGACAAAGATATCACACTTATGAACATTGCTACAATAAATGCGAAAGAATTGCTTAAAAAAGGCGGCTTAAAAGATTTAGAAATATCAGGAGAGATAAATGCATGCAGTATTATAAGAGATGTAGAAATAGAAGATAAAAAAGAAGAATGGCTAATTATGTTTAAAAATGAAACACACAATCACCCTACAGAGATAGAGCCATTCGGAGGAGCTGCCACATGTCTGGGAGGTGCTATAAGAGACCCACTTTCAGGACGTTCCTACGTTTTTCAGGCAATGCGAGTAACAGGTAGTGGAGATCCGAAAAAAAAAATAGAAGAAACACTCCCAGGGAAACTCCCACAACAAAAAATTACAACTGAAGCAGCTAATGGATACAGTTCTTATGGTAATCAAGTAGGTTTAGCAACAGGTATGGTTTCTGAGATATATGATGAAGGGTATATTGCTAAAAGAATGGAAGTCGGAGCTGTAATAGGAGCTGTTCCAAAAAAAAATATTATAAGACAAGAACCTGAACCAGAGGATTCAATAATCTTAGTTGGAGGTAAAACAGGACGAGACGGAATTGGCGGAGCCACAGGCTCTTCAAAAACTCATACTGAAGAATCCATATATACTGCAGAAGCTGAAGTCCAAAAGGGGAACCCTCCAGAAGAGAGAAAATTACAACGATTATTTAGAAATCCTCAAGTAACTAAAATGATAAAAAAGAGTAATGACTTTGGAGCTGGTGGAGTATCAGTAGCAGTTGGAGAACTAACAGAAGGAATTGAGATTAATCTTGATTTGATTCCTGTAAAATATAAAGGACTTAATGGAACTGAATTGGCAATTTCAGAATCGCAAGAGAGAATGGCAGTAGTTGTCTCAAAAGAAAATGCTAAAAATTTTATAAGGTATGCTTTTGAAGAAAACCTTGCAGCTGTAGAAATTGCAAAGGTAACATCAGACAAAAGATTAAAAATGTTCTGGAGAGGCAAGAAGATTGTTGACTTAAGCAGGAGGTTTATTAGTACAAATGGAAAGAGACAAAATACCAATATATTTGTATCTGCTCCTCTTAAAAACAACAACTTTTTTAAAAACAGAACGCAATATATAAAAGATAAATCCCCTGACTTAAAAAACATATGGCTGGAAAATATGAGAGATTTGAACATAGCCAGTCAAAAAGGATTAGTAGAAAGATTTGACACTACAATAGGAGCAGGAAGTGTATTCCTTCCTTTTGGCGGTAAATATCAACTAACTCCTATTGAAGCAATGGTTGCAAAAATTCCAGCTTTTCCTCAAAACACAAAAACCGGAACAGTTATGAGTTTTGGTTTTAATCCAAGGATATCAAAATGGAGTCCCTTTCATGGAGCTATATATTCAATAGTTGAAGCTATTGCTAAAATAGTTTCCTGTGGTGGAAATTATAAAAGTATCCATTTCTCTTTTCAGGAGTATTTCGAAAAACTTGGACATGATATTAAAAAATGGGGTAAGCCTTTTAGTGCACTTTTAGGTGCATATTACGTGATGAAAGAACTCAATCTTGCTGCAATAGGTGGAAAAGATAGCATGTCAGGAACTTTTAATGACTTAAACGTACCACCAACTCTCATTGCATTTGCTGTTGATACAATTGGTATTAACAAAGTAATATCTCCTGAATTTAAAAAACCTGATAATTATATCATATACATTAAACTTGAAAGAGATAAATATGAATTGCCTTACTTTGATCTTATGAAGAAAAATTATACAAGGATTTCAGAATTGGTTAAAAACGGAAAAATATTATCGGCTCAAACAGTAAAAGAAGCAGGACTTATCGAAGCGTTAAGTAAAATGAGCTTTGGGAATAAAATTGGATTTAAGTTTAAGGATAAGCAAAATATAATTTCTATATTATCTCCTGATTATGGCTCAATTCTGGTTGAAATTGATAAAAAAGAGGATGTAAATACAATATTCAAAGGAATAAATTATAAAAACCTTGGGAAAACACAAAAAAAAGCAAGTATTGAAATAAATGGAAGTGGAATATCAATAGAAGAGATAATTTCAGTCTGGGAAGAACCTTTTGAAGATATTTTCCCAACAAAAGTAATAAATAATCATAAAATTGACAAGAATGCTGAATTCCTTGGCTTCTCAAAAAGAAATACAAAAAGACCTCCAAGTAAAATTGCAAGACCAAGAGTTTTAATACCTGTGTTTCCTGGAACAAATTGCGAGTATGATACTGCGAAAGCATTTGAAAAAGCAGGGGGTTTAGTTGACATATTTGTATTTAACAACTTAAACCCAAAATATATTAACCAATCTCTAAAAAAACTTGAAAGTAAGATTCATAACTCACAAATAATTGTAATCCCTGGAGGTTTTAGCTCAGGTGATGAGCCAGAAGGGGCAGGGAAATTTATTGCAGCAGTATTCAGAAACCCTAACATAAAAGATACAATCATGAATCTATTGAAGCATAGAGATGGCTTAATACTGGGCATTTGCAATGGATTTCAAGCTTTAATCAAATTAGGGCTTGTACCATTTGGTGAAATAATTGAGATGAATGAAAAGAGCCCGATTCTAACCTTTAATACAATAGGTAGACATATATCACGTATGGTTAGAACAAAAGTAACATCTGTCCTATCACCATGGTTTATTCATTCAAACATAGGAAATATTCACACAATACCTGTTTCCCATGGGGAAGGTCGGTTTATAGCAAATGAACAATTAATGAACAAACTTATAAGTGCAGGCCAGATTGCAACTCAATATGTTGATTTTAATGGAAACCCAAACATGGATATTAATTTTAACCCGAATGGTTCTATAAATGCAGTTGAAGGAATAACAAGCCTTGATGGTAGAGTTCTGGGGAAAATGTGCCATTCAGAAAGAACGGGTAATAATATTTCAAAAAACATCCCGGGAAATAAAGATCAAAAACTATTTGAATCAGGGATTGATTACTTTAGATAAAATGAAAGATATATTCCCATTAGCTGATAAACTAAGACCTTTAAATTTAAATGAGTTTGTAGGCCAAGAGCATTTAGTTGAAAAAAAGAAAATCATAACATCATTTATAGAAAACAAAAGACTAAATTCCATAATATTCTGGGGACCCCCTGGAACAGGCAAAACCACCCTGTCCAGAATTTTGGTAAATGAATTGAAATTTCCCTCAATTGAATTTTCTGCAACAGTTTCAGGAATAAATGAAATCAGAAAGATAATGAAAAAATCCGTTGAAGTAAAAAAGATACAGGGCAAGCCTCTGGTTATTTTTGTGGATGAAATACACCATTTTAACAAACATACTCAAGATGCATTTTTACCTTATGTTGAGAGAGGAGACATTATACTTATTGGAACCACAATTGAAAATCCGGCTTATAAAATAAACAGAGCACTACTTTCAAGAATAAAAATTTTAGAATTTTTCCCATTAAAAACAAAAGATTTAAAAAACATCCTGAGCAAAGCAATCAAATTAATAGATAGAAAAACAGGGGTTAAAATAAATCTATGTGAAGATATAAAAAACATTATAATAAATTACAGTAATGGAGATGCAAGAAGATTGTTGAATTTAGTTGAGATCATTTTTAATGTGTATGATGCTAACAAAAAAATAGATAAAAAATTTATCCAGGATATAATACAAAATAAGATAACTGCTTATGACAGAACAGGAGATGATAGATATCAACTCATCTCAGCTTTTCATAAAAGTGTAAGAAATTCCGATATTGATTCAACTTTATTCTGGTTGTACAAAATGATTGAAGGAGGAGAAGATCCCCTTTTTATAATAAGAAGAATGATAAGGATTTCAGTAGAGGATATAGGATTTGCAGACCCTGAAGCCTTAAAATTATGTTTGAACACAAAAGATGCATATGAATATTTAGGTTCTCCTGAGGGAGACCTCTTCCTTTCACAAGCAGCAATCTATTTAGCTTCTGCTCCAAAAAGTAATTCTCTTTACATAACAGAAAAAAGGATGAAAAAGATTATTGATAAGTATAGAAATGTTTCAGTTCCAATCCATATAATCAATCCCTCAAATTTTATTGCTTCCCAAAAGGGAGCTGGGAAAAACTATTTGTATGCGCATGATTTTAAAGAGAAAACCACAGCAATGGAGACTCTTCCAAATGAAGTTAAAGAAAGAGATTTTTTCATTCCAAACAAAATGGGATTCGAGAAAAAAATTAAAGAAAGAATAAATTACTGGAAGAAAATCAAATCAATTTTGGAGAAAAAAAAATAATATAAGTCAATTTCTTCAATATTATCTGTTTTTTTTTTGCAAAGAAGTTGAAAAAAAATGAGATTTTTTCAGTATAAATTATATTTAATATAAAGAAAGGAATAAAGAATGAGAAAAAAGATTGCTATAATTTTTTTATTTATTTTTTTTGTACTAACCCTATTCTCTAATATTTTAAGAGAACCTGAAAGGCTCCAAATTAAATCTTCATGGGAAAAATTAAATGCAGTAAAAACTCTAAAAAACATAAAAATAATGAACCAACCCTGTTTTGCAGAATTTGAAATGATTGAAATCAAAAAAGTGTTAGAAGGTTCAGGAATTAATGAAAAGGTTATTATTGAATTACATCAGATGGGGAAGATAATTGCCAATTTAGGAACATTTACTCCAACATACATGCCATCTTCCAATCAACCTTATAGTATTAAATTCAATTCTATACCTTATCATAAGAATATTAGTTTTATAGAACCTTGTTTAAACAAAAACAATCCATTCATTTTAGTTTTTAGAAACTCAAAAGGCAAAATTAAAGCAACTCTTAATGTAAAATTAAAAATAATTGACATTCCAATAATCAAGTAAACAGAAAATATTCATAATAATTTTTTTGAATTGAATTCTTATAATTTTCTGTTGTATTTATTTAAATGCTTAAGGTTTCTTGCTCAACAAAGCTTTTTATAATATAATTTTCAATCTAAATTGAGCTTAAAGGTAAAATAATGGAAAAAAAACTAAATAATGTTTATGTAGTGCTAATTGAGCCTAAAAATCCAGGAAATATTGGGGCTTCTGTGCGAGCAATGAAAAATATGGGGATTTCAAACCTTCGATTAGTTAGAGCCGTTGATTATAGAGAGGTTATAGAGCAGAAAAAAATGGGCTACAGATCTCAGGAAATTATCAAAGAAAGCCAAGAATTTGATTCGCTTTCAAATGCTCTGGCAGATATTTCTCTTGTATTTCTCGCAACACAAAAAAAAGGTAAATGGAAAAAAAATTTCATAACACCTGAAAAAGCAGCTGAGCTAATTTTGCCAAGAACCTTAAAAGAAAAGATTGCTATTGTATTTGGAAGGGAAGATTCAGGAGTTACAATAGATGAGAGTCAACTTGCAAATTATTTAATTTATATACCTTCTGCTGTCATCTATCCTTCTCTAAACCTCTCTCAAGCTGTAATTGTTATACTTTATGAAATTTATAAGCTCTCCACTGAGAATAAAAAAATAGCTGATTTCCCAAAAATGGCTACAAAGCAAAAATTCGAAAGAGTAACAAACAATATTTGGAGCTTGATGAAATCTTTAGAAATAAGAGAAGATAACAACGGACTCTTTCATCGCTCTTTAAAACGCGCAATGGGGAGAACGAACTGGACAAATGCTGATTTAGCAGTAATAGATAGAGCATGTAAGCAAGTCAGATGGTATATTGAAAACAGAACAGATGGGGAAGAGAGGGAGATAAAATGAATTTAAGACTTTACAATACTTTAAACAATAAAATAGAGGATTTTAAAGAAATAAAAAAGGGAAAGATTGGTTTATATACATGCGGTCCGACTGTATATGATTTTGCACATATAGGAAATTTCAGATCATATGTTTTTGAAGACCTTTTTAAAAGATACCTGATCTATTTTGGATATAATGTGAAACATATAATGAACATAACAGATATTGACGACAAAACAATAAAAAAATCCAATGAGCTGGGTGTTGATATTAATGAAATCACAGAAAAATATTTAAAGGCATTCTTTAAAGATATAAAAACTTTAAACATTTTAAAAGCAGATATTTATCCGAAAGCAACAGAGCATATAAAGGAAATGGTTGAGCTTATTGAAAAATTGGAAAATAATGGATATGCATATAAAAAAGAAAATTCAGTTTACTTTAATATTGAAAAATTTAAAGGTTATGGCAAACTTGCAAATATCTTAAAAGAAAACCTAAAAACAGGTGTGAGTGTTGATTCAGACGAATATGATAAAGAAAATGTTCAGGATTTTGTTTTATGGAAAGGAAAAAAAGAGGATGAACCTTATTGGAAGACAAAATATGGAGAGGGAAGACCTGGCTGGCATATAGAATGTTCTGCAATGAGCATGAAATATCTTGGGAATCATTTTGATATTCACATGGGAGGAGTTGACAATATATTCCCTCATCACGAGAATGAGATTGCACAAGCTGAATGTGCAACAGGAGAAAAATTTGTGAACTTTTGGATACATTGCCAGCATTTAATAGTTAATAATCAAAAGATGTCAAAATCCCTTGGGAATTATTATACTTTGGAAGATTTGATTCAAAAAGGTTATAAGCCCATGGCAATAAGGTATTTACTGCTATCTACTCACTACAGAAAAACTCTTAATTTCACATTTGAGGGTCTTGAAAGAGCTATTCATTCTCTAAATAGAATAAATGACTTTACCTTCTCTCTAAAGGGATTAAAAAGCATAAAAGGAGAATCTGAAGATATTTCAAATATTATAAAACAAAATGAAACAAGGTTTAGAGAAAACATGAACAATGACTTAAATATCTCTGGTGCTCTTGGAGTTTTTTTTGATTTCTTACATCAAATAAATTTAAAACTAAAAGAACTAAAAGCAAAAGATATAGAAAATGTTCTTGCTTATATAAAAAGAATAAATTCTGTAATAGGAATTATAAAAGAAGAGAAATCCATTCCTCTTGAAGATGAAATAGAGAATAAGATAAAAATAAGAGAAAATGCACGTAAAACTAAAGATTATAAACTCGCAGATTCAATTCGAGAAGAATTAAAAGAAAAGGGAATTATACTAATCGACACTTCTGATGGTGTTAGATGGAAAAGCGTAAAATAATAAAGATTCAAAATTGAGAAAATTTACAAGTATCTATATACATTTCCCATTTTGTAAAAGAAAGTGCTTCTATTGTCATTTTACTAAATTTAATTATGAAAAGGAGCTTGTTGATAAATATTTAAACTATCTTGTAAAAGAGATTCATCTTAGATCCAATCTGAATTACAAAATAGAGACAATTTATTTTGGAGGCGGTTCACCATCTCTATTGAATGAAGAACAACTCTCAATGATCATGAGTGCCATTTACAAATATTTCAATATTGAAAATAATGCTGAAATAACAATAGAAGCCAATCCTGAAGATGTAACTTATAAAAAATTAAATTATATAAAAAAAATTGGGGTTAATAGGTTAAGTATTGGAATTCAATCTTTTGTTAAAAAGGATCTGGTATGCTTAAAAAGAAATCATAATGTAAAACAATCAATACAAGCAGTTGAAAATGCCTTAAATGCAGGTTTTTCAAACATCAATCTTGATTTTATAATCGGGTTACCTATACAAACACAAAAAACTCTGGAACATAACTTCTTAAAGCTTAAGGATTTTGAGATCCCTCATGTATCAGCATACATTCTTGAAGAAGTAAAAAAAAAGAAATATAGCGAAGATAGAGATAATGAGCTATATTTCTTTACAAAAGATTACCTGGAATCTATTGGTTATACTCATTACGAAGTATCAAACTTTAGCAAAAAGGGATTCCAATCAAAACATAATTTGAAGTATTGGAAGGATAAAAATTATATAGGAATAGGGCTCTCTGCCTCAAGTTATGAGAATAGGATTGATTATAAAAATTTTAGTAATTTTAACAATTATTTTAATAAAATAGAAAATAAAAAAATTCCTTATAAAGAATCACAAACCATAGAACATGATAAAAGAAGAATAATAACAGGTTTAAGAATGATTGATGGGATTTCAATAAAAAATTTTGAAAATTACAAAAATGCTCTAAATTTTTTAATTTCCAATAACCTTCTTGTTAAGAAAAAAAGTAAAGTTGCTGTAAACCCCGATAAAATCCTTGTCCTCAATGAGATTTTAACATTTTTTTTATAAAACCAATTTATATCAGAACTATTTTTTTAGAAACAGATTTTTTATACCTATAATAACTGATGGAGAAGATGTGTTAAGAACTTGAAATATCACTTTAGTATCTTTCTTTTTATTTGGAATTGAGGTTTCAAATAATCTCTCTTCATTCTTTTTTACATCTCTAAAAAGAAGCTGATCTACAAGTTCATTATCTGCATAAACCCTTAGTATAAGATATTTTGAATCACCCTTGTATTTAACACTTCCGTATACTAAAATGTCCTCTTTGTCAGAATTTATATTCTTATTAATTTGTATCTCATTTCCATCAAGATCTGTAATCTTACTAATACTTATCTCTGCTGAAGCTATTACAATCTTTATATCCTGAATGTCACTTTCAGCTATTATATTCTCGTTACTATCAAGTGCCTTAACTTTCCAATATGTCCATCTGTTTCGTTTAATGTCCTTCCAAACATCAGGTTCCGGTTTATAATTCAATTTTACATTAACATCGATCCATTTCAGTCTATTAGTGTTATATAATATAGGATACAAATAGTCTGAAAAGGCAATCTTATACTTTGAACCACCTTTAGGCTCTTTCCATGAAAATTCTGGAATATCTTTTTCTTTTGTCACATATCCATCATCAGGAGATAAAATTTCAACTTTGTTTTCATAAGGGAGCACAAAATATTTTAATACAGGGAATGTTATTGGAACTTCAACTGGTTTTGTTAATTTTACAGTTATTGTATGTATCCCTGATTCTAAAACAGGAAGTCCCGGGACATCTTTAGTATAAATCTCTTTTAACTCTCCCTGTAGAGCAACCTCATTAAAAAACTCATATGGATTACCATCTACAATCCAATATCCAGATACAATACCAGTACCCCTCATTTTCATCCTCAAAACAGCACGAATATTTTTAGAATTTTTTGGAATAACTTTGTAATACTTACCATTATCCAGTTTAATCTCTGCTATTCCAATATTAACAATATCATCAATACCTCTTACAATAATATTTACCTGAAATTTCTTCTGGCTCTCTCCGTTTTCATCCTGAGCTGTTATAGTAAAATTTCCAGATCTTCTATAAGTATATCTTTCTGTATGTAATCCTGATTTTTGTGTTCCATCTCCAAAATCCCACCATATATAATCTCCTCTAAAATTATATACAGTTATTGCAACCTCTTCATTTATACGCACTTCAGGCGAAGAAACTGTAATATATCTGTTTTCTGGCAAAATTGTAATGCTTGTAGTTATAAGCCCTTGACCTGTTGCTAAATTTTCCTTTGCAGTGACTGTAAAAGTACCTGGATTTTGATATCTGTGTGTCTGTTTTACGCTTCCTCCATATACAACATGCCCGTCACCAAAATTCCAGTCTATGCTCGATGTAATGAAATTTTGTGCCTCAAAACATATTGGTTGATCAACTCTTGGGCTTTGCGAAGTATAATAAATACGAATACTACGAGCAGGTTGAGTAACATTTACAGTAATTGTTACAGGTGTTGTTGTTGTGTCTCCATTCCAGTCATATGCTTTTACAATATATGTACCTGCATTTGAAAATGTGTGATTAATTATACTGCTTTGATTGGAATAAGTAGTACCATCTCCCATTTCCCAAAAAATATCTGAAGGAGTATTAAAATTAATAGCTGTAAAAGTAATCTGTTGACCAACATAAGGTTGGGAAGTTGAGATCTGAATATTTCGATCCTCATCTATTGTAATAACACGTGTTTGTGTTGGATTTGGAGTCGTGGTAGCAGTCAAATCTACCAACATTACAGTATATGTTCCTGGATTTTTATAATAATGAGTTACACTTTGACTTCCTGTTACCTGCATTGAATTTCCATCTCCAAAAATCCACCTTACAGGTCTACCCTTCCATGAACCTGGATTGGTTGGGCTAAAAGTTAATATATTCCCAACATAATAAGGCGCTGTTGGGGTTACTTCTATTGAGTACAAATTTAAAAATAGAAAAGAAAAGCATAATACAATTAATATCTTTTTCATAGTTCCTCCTAAAATGAAAGATCAAAATGTAGATATAAAGCCACACTGTCTGTCTTAGTACCTCCATATTTTGTTTCCTGATACTTTGCTCTAATAGACAGTATAGGCTGGATCTTATTCTTAAATATTTTTGCCATATAAAAATTAAAATTTCCATTTGCAGTAAGAGATTCTGATTCATTAGAAGTGCTTTTATTTTTATTATAAGAACCTGAAATTGATAATGTGAATAATTGAGGAATAAAGCTGAGTTCCGAATTTAAATAGATATTATAAATTTTAGAAGTACTGTTGTCAGCTAAATTTTTTGTATTTTGATATGAGAATGTGGGGTTAAAACTCAGAAATTTTCCAAGCCTCAGGTTAATAGAAACAGATGCATCAATATTGGAAGTAAAGGTTTTAGACTCGGTTTTACCGATCCTTACATTTATTCCATTAGAACCTGCAATATATCCAAGAGTTGCTCCATACTTTAATGTGTCCATATCACTTCCACCAGTCTGTAATCCTGTAGATTCATCATAATCTAGATTATCTTTTCCATATTCTGCTCCTATTTTTATGTGATTTGCAATTAACCAGTTGAAATTTGCCATCAAATTTTTTGAATGTAGCTCAGGCTGGACCGGGCTTTCCATATAACTTTTTTGATCTACATAATTTAGACTGCAGGAAAATGTTTTTATATTTAACATAACATTACTGCTTAAACCCTCTCTATCATTTTGCATAAATAGATTTGCAATAGAATTAAACTTACTGCCGATTTTATTATAATTTACACTGGCAGACAATACTTTATAATTAAAATTACCCCCAGCTCTCCATGCATTATCTTTCTCTTTATTTAAACTCTCTTTATCAAGTCCTTTACCAAAATTACAGTGAGCATACTCTCCAAATATTTTCAAATAACTCTTAAAAGGACTTAACTCACCCCAAAAAGAATACATATTTCCTGTTCTAAAGGGTTCTTCCGAAGAGACCACTGTTTTACTATCAAGATCATCTTTTCCTGTTAAAAATAATCCCCTTATTTTAATGATTTCATTGTAAGTCTTACCAATATCAAATCCAATTGTTGTTCCAAAAAGACTTGCATTAGAAGAAGGGATTCCAAAGCCATCGAACCCTGTTTTCTGCTGAGAATTTGTATAAAATGAATTTAAATAAAAATTCTTACTTTTAAATTCGTAATTTAAGCCTCTTTTATTAATTCCAGCCATTGCCAATTGATTGTTTGATGACACATTAACATCACCAGCCTCAATTTTATGGCTTCCCCTTTTATATCTGATCATCATGCTTGTAAGATTTATTTTTTTCTCTTTATCTGAAACATGGTTCATATAAGTAAAGTTAGAATCAAAATCAAATTGATATTTTTCTGAATTAATATTTTTATAAACTCTCATATTGGCATTGGCAGAGAATTTCTCTCCCGGGTAATCTGAAGTATCATGTAAACGGGAAGCGGTTGACAATGAGCCTTGAAATTTCAAAAGAGGTTCTCTTTTCTTTGAAGAAGTTGTAGATTGCGAGTCTTCACTTGTAAAGTAAACCTCAGGGGATTCTTTTGTTGTGAAATTATGGAAAGTAAAAACAGGTGAAATAGAATTTGAATCTTTATTCCCATTATTAACAATAAAATATTCAATACCTTTACCATAAAGGTATTTTAAGGATAATTGATAATAAACCTTTCCATTTTTATCATTCTTCATTTTTCTAATCTGATAATTTTTTAACCCTTCAGTTTTATAATATATAAAAAAATCCCCATTGTTGCTTAAAATATCTATTTCTATAACTAACTTATTAGAAGATTTTATTATTTTTGGTAGATAATTTGAATGTGAAAATGATTTTGAAAACAAAACAGAAGAATTAATAAATAAAAAAATAAATATAAAGACAGAAACGATTTTCCTCATATTTTCCCCCTTAATCATATAATTATATTATATATAAAAATTTTCAACATAATTTTAAAATAACTTTTTTATTTAAGTTTGAATTCAACATTTCACAAAATTTTAAATGATGAAGGCTCAGAAGTAGTAACCACTTTACCATTTTCATTAACTGCTCTTACCATCCAATAAATCCATGTATTTTTTTTATACTTTAATAAATCAAGATTGAATTCTTTTTTTTGCTCAAGCTTAATCCACTTAATCTGTTCGTCTTTCAGGAATTGAAAAGGAATTTTAGAGACAACAATTTCATAGGATACTTTCCTTTTTACTGATGACCACTTTAATTTTATTGTTTTTTGCTCAGGAATTTTTGCTCCAGGCAATGGGTTTTTAATTTGAAGCATTCCTGATTCAGTCACAAAATATCTTAATCTAGGTATTTCCCCATTAAATGAATAATTTGTAAAATCAAAAGTATAATTATGGACACCTAAATCAATAACAGGCAATTTTGGGACATTTCTCCCTTTTATAACATTTATCTGGTTCTCTTTCAACTTTATTTCAAAAAGCCCGACAGTCATACCATCAAGAATCCATTTACCCTTTATTATTCCTCTTCCCTTTGCTTTTATTTTAACACTATAATCAGGTGGCATATTTCTTTTCGGGACTACTCTATAATATTTCCCATTGTCAAATACAATTTCTATACTTTTTACCTGAAAGTCAGGTAACAATTCACTAATATATATATCTTTTGAAAAAACCTTAGCACTCTTACCATTGAAATCAATTGCTTTAACCTTATATTTCCCAATTGATCTGTACTTATGCTTTTCATTTCTATTTCCATTTTCTTTTATTGTCCCATCACCAAAATCCCATTTAATTCCAGGCCCCTTAAAATTAAAAGCTTCAAAGTTTATTGTCTCATTTGGGAGGCTGTAATCTATTAAACTTTTTAGCTTTCTTTTATCTGGTTTTACATCTATCTTTTTTATAAGGTCAGGATATTTACCAGATTTATCAACAATTTTTATTGTCTGAAAACCGGGAAATTTGAAATTTTTAGATTTCACAAAGTTTCCAGATCTTTTCTCATTATCTCTAAATTCCCATATAAAATTACCCATTTCTGCATTCTGTAGTTGCAAATCAACAGGTTCACCTGCAATTATCTCTACAGGTAATTGAATTATTCTATTATCATTAATAACATTGACCTGTCTTATTATTTCTTTTGTGTCTTTACCTCCCATATCAATTGCCTTTATTGTAAAAGTCCCGATTCTTTTATAAATATGCTTGATCAAGTTGCTTCCCATTCGTGTACTGCTATCACCAAAATCCCATTTAATTGAACTGCTTTTAAAATCCTTTGCTCTTATCTCAACCTCTGAACTTATATACAAAACCTGGTACTTTAAATCAATTTTTCTGTTCTCTCTTAACACATTTAATCTCTTTTGAACAGGCTTCTTTGATTTTCCATCAAAATCAAAGACTTTCACAAAATAATTTCCTGGTCTTAAAAACATATGGGAAACATTTTGCCCTCCACTTTGTATAGTACCATCACCAAAATTCCATTTCAGGTTAGAAGAATTAAAATTTTTTGTTCTAAATTTAACATTTGAACCCTCAAACACATATTTCTGAGTTAAATCAATGCTTCTATTTTCTCTTACATTTATAACATTTTTTACTGGGGTCTGATTGGGTATCATACAAATAATCTCATATTTCCCAGGATCTAGAAATTTATACTGTATTATAGTGGGAGAATTCTTCAATATAACATCCATATCAAGGTTCCATTCCACATCTGTAGCCATAGAATTTATCAATTTTATTGTTACAGTCTGTCCTACTACAACATTTGAAGGATTGATATCAACCCTCCTGGTATCTGGTTGAATATTCGCATTACAGGTTACTGCAAAAGATGTATTTCCTCCAAAATCATAAACCTTGATTGTATAATTCCCTGGATTTTGAAATTTATGTTTATGATTTTTCTCGGCATTTTCAATTGTACTATCACCAAAATCCCACTTCAAATTACTTCTAGCAAAATTTTTTGTCTTAAACTGTATAACTCTTCCAACAAAAAAATCACTCCCCTCAATTGATACTTCTCTATTATCACCTACTACTATATTTTTTGTGATTTCCTTATTCTCACCCTCTTCAGACCAGGTAAATTTTACAGTATAGTTGCCAGGTTCTTTATAAAAATGATTTGTTGATATACCATTTGCTTTAGGGCTATTATCTCCGAAATTCCATTCAGGGTTTAATATTGAACTTATATTAGAATGAATAAAATCAAATTGAACATTAGTTCCAACAAAAATCTGATTCGGATTAATATTTATATCTGTTGATTGTAGATTTAAAAATAAAAAGAAAATAAAAAATAGTAGAAAAAATTTTTTCATTTAACACCTCCCTTACTAATATATTAAATAAAAGAAAATAAAAAAAATCTCAATTTTATTAATTAAAAATAAAAATTGTAAAGAATATAATTTGCCCATATAAAAGGATGAGAAAGTGAAATTTTTATATCTTCTTTAAATTTTATATTTTTTTTCATTAACTTAAGTTTAGCATTCCTTAATGCTAAAGAAAATTTTTTTGCTCTTTTATAATTTTCGTAAAACAATGGTACTAACTTTGAACTAAACTCATCAACTGGCCACATACTCACTATAACAGATTTAACACCTGAATTTTTGAATGAAAAACTTATACTGTTTAATCCGTTTAAACCAAGTATATCCTTTTCCAAACTTTCACAAGCACTTAGTATCACCAATGCAGAATTCAATTTTAACTCAGATATTTCATAAGTATAATAAAAAGGCGTATTATTATCTTTTGATGAAAAGAGCAAGGCTGAATATTTAGGAAAATCAATATTATTTATGAAATGTGTAGCTATATGCACTATTTTTGACTCAGACGCATAACTTTCAAAATTTCTCTTATTAAATTCTTTATCCAAAAAAATTTTACACTCTTTTCCAACAAATATTCTTTTTATATCAAGTATTTCTCTTCTTGAAGAGGGAATCTTGTTAAAGTATTTAAAATTTATTAGCATACTCTCTGATTTTTCTCTCAGCCTATCCTCAATTACTGGATTTCCAAATGCAGTAACAATATATTTCTTCCTGTATTTTTCTTTGAACCTTTTTTGAATATCAAAAAGAGAAAAATAATATGAAATTGTAAATTTTTGTATTAAGTAGTTAGCAGATCTATATTCTGAGAATATAATTTCAGGATCTAAATCTTTATCATTAAAACCTGTTACCAGGGCTTCAAAGGGCAGTTTAAATAATTCCTTCTCTGGAATGATAAAAATCTCTTCCATATTTTTGTGATTTTTTAATACTTGCCTTAGAAGTATATTGTATAGATAATTTGCAATGTTTAGGTTATAGTTAATTCTTAAATAATCAACATTACCACTCTTAAAATCATCAAGAGGTTCAGTTAGATCCTTTATTTTCTTGAAAATTTGATTATATTTAACTTTTGGCTTAATATAACCTATAGATTTATTAGTAATATAAAAAGCAAAAACATCTTCTTTTAAAACAGTATATTTTATTATCAACTGACCTGGATTCATCCTTTTTTGAATTAGTTTTGTATTAAAATCTTTGAATCTTAGTGTAATTGGAATATCTGAAATAAGTTTCATCAATTCTAAATATTCCTTATTCAACGAATTTAGTTTATTTTCAAAAAAGCTAATTTTGTCTTTACTAAAATTTAAACTTAATAAATTTTTCAAATATTTATTATTTATTAAAAAATATTCCTTTCCATTTTTATTTATATTAATATTTATATTAAAAAGTAAATCTATTTTATTTTTTTTGGAATTTAAATTATATATATATATTTTTTTTATCTCACTAAAATAAAGAGCTTTATCTATAAATATCTTATTACAAGTTTTATCATATAAATAAAGAAAATATCTTATAATGCTTGAAAAAATATTTTCTATTCTTTCAGAAATATAGTAATATCTGCTATCATTTGTATCAGAAAAATATTTATTTGATTCTTTTACATTTTTCTCTAAACTATTCTGATCTATGCTTATTCCACTTAAAATAATAGAAAAGAAAAAAAATAATAAGAAAAACATTCTCCCAAATCTCATTTATTGTAATTTTAAACTAAAAAAAAAAAGAATTCAACTCATTAAAATATTGAAATTTTAGATAAAAACATATATATAAATATTATGAAAAGAATAATAATTTTTTTAATTTTAATTGGAAGTATTACAATAGGAATTTTCTCTAATAACCTTCCAGATTTTAAAGTCACTGACATTCTGGTACATATAGATAAATTCATTTATATAAAAATTAATAATAACTCAAATTTTAACTTTCAAATCAAGCCAGAATTAAATGAAATTATCTTTCTAACAATATATATTAATAAATTAAAAAGAGCGGAATATAAATTGAAATATATAGACAAAAAACTTTTTACAAACAATTCTACAATCTTTTTTAAAACAAACTTCAGAGCTCAACCCAGCCTAAATATAAAAGTAGAGATAAATAGAGAAAAAACCATTCCTGAATCAAATTATATAAATAATTCTATGGAGAAAAATTTTATGTGACAATGACAAAAAATAAAAGTTGCATTGAAAGATTAAAAAATAAGGAAAAAAATATTCAGGTTGAACTAATAAATAGATTTAATTCTAGAATTTTTTCATATTTTAGATGCAGGGTAAAAGGAGAAAACTCTCACGAAGATCTTGTCCAGGAAGTTTTCGCTGCTTTTTTTAATGGAATTGAGAATAACAAAATTATTGATGATAAATATATAGCTCCATATATCTTCGGGATTTCAAAAAGAGTCTTGTACAATTATTTCTATAAAAAAAAGAAAAATATAAACATCCAAAAAAAATTCAGTCAAACAATTGAATTATCTTATAATTTGAAAGAGAACGAGAGACTCGAATCAGAAAATATGACTCAAATAATAAATAAGTTTGTCAACAAACTCTCTGAACTCGATAAAATAATTTTAAAGGAATTCTATCTAAAAGAAAATAAAATTGATGAAATCGCAGAATTGTTAGGTAAATCAAAGCATTATATTAGTGTTAGAAAGATAAGGGCATTAAAAAAAATAAAAAATGAGATTTTTAAACAAAAAGATCTATATAGTATATGGAGAAGAAAAAATGGAGTGTAAGAAATTCTCAATTCTTATTGATAGTTACTTGAGAGAAGAACTATGTGAAAAAGAAAAAGAAAAATTTGAAAAGCATTATTTTGAATGTGATAAATGTTACCTTGAATTAAAATTAAATGAAAAATTAAATAAAAAAAGGGTTAAAATTGTCTTAAGAGGCAAAAAACCAAGATTGGTTTTTAAACCATTACTAATATTCTCATCTTTTTTAATAATACTAATATCATCTATTTTTATAATTAAAGAATCTAATCAGAAACATATATTATTGAAAATTTCATATTTCACACCTCCCGTGTATATAGAGAGTGAAACCAGAAACCAATCAGGTAATGAGTTATTTTCTCAAGCAATGATTTATTACAATAACACAAAGTTTAGTAAGTCCCTTCATACTCTAAACCAAATTAAATTCATTGATAATAACCCTAAAGTACTGTTTTTCAAAGGAATCTGTTATCTATTAAATGATCAATATAAAAATGCCATAAAAATTTTTAATTTAATCATAAAAAATGCTAATCCTTCTTATTATGATGAAGCAATATATTATAAAGGAATTGCTCTTTTAAGGTTAAATAAAAAGAAAGAAGCAATAAAATTATTTAATAATCTCTCCAAAATGTTCAGTCCCTATTCTGGAAAAGCCGAATCTATCCTAGAAAAAATCAATAAGATTTAATAAAAAAAAATAGTATTAATCATAATTGCAAATAAAATCACAGATGATTTTTATAATTTTTTTAATAATTATTAATATAATATAAAACCTTAATTTTGGAACAAAAAAAGAGTGTTTTAGATTTCATTCAATATAGCCCAGTTGCTTGAGCATTTCATGAACCTTTTTGTGACCTTCAGAAGCTTCAAATATTTTAAATTTTCTAAACCTGACATATACCTTTTCCCCTTTCTGCCATTCGAACTTAAAAAAATTTTCTTTAGGGACAAGTGATTTCACATTATTAGTGCCGACTTTTAAATCAACCTCATAGAAACTTCCTCTATAATATATTCCATTAATAATACAAGGCACAGTATCCTCTGTTGAATTATCCTTTATAATGATATCTTCTGGCCTAATAAGCAACACTATGTTCTGAAAATTAATTCCTGTTTTCTCTTTAAATTGTATTTTTTCTTTTGTTCCTGTAATTACAATATAATTTTTCTTAATGTTTGCATTAATCACATTTACATTTCCCACAAAACTTGCAACAAATTTTGATTTAGGATGTTCATAAACATCAGTTGCATTGCCAATCTGCTCAACCTTTCCCCTATTTATTACAATAATTTTATCAGAAATTTCTATAGCTTCGTTCTGATCATGTGTAACAAAAACACTTGTTACATTAACCCTGCTATGCAAATCTCTTATCCATTGAGCCAGGTTTTTCCTTACCTTAGCATCCAAAGAACCAAAGGGTTCGTCAAGAAGAAGAACTTTTGGTTCTGTAGCAAGTGCCCTTGCAAGTGCTACTCTCTGACGCTGCCCTCCTGAAAGCTGTGAAGGATAATGTTTGTTGTAACCATTAAGTTTTACAAGATCAATTAATTCTTCTACCTTTTGTTTTATCTCTTTTTTGTCTTTTTTCTGAATCTCAAGGCCAAATGCAATATTCTTTTCAACTGTCATATGTTTGAAAAGTGCATAATGTTGAAAAACAAAACCCACATTTCTTTTTTGTGTTCTCAATGGAGTAACATCCTTTCCTGTCAAAAAAATCTGCCCCATGTCTGGGTTTTCCAGTCCTGCTATAACCCTTAATAATGTACTTTTCCCTGAACCACTTGGTCCTAAAAGTGCAGCAAGTTCACCCTCTCTAACATCAAAACTAACATTATTAACTGCAACAAAATCACCGAATTTTTTGGTTATATTTTTAACCATAATTCCACTCATTTCAAATTCTCTCCTTTCTTTTCTGTGCATACTGTATTAAATTAAGAATAATAAATGATATCAATGCAAGGATAAGAGCTGCAGAAAAAGCACCTGCATAATTTAAATCAGTAAATTGGTCATGTATGCGCAATGTAGCAGTTTGAGTTTTATTTATAATACTTCCACTTACAACAAGAACAGCTCCGAATTCTCCAATGGAACGAGCAATTGTCAGAGTAACCCCATATGCTAATCCCCATCTTATAGATGGAAGTGTTACTTTCCAGAAAATCTGCCATTGAGAAGCTCCGAGAATCAATGCAGCTTCATCCTGCTCAATTCCAAATTCTCTTAAAACAGGTATTATCTCTTTTGCCACAAACGGAAGTGTCACAAAAAGTGTCGCAATTATCATTCCAGGTAGAGCATATATAATTTTTATATTCATTGAATAAAACCAGCTCCCTATCCATCCTCCTGGCCCAAACAGTATTACAAACATAAACCCAGCTACTATAGGAGAAACTGCAAAAGGCAGGTCAATTAAACTTTCTAAAAAAAGTTTTCCCTTAAAATTCTGCTTTGCAAAAACAATTGCCATAATAGTACCAAAAATGGTATTTATAATAACTGCTACAAATGTTATTAATATTGTCAACCAGAATGCATGTGTAGATGCTGTAGAACTCAAGGATGAAGTAATAACAGATATTGCATTTTTAAAAGTCTCCATTACAATTCCAATTAATGGGAATATTATCAACACAAAAAACCATAATAATACAACAGAGATGAGAATCCATTTACCTGTTTGTTTTTGCTTGCGTACAATTTCTACACAATTAGTCTTATTTTCCATATTTGTTGCTCCATCTTTGTATAAAGTTCAAAAAGATTAAAACAATAAAAGAACTTAATAAAAGTACAACTGCTGTTCCTAAACCGCTCTGAATATTAGCACTTTCAATTTCTCCATAAATATATACAGAAGCAACCTGAGTTTTCATAGGTATATTACCCGCAACAATTACAATTGACCCAAACTCCCCTAAAGCTCTACTGAACGATAGGGCTGCACCTGTTAAAACAGAAGGAAAAATTGTGGGAAGAACAATATGGAAAAAAATTTTAAATTTAGATGCACCAAGCGTTTGCGCGGCTTCTTCCATATCTCTTTCCATTTCTATCAATACAGGCTGAACTGAGCGCACAACAAATGGAAATGTGACAAAAATAAGAGCCAGAATTATACCAGGTTTATTATAAATGATTTCAATCCCATGTTTTCCAAAAAAATCACCTATTAGACTTCTTGGGCCGCATAGAACAATAAGCATCATTCCTGTAACAACTGTTGGAATTGCAAAAGGAATATCAATCAACGCATTAATTGTCTTTTTTAATGGAAAATCATATCTAACTAAAACCCATGCAGTTGCTGTTCCTGTTATTATATTGATTACAAGCATTATTAAAGCAATAATAAAGGTGAATTTTAATGAAAACAAAGCCTGAGGCAATGTTATTTGTTTCCATAAATTCGGGATCCCACCTTTGAAAGCCTCTGTGGTTATTGCTATAACAGGGAGTATGATCAATAATCCAATATAAAAAAGGGCTATGCCCCTGACAGTTAAATCCCCTTTCACAAAACGTTTAAGACCTTTATTCATTTGCAAGTTCTAATATTATTTTTAACCAGACTCCTTGTTCCCCATATATATCTTTTGAAACTTTTTCCCATCCTCCAAGATATTCTATATTAAAGAGCTGTGTAGGTACTGGATATTTTTCCTTAAATTCTTTTAGAATTTCATTGTCAACAGGTCTGAAACCGTATTTTGCAAAACTTCTTTGTGCTTCTTTTGACTGAACAAAATCAACAAAAGCCTCTGCAAGTTCACGATTACCGTGTTTATCTACATTTTTATCAATAACTGCAATTGGGTTTTCAATCAGAATAGTTGCATCTGGGATAATGAATGGGAATATTTTCCCCTGTTTTTGTCTTAATAAAGCTTCGTTTTCATAAGTTAGCAATACATCTCCAATTCCGTTCTCATATGTTGTAACTGAAGCACGCCCTGATTTATCCATAACTTTTACTCTTTTTTGAACTCTTTTTAAAAAATCCTTTGCTAAAGAGAGGTCCTGTTTTCCATTCTTTAACTCACTGTTCTTAAGTGCTGAACCATATATAGCATTAACAATCCACATTGCGCCACCTGACGTTTTAGGGCTCGGGTATATCACTTCTACATTATCACGCGTAAGATCTTCCCAATTTTTTATGTGTTTTGGATTGTCAGGTCTGTATACAATTATAACAATCGATCTTGTGACAAAACCATTATATTTTCGTTTCTTCCAGTTGTGTGTTATAAGACCTTTTTCTTTAAGCCTATTTATATCCTTTTCTAAAGACAAGGCAGCAATATCAGCTTCAAAGCCTGAAGCAATTGTCCTTGATTGTGCACCTGAGGCCATATATGATTCTTCAAATTTAACTTCCTGGCCCGTTTTTTCTTTCCACATCTTTTTAAAGGCAGGTATGATTTCCTTCTGATAAGCCTCTTTTGGTACAGTATAAGCACCTAAAGTTAATGTTACTTTCCTTTCTTCTAATCTTCTACTACTTGTTTTGCATCCTTGAAAAACAAAAACAAGTACAATTAAAAACAGAACATATTTTTTCATAACACCTCCAATGTTACTACAATCATACTATAATTATAGCACTCTTTTGTGGATTTTTCAACAATTAAATTAATTTTTTTGAAATATGTAAAATCTTTTTTTAGAAATATCCCAGATTTTGCAATCTTTTCTTAATAGCTTCCATCTCTTCTTTTGTTAATTCAGCCTTATCTTCAACTCCTGATGAGACCAGATCTCTTAGTACATATACAACAAATTCATTTACACTGGAAAATCCACTCTCTTTTATAATTTTTTTCAATTTATCATATAAAGGTCTTGGGATTTTTAATGTTACCTTATCTTTTGACATAGTATTATTCTATTTTTATTTAAACAAAATGTCAACAAATAAGCTTTAGGTGTTAAAAAAAAATTATACTAAAAATGAGATTTAGAGATTTAAAAAATTTCACAAAAAATCAATTTAATGATATAATAAAAAATTAACAATTTTTAAAAAAGGAGAATTAATGGAAACCCTTTTACAAAAACAGGCAATAGAAATTAGCAAAAATAAAAGTTTTAGTTGGGATAAAATGGAACCACTTTACAGAAGCTTAATTTTAATTTTTGGAATAATTATTATATTAATAGCTATAAAAAATGATATTTTACTTAACTGGGAATTTAATAAAATGGGAAAAGTGGAAAGTTTTTTCTTTAGATATTTACTTTTTATGAGCGGATTAATTTTCATAGGTTCAATAATTTTCAGAACATTTTTATGGTTCAAATACCGCCCTTACAATATAGACAAAGTTAAATCATGGCCTACGGCAGTTGTGGTAGTACCTGCTTACAATGAAGGAGAAACTGTTTATAAAACCATTTGTTCTATTGCTAAATGCAACTACCCAAAAAACAAATTAAAAATTATTACAATTGATGATGGATCCACTGACAACACATATTTCTTTTTGGATAAAGCAAAAAAAAAATTCCCAAACATCGTACAAATAATCAAATTTAAAAAAAATAAAGGAAAGAGAAGAGCTCTATATGAGGCTTACAAACAATCAAAATCTTCCTTTATGATAACAGTTGATTCGGACACTTACCTTAAATCTAATTCAATAAAAGAAATTTTAACACCACTTATTCTTAATAACAAAATAGGAGCAACTACAGGAAGAATCAGAATCTGGAACCAAAATGCAAACATATTCACAAAAATGCTTAATGCCAATTTTGCTATGGCTTTTGATTTCTCAAGAGCAGTTCAATCTACTTTTACCAGCGTGTTTTGCCTTTCAGGAGCATTTTCCGCTTATAGAGTCTCTATACTCAAGAATGTTATTGAGGATTGGATAAATCAAAAATTTTTGAAAAAGCCATGCACTTATGGTGAAGACAGAAGCTTAACTAACCAGGTTTTACGCACTGGCTCCGGGACTTTTTACCAGAGAAGCGCTGTGTCTTTTACAATTGTCCCGGAAAGTCTCCCAAAAATATTAAAAATGTTTACTCGCTGGACAAGGAGCAATATTAGAGAAAGCATAATTTTTTCAAAATTTATGTTCAACTCTAAAAGAAAAGGTAATCGGATTCTTCCTTTTATTGACTTTTCTTCAACGATCTCTTTAATTATATTTCACTTTTTTTGGTTTTATTATTTTATCTTATCAGGTTTTGTTGGTGGGAATTTAATAATACGTATACTCGCCTATTCAACCCTATTCAGCTTTTTTTTTATGTTATATTACTTAAGAATAGAAGGAAAAAAAGATGTTCCTTATATGCTCGTTTTTTCTATTTTCACAACAATTTTTTCAATATTGATATATACTGTAGCAGGTTTCACCCTAACAACCAAAAAGTGGTCAAATAGATAACAATCAAATTAAAGTAAGTTATTGAAATTTAAGTATTCCTGAATATTATATCTTCTCTCTGAAACCACTTAGCACAAAAATACAAACTTAAACCAGCAAGTATAAATAAAGACATATAAACTTCTGCAAGTAGACCCGCTTTAATGGTTCCAGAAATAATCTCTTTTGTTGCTAAAGACACATTTAAAACAGGAATTAAAGCTGTAACTGAATCTAACTTAACTCCGGGGAATAACCCTATAAAAACAGGGAATATAATAAGAAAATTAAAAGGAGTCATAATACTTTGGGCTTCCTTAAATGAGTGTGCAAAAATGGAAATAGATAGCAATAAAGCAGCAAAAAAAACACACAAAGGGATTAAAAGTGTGAAAACAAGCAAAATAGATTTGTAATCTACAATTCTAAGTAAAATAGTTAATATTTCCTCTGGAATCTCTTGAGATGTTTTTAAAGCGAGAAAAAGGCTGAATACTGATATAGCTGCGGTCATTATTCCTGCAAGGAAAATAACACCAAATTTTCCATACACAATCTGCAACCTTTTAGCAGGAGAGACTAATAATGTCTCAAGCGTGCTTCTTTCCTTCTCTCCTGCACCAAGATCAATTGCAGGATACATTGCACCTATAAAACAAAAAATAACAAAAATATATGGTAAAAATCCACCAATTTTTTCTCCAAATTTTTCCTTCATAGATGCAATATCATGTTCATCAATTTCTACTGCCTTTACAATACTCCTGTTTATTTTCAATTCTTTAAAGCGTATGAATATCAAATTATCTTCAAATTCCTTTAATAAATTTACCATTCTACTTTTCTGAATGTTTACCTCTTCAGATGATTTATAATAAAGACGAACGATACCAGATTCTCTTTCATTAATCTTAGAATCAAAATCTTTGTTAAAAATAATTGCAAAATCTAAATTTCCATTTCTAATCTTATTAGTTATCTCATGTTCTTTTACATTTTCTTTCAAATTTATTTTTTTTTTACCTTTTAACAAACTTTTAAAAGATCCGCCATTTTTGTTTAAGATAAGAGCTACATTTAATATTTTTTCTTCTGCTTTCTGTCTCTGTTTAACTGTAATTTTAGTAGCAATATTAATAAGTATAGGAAAAAGCAAAAGTGGAATAACGATCATTACTAATATTGTTCTTTTGTCTCTTAATGTATCTAATAATTCTTTTTTAAAGATGATGAATGTTTTTTTCACCTTATGCCTCCTTTATGATTTTTATAAATTCATCTTCTATTGTTCTGGTTTTCATGTGCGCAATAAAATTCTCATAAGTAGAATTATAGAGAAGTTTTCCATTATGAATAATCGCGAGATCATCACTTATAAGGCTAACTTCTCCCATAATGTGCGTAGAAAAAATCACTGTTTTACCCATCTCTTTTGAATTTTTTATCAACTGAATAATACTTCGAGAAGTTATAACATCAAGCCCAACAGTTGGCTCATCAAATATTACAACATCAGGATCGTGAATCATTGTTCTTGCAATTGAAACTTTTTGTTTCATTCCAGTTGAGAGTTTTCCTATACGACGATTTGCAAATTCATTGATGCCCAAAATATCAAACAAATCATCCCTTCTTTTTTTAAATATAGCTTCATCCATTCCATTTAGATCTGCATAATATTTTACAAATTCTTTCGGAGTAAGACGTGCATATAAACCAGTTGTACCTGTTAAAAAACCGATATTTTCCCTTACATGTTCAGGGTTTTTTACAGTATCATAACCAGCCACTCTTATTTTCCCGGAACTTGGCTTAAGCATTGTTGCAATCATACGAAGAGTTGTAGTCTTTCCAGCACCATTTGGTCCAACCAGAGTAAAAATCCGTCCAGGCTGACATTTAAAACTCACATCTGAAACTGACCATATAAAATTATCCTTATAACCATTCCCCATCTCTCTTTTCTGTTTTTTTGACAACCTGAATTTTTTACTAACCTTATCCAATACAATCATTTTTATCTCCTAAAAAAAGTCATGCTTTTTTTCAATTATATCTCATTTTATTAATATTATACTTATATTTTATTCATTTTGTTTTTTTATTTCATATCCTATTGCCTCATTTAAGAATCTATACGAAGTATAGATCGTTGACGCACGAAAAAATCTATATGAAAAATTTATCAGGAAGTGGTACCTTTTTTGATGTAATCTATCAGAAGAGGTGTAAAAATGGGGTTAACAATGAAA